>JAHJOG010000328.1 GCA_018820395.1 Gammaproteobacteria bacterium | reverse complement strand
GCACATCGGCGGTGATGTACTCAACCCCCGTCAACACTTCTCGCGGAGGGGCGATATCAACCGCGACGACCGAGCGTCCTTGGTGCGACAGTCGCCGGACGAGGCGCGTGCCGATGAAGCCGCTGGCGCCTGTGACGACTGCTCGACCGTGAAGCGCGTGCTCAGTCGACATGTCAGTTCACCGCTGCCATGAGCCGGTCTCTCAGCTCCGGACGGCAGACGACGAGGTCCGGCATGTATGTATCTGATTGGTTGTAGACCATGGGCGCGCCATCAAGGCGTGAGACATGGAAGCCGGCCGCAAGGGCGACGGCTACGGGGGCGGCGGAGTCCCATTCGTACTGGCCGCCGGCGTGGACATAGGCGTGGGCCTCGCCGCGGACCACGGCCATGGTCTTGGCGCCGGCTGAACCCATGCCCACCAGTTCGCCGCCGAGCACTTCGGCCGCCCGGCTGGCGACCTCCGGCGGCCGCGATCGGCTGACGAGGATCTTCAGGCCGTCCGGCGCGTGCGGCATTTTCGGCGGGGTGCTGGTGTCGAGTACGAGATCCAGAGCGGGGAGGGCGACGGCGCCCACCACGGGCTCGCCATCGACACAGAGGGCCACATGGACGGCCCAGTCGTCGCGGCCCTCGGAATATTCCCGGGTGCCGTCGAGGGGATCGATGATCCAGACCCGTGAGCGCTCCAGCCGGGCGACATCGTCGGTGGCCTCCTCGGACAGCACCGCATCATTCGGCCGCAGGCTCTGCAGAGAATGGCTGAGAAACTGCTGGCCGACGGCGTCGCCCAAGGCGCCTAGCGGCTTGCCGGTGATGCTGGTGAGGTCGCGCGCCTTCAGGAGCAGGGTTCCGGCCTGTCGGGCCAGATCGGACGCCAACTGGGCGTCATTGGCGAGATCGAAGACTTGAGACATATCGCACCAGGCCCCCGCCCCGGCATTTACTTTACTGACCGCAGGCAAGACGCGCGGAAGACGATCGCAAGTGCGTGCGGCTCAGTAGGAGCCGCTGCGCAGGAGCACGGCCGGCACGGTGGCGGCCATGATCTGCACATAGCGCCGGACGCCGACCGTCCGCGCATAGAGCACGTCCAGGGCCACCCGGCGACGATAGGAGACATTGTTGCGGCCATTGACCTGCCACAGGCCGGTGACCCCGGGGCGGACAGCGCAATAATAGGCGAACCAACGACCATAACGGGGGATTTCCGCCGTTACGATGGGCCGCGGCCCCACCAGGCTCATCTCGCCCTTCAGGACGTTGAACAGTTGCGGCAGTTCATCCAGGCTCGACTTACGCAGGAAGGCGCCCAGGGCTGTAATCCGAGGATCCTTGCGCAGCTTGTGATCCAGCTCCCATTCCCGGCGCACCTCAGGATCACGCGCCAGCAGGGCATTGAGGCGGACTTCGGCGTCGGTGACCATGGTCCGGAACTTCAGGCAGTAGAACGCCTCGCCGCCGTGTCCGATGCGGGACTGCCGAAACAGCGCCGGACCGCCATCCTGCAGCTTGATGAGGCCGGCGATCACCAGCATCAGCGGGGCGATGAATAGAAGCACGGCCAGCGCGATGACGATGTCAAGAAACCGACACATATCTAGGCTGAGCCTGTGACCGCCCTTTACCGCCGGACCTGAGTACAACGCGCCCCCTTGCAGGCCAGTCAGACCCGTACTCTGGAGGGTGATGTTCTTCGTGCCTGAAAAATACAAGCTGCAGCCCCTTACGGTTGTCGCAGTCTTTACCCTCTGACCCTAGGCCGATCTACTAATTTCGTCGCAGGGTTGAGCCGTCTTATGGATGGTGTTGTGCCGCGGCGCCACCTGTTGAGGCGCCCAAAGTGTGCACTGCGGCAAGAACTGTCATATCGACGATCGCTGAAGGGCCGGAAGGCCTTCAGCGTGCCATTTCCAAGCGCTTTCAAGGATTTCCGGAAGGCCAAACCGGGGGCTCCAGCCGAGGATCTCGCGAGCCTTGCGATTGTCGGCCACCAGGGCAGGGGCATCGCCCTCCCGTCTGGGGGCGTCAGCCACCTCGAAGGGGCGACCCGAAACCTGGGCCACGGCGTCGACCACCTCCTGAACGGTCGATCCCGTGCCGGTGCCGAGGTTGAAGACCTCGGTGGTGCCGCCCGCCAGTAGATACTTCAGCGCAAGCGCATGGGCCTCGGCCAGGTCGAGGACGTGGATGTAGTCGCGCACGGCGGTGCCGTCCCGGGTCGGATAATCCCGCCCCATGATCTTGAAACCGGCGTTAGAGCCCTGGGCTGCAGCGATGGCCAGGGGAATGGCGTGGGTTTCCGGGGTGTGCCACTCGCCGATCCGGCCTTGGAAGTCTGCGCCCGCGGCGTTGAAATAGCGCAAGGCCACAGACCGGAACCCCGAATACTGGTCGAAATCCCGCAGCATCTGCTCGACCATCAGCTTGGTGCGGCCATAGGGATTGAGCGGCGCCTGCGGGTGTGTCTCGTCCATCGGCATCTGCTGGGGCTCGCCATAGGTGGCGCAGGTGGAGGAGAAGACCATGGCCTCAACCCCGGCCCGGCGCGCGGCGTTGATAAGACAGAGCGCGCCCGCGACATTGTTCTCGTAGAACCGGTCCGGGTGGCGGACAGACTCGCCCACTTCGATCAGGGCGGCGAAATGCAGCACGGCGACGGGGCTGTGGGCGGCGAACACGGTGTCCAGTCGTGCGGCGTCGCCGATGTC
>JAHJOG010000082.1 GCA_018820395.1 Gammaproteobacteria bacterium | reverse complement strand
TCGGGCCGCTCGATGTCGCGAAGGCCCTGGCCTTCTTCCTGTCGACCGAATCGGACGCCGTCAGCGGCGAGGTGCTCCGGGCGAGCGGCGGGCTTCGGTAAGCGCTAGACACAACGACCACGATGAAGGAGACAAGCATGATGACAGTCACGACGAAATTCACGAGAAGGGCCCTGGCCCTGTTGGCCGTCGCGGCCGCGACCTGGCCCGCGCTGGGCCTGGCCCAGGGCAAGCCGCCCGTCAAGATCGGCGCGGTGTTCAGCATGAGCGGGCCCGCGGCCGTGTTCGGCATTCCGGAACGTGACTCGCTCAATTCGCTCATCAAGGAATACGGCGGCACCCTCGACGGGCGCAAGGTCGACTTCGTCTTCTGCGACGACAAGACCAACCCGACCGAGGCGGCGCGTTGCGTGACGCAGTTGATCAACGACGAGAAGGTGGTCGCCATCATCGGGCCCGGCACGGGCGGCGGCATTCTGGCGGCGGGGCCGATCGCCCAGCGCCTGACGGTGCCACTGCTCGGCCCGGCCGGCACGGTGGCCATCACCGACAAGGCCAACGCCTTCTACCCGTGGATCTTCCGCATCGCGCCCAACGACACGGCCGGCATGGAGTCGCTCTGGAAGCAGATCGTGCGCAACGGCGGCAAGAAGGTGGCGATCGTCTACCAGGAAGACGCCTACGGCAAGTTCGGCGCCGAGTTCGCGCAGAAGCTGTCGAAAGACCTGGGCTTCACGGTGGTCGAATCGGTCGGCGTGCCCTACACGGCCACCGACCTCACGCCGCAGGTGACGAAGTTCCGCAATGCCGGGGCGGACGCGATCTTCATGCAGCTGTCGGTGACCTCGCTCGGCGCGTCGTTCCTCAAGGCGGTGAACGAGGTCGGCTTCAAGGTGCCGGTGTACGCCAACAGCGGCCTCGCGCAGAAGGGCTTCATCGACGCGGCCGGGCCGCTGGGCGAGGGCGTTCGCGTGCTGTCGATCGGCAACATTCCCTACGACCCGACGCCGCCCGAAAAGAAGCTCGCCGAGATCATGAAGAAGAGCGGCTTCACCCCCAAGGGCTGGGGCGACCTGCTGGCGGGCAACGGCTTCATGACGGTGAAGGCGGCGCTGGCCAAGATCGACGGGCCGGTGACGGGCCAGGCCATGCGCGACACGATCGAGACGCTGTGCGGCTTCGAAACCCTGTCGATGGGCAAGGCCTGCTTCAGCAAGGACAACCACGACGGCTGGGCGGCCGACGCGACCGTGCTCACGACCATCCGGGACGGCGCGTTCCGCTCCGACGCCAAGTAACCGCAGCGAGCCGGCCAGCGCGATGCTCGAGTACATCTTTCGGGGCTTGTTGAACGGCTCGGTGTATGCGTTGCTCGCGCTGCCGATGACCTTGTTCTTCACCACGGCGGCCACGGTCGACTTCGCGATCGGTGCCTATGCGCTGCTCGCGGCGGCGGTGGCCACCGCGGTGCCGGGGCCGCTCGGGCTGCTCGCCGGGCTGGCGAGCGCGGTCGCCGCATCGGGTGTGATGGCGCTGATCTACGTGCTGCTCAAGCGCACGAGCAAGGAAGGCATTCGCGTGGCGCTGGCGAGCTTCGGGCTGTCGCTCGCGATCTCGTCGGTGGTGTTGATCGTCTGGGGCACCCAGCCCTTCTCGCGGCAGACCTTCACGACGATGTTCGAGTTCGGCGCCTTGCGGGTCAATCCGCAGGGGCTGATCAATGTCGCCATCTCGATCTCGCTCGTCGGCGGCACCTGGCTGGTGCTGCGCCACACGCAGCTCGGGCGGATGATGCGCGCCGCGGCGGTCAACGCGCCGGGCGCCGAGCTCGCGGCCATTCCGGTGATCGGCGTGCAGTCGGGCACGCTGCTCGCGGGCGGGCTGCTCGGCGGCATCGCGGGGCTCCTGATCCTGCACAGCTCGGGCATGGATTTCACGGCGTCGCTCGGTCTCACCTTCATCGGCTTTGCGGCGGCGATCATCTTCGGCATCCACAGCCCGCTGCGCTGCATGGCCGGCGGCCTGGCCATCGGCGTGATCGAGGCGCTGAGCGCGGGCTACACGAGCGGCATGGTGACCTCGATGGTGCCGTCGCTCTTCATGCTGTTGGTGCTGCTCACGGGCCAACTCGGCGCCGGGCGCTACAGCGGAGACCGGCCGTGATCGTTCCCCGCCGCATCAACACCTGGATCATGCTGGCCGTCGGCGTGGTGGCATGCAGCGTCGCGCCGCTCAATCCGGTCTGGCTCGACACGGTGATCCTCACGGGCATCCTGGCGCTCATCTCGCTGTCGGCGGGCCTGAGCTTCGGCCAGGCGGGCATTCTGTCGATGGCGCAGGGCGCGTTCGCCGCCATCGGCGCCTACGCCACCGCGGTCTGCGCCACGCGCTTCGGGCTGCCGTTCGGGCTGCCGGCCTGGGTGGGCCTGGCCCTGGCGATCACGCTCCCGGCGGCGCTCGCCTGGGCGCTCGCGCGCATGGTCACGCGCATGCCCGAACTGGCCGTAGCGCTCGCCACCCTGGCGCTCGCGACCCTGCTTGAAATCATCGCGCGCAACTGGGATTCGGTCACGGGCGGCTACATCGGCATCGCCGGCATTCCGCCGGTGGAAGGCTTTTCCGAAGGCTGGCGCTTCAACATCCTGGTGTGGCTCTTCGTGCTGCTGGCGGTGTTCTGCTACGAGAACCTGATGCGATCGGCCCACGGGCGCGCGCTCAACATCGTCAAGCACGACCGCACGCGGGCGATGGCCGACGGCATCGCCGTGGCGCCGCTGCTGTCGGCGATGCTGGCGACCTCGGGCGCGATGGCCGGCGCGGGCGGCTGGCTCTACGCGCACTACATCACCTACATGAGCCCGCATTCGCTCGACACCTACGCATCGATCTCGGCGCTGCTGATGGCCGTCGTCGGCGGCGCCGGCTACATCCTGGGCCCGGTGCTCGGCACCTTCCTGCTCAGCCTGCTCGGCAAACTGCTGCCTGCGCAGGAGGCGCAAGGTCTCTTCTACGGCGGCGCACTGATCGTGATCCTGATCATCGCGCCCGAAGGCTTGCTCGGCGGGATCCACCGGCTGATCGACAAGATCGCCGCACGCCGGGCGGCGACGGTCGCTGCCGCCGTGCCGGAGCGCGAGCAGGACGCACGCCCGGCGGAGGCCGCGCCATGAGCGATTCGACCCTGGTGGCCCGCGATGTGCGCATGGTCTTCGGCGGCGTGGTCGCGCTCGATGGCGCGAGCGTCGAAGTGCGGCCCGGCCAGGTCACGGGCCTGATCGGCCGCAACGGCTCCGGCAAGAGCACGCTCTTCAATTGCCTGACCGGTTTTCTGAAGCCGACCTCGGGCGCGATCGAGCTCGATGGCCGCGACATCACCGGCCACGCGCCGCACGAGGTGATGCGCTCCGGCATCGCGCGCACTTTTCAGACGCCACGCATCGATTTCCAGACGACCGCCCGCGAGGCCGTGCTGTGCGGGCTGTATCCGCGCGTGCGCCACGGTTTCCTGGCGTCCCTGCTCGGTCTGCCGCACGCGCTGCGTGCCGAGCAGGCCATCCAGGAGCGTGCCGACGAGGTGGTCGAGCGCATGAAGATGACGCGCTGGGCGACGAGCCGCATCGACAAGCTGTCGATGGGCCGGGTGCGCACCGTCGAGGTGGCTCGGGCCATCGGTGCCGACGCGCGCTACATCCTGCTGGACGAGCCCGCCGCGGGCATCGGCCGCGACGAACTGCGCGTGCTGGCCGACGAGATCAGGGCATTGGCCGATCGCGGCATCGGCGTGCTGCTGGTCGAGCACAACTTCTCGCTCATCCGCATGCTGTGCGACACGGTGACGGTGCTCGACACGGGCTCGGTCATCTTCCGCGGCACGCCCGAGCAGGCGCGCAGCGACGCGCGCGTGATGCAGCTGTACCTCGGCGCGGCGGCGGCGGAGGCGGCATGACGCTGCGCATCTCGAACCTGCATGCCGGCTACGGCCGCATCGAGGTCTGCCGCCAGATCGCACTCGAAGTGGGCGAGGGCGAGTTTCTCGCCCTGCTGGGTGCCAACGGCGCCGGCAAGAGCACGCTGCTCGGCGCGATCGCGGGCAGCGTGGTGGCGCGCGGCGCGATCGAACTCGATGGCCGGCGGCTAGACGGCGTGAACGCACGCGAACGCGCTCGCAGCGGGCTTGCGCTGGTGCCCGAAGGCCGGCGCAACCTGTTTTCGCCGCTCACGGTGATGGAGAACATGCAACTCGGCCTGCGCCTGCAGCCGGCGGCGGAACGTGCGCGCACGCAGGACGAACTCTTCGCCATGTTTCCCATCCTCTCCACGCGGCGCAGCCAGCCCGCGGGCCTGCTGTCGGGCGGCGAGCAGCAGATGCTCGCGCTGGCCGTCGCGCTGGCGCGCAAGCCCTCGGTGCTGCTGCTCGACGAGCCCTCGCAAGGCTTGGCCCCGTTGGTGCTGCAGAACCTGGTCGAGCAGATCGGCGCGCTGCGCTCCATGGGGGTCGCGCTGCTGCTGGCAGAGCAGAACCACCGGTTCGCGGCGCAGCTGTGCGACCGCTACGTGGTGCTTTCTTCCGGCGAGATCGCCGGCGGCGGCGGGGGCGACGAACTCCAGGACGCGGAGCAGGTCGCCCACGCGCTGATGGCCGCCGCTTGAACCTCGCTGAACCCAGGAACCCCAGACGACGATGACCCGCATTCACTTCATTCAACCCGACGGCCGCGACCAGGCCGTCGAAGCCACGCCCGGACAGTCGGTGATGCAGGCGGCGATCGGTGCCGCCGTGCCGGGCATCGTGGCCGATTGCGGCGGCGCCTGCAGTTGTGCCACCTGCCATGGCTATGTCGACGACGCGTGGACGAGCCGCGTGCCGCCACCCACGGACGACGAGGCCGAGATGATCGACGCTGGCTGCCTCGACGTGCTGCCGTCGAGCCGGCTGACCTGCCAGATCAAGCTGACCGCGGACATGGACGGTCTCGTGATCCGCATCCCGCCCTCGCAAGGCTGAGCCGATGGAGGCCCAGGTCCGCCGTCGCGAACTGCACCTGCGCCGCATCGAGCTGCGCGCGTTCGCCCGCGACGACGGCCTGTGGGACATCGAGGCGCAGTTGCGCGACGAGAAGCCCTACGCCTACCTCGACCCGGTGCGCGGGGAGCGCGAGCCGGGCGACCCGGTGCACGACATCCGCATCCGCCTGACGCTGGACGACGAGCGCGTGATCCGCGACGTGGACGTGCAGATGGGTTCGATGCCCTTCGGCACCTGCCACGAACTCAAGGACAGCTTTCGCATCCTGGTGGGCGAGCGCATCGGCCCCGGCTGGCGCAACATTCTCAAGAAGTTTCCGCGCACCGCCACCTGCACCCACGCGCAGGAGCTGCTCGTGCCCATGGCGACCGCGGCGCTGCAGGGCATGGCGCTGGGCCGGGCGCCAGAAGGCACGGCCTCGATCGTGCGCGACCCGGCCACCACGACCCGCCCGTTCTTCGTGGACGACTGCCATTCATGGCGCGCGGACGGTCCGGCGGTCGCGCATTTCTATCCGCAATTCAGCCGCAAGAAGGACTGAGCGTGGACGCAGCGACGCCCTGGGCCGAGTCCGCCGCGTTCGCCGACTACCTGCGTGCGCACATCGAAGGAATGAAGCTGCCGGTGTCCGTCAGAGCCTTCGATGGCGGGCAGTCCAACCCGACCTTCCAGCTCACCGATGCGTCAGGGCGACAGTGGGTGCTCCGCAAGAAGCCACGGGGCGAACTGCTGCCCTCCGCGCATGCAGTCGACCGCGAATACCGCGTGATGAAGGCGCTGGCCGGCACGCCCGTGCCGGTCCCGCGCATGGTCGGCTACTGCGACGACGCGTCGGTCATCGGCACGCCTTTCTACGTGATGGAGTTCGTGGCCGGCCGCATCCTGTGGGACCCGGCGCTGCCCGAGTTCGACGCCGGCGAGCGTGCCGCGCTCTACGACGACATCAACCGCGTGATCGCCGCGCTGCACAGCGTCGATGCCGTGCAGGTGGGGCTGGCCGACTACGGCCGACCGGGCCAGTTCTTCGAGCGCCAGATCGCACGCTGGACCCGGCAGTACCGCGCCAGTGAGACCGAGCCGATCGCGGCGATGGATCGACTCATCGACTGGCTGCCGCGGCACGTTCCGGCGCGTTCGACCTCATCGATCTTTCATGGCGACCTGCGGCTGGACAACTTCATCGTGCACCCGAGCGAACCGCGCGTGCTGGCCGTGCTCGACTGGGAGCTTTCGACGCTCGGCGACCCGCTCGGCGACCTGGCCCATCACGCGCTCGCGTGGCGGCTCACGTCGACCGAGTTTCGCGGCATGGCGGAGAAGGTTCCGCTGCCGGCGGGCGTTCCGTCGGAGCAAGATTTTCTGCTGCGCTACACCGAGCGCACGGGCCGGCCGGTGGCGTTGCGCGACTACGAATTCAGCGTGGCCTATGCCATGTTCCGGCTCGCGGCGATCCTGCAGGGCATCGTCAAGCGCGCCGCGGATGGCACCGCGACGAGCGCTCGGGCACTGGAAACCGGTTTGAAGGCGCGGGGCATTGCGGATGCGGCCTGGCGGAGCGTGCGGGAGCACTTCGCGGACGCGGGTTGAGCTGCGGGGCAGAACGCGGGAGGTAAGCGTCCGGCGAACCCGTCTTGAGAACGGCGATGGCGTGGGAGACCATGGTGTCCACCAAGGATTCAGGTGGACACCATGGAACACTCCAAGCGCGTCGTTCGGCGCCGTCACGATGACGAGTTGAAGGTGAAGGTTTTGAGCATTACCAGGATGCGCCTGCTCAGGAGTTATCGGGCTTCTTCTCAAATCAAAGCGACTTTACGGCTTACCCGGTTCTTTGGTCTTTCGCCTACCGCAATCGCATGGTGCTTGGCACAGTCGACGTTCTCATCCTCCGCACTAGATCTCCGTGACGATTGGCAGGTCATATGCCAGCACATCAATGATGTCATTCGCAGGGGCGAGCGAGTAATGAACCAGTGGCTTACCGGGCGACTGGCCGCAGCGTTCAACGTTGAACCAGGTCAGAAACTCGGATTGCTCCACGCGATACAGGCACTTGCTTGTGTCGCCCGACTTTCCCATGGCAGACAGAGTAAGTAGAGCATCACCCTCATCGAGCTTGCGATACGCGAGGTAGGAGTCAAATTTCAACTCTATCTGCCGACCGTCAACGCGAGTCAAGAGGACTGCAAGCGTGCCGGCACGGTCAGTCAGCTGTTCAAACTCAAAACGTTCATTTCGCACGTATTCTTGCAAGATGGGAACGTAGCTGCTCATTGGTTGTACCTTACCTTGTCTCGGTTTTTGCCGTCCTTGGTCACCACCGCGAAAAGGCAGAGACATTGGAACGGTCAACCCGGGTAGCTTTCCGGGAAGCGATCCTGCTCGATCATGCGAACCGCCCATGTACGGATTCGGCCTCGCCATGCCATCCAGTACTCGCCAGCGGCATTAAATTCTTCTGCGGTGCCCGGGTCATCCATTGAGACGGTAATTCCTTTCGCAGCCCACTCGTTGAGAGGTTCGAACGCAAACGACTTTTGCGACTTTTGAATCGTGAGTTTGCCAATTGGCTGCCATTCACCTTCAGGATTGAAGTCGAGCGACACCACCAAGTAGGTTGCCGCAGTTGCACTATCGGCTTCTTTTCGCAAGAGCATGTGAGTAGCAAAAGCCATGCGCGAGCCTACCAATCTTTTCCGAAGACGCCTCGATTCCGGAACACGACGTCCGGGTGGTACAGGTCCCTTTCCCTGTTTTGTTGGTCGCGCATGACGCTCTCGTGACTCTGCTTCTGCACCCTAAGTGCCTCTTCGATAGGAAGTCGACGTGCTGGTTTGCATAGATTGGCCTCAGCCATCTCGTGACGATAGAAGGCAATATCCCATGGGCTTTCTTCACCACGCCTCAGTCGGGATAGCATTTCTCGGTTCGGCGCATCGAAGGGATCTTTATCGAAATCTGCACCTTGAATGCCTGCAAGCCAGCGCAGATGGCCCTCGATTTGGGGCAAGCCCGAGTATTCGGCGAGGCCGTATCGATCGGTGTATCTGAGCGAATTCCCGCTCACATACCCAAACCGATTCCACCCGCCCTCCAACCCGATCGGATCCGCCGACACATACCGCCCCGATCGCGAATCGTAGGTCCTGAAGTAGTTGTAGTTCAACCCCGACTCCACATCGAAATACTGCCCCGCATACCGCAGGTTGTAGTTCGGCACCGAGATGTTCACCGTCCCCGCATTCGGCACCTTCTCGGGGTCCGCGAACCGAGTCGCCAGCGTCGTCGGTTGATCATCCCCGAACCCCGAATACTTCCACTGCCACACGGCCAGTCCATCGGCATTGAC
>JAHJOG010000081.1 GCA_018820395.1 Gammaproteobacteria bacterium | reverse complement strand
TGTGGATGCTGGTCGACGTCCGCAACGAGATCCGCACCGCACTGGACGACCGGCTCGCCGCCTCGGCGCGGATGGTCGCCGGCCTTGTCGCCGCTGGACGTCATCGGACGCGACGGCCTGGCTTGCGAAGTCAGCCTGCTGCGGGGCGAGGTGATGATCCAGACGCTGGCGCGCACGTCAGGAAGCCCTGGCCTGGCGGAAGTGCCGACGGGCTACGGCACGCACACCTTCGGCGGCAAGCCGTGGCGCACCTATGTCCTCGAACAAGGCGGGATTCGCATCGCGACGGCCGATCGGATCGATGTGCGCGAGGGGCTGCTGCGCGACATCGCGCTGACCGCCAGCATCCCCTTCGCGCTGGCGCTGAGTGGGAGCATGGTGTTGCTGTGGTTCGGCATCGGCCGGGGCTTGAAGCCGGTCGAACAACTGCGCGCGGCGTTGGCGCTGCGCCGGCCCGAGGACGCCAGCGCCTTGCCGCCGATGAGGTCTCCACCGGAGCTGCGTCCGCTCGTCGAGACCGTGGAGCGCCTTCTGGCCCGCACGCATGCGGCCATCGACCGCGAGCGTCGATTCACCGACGATGCTGCCCACGAACTGCGATCACCGCTGACGGGGATCAAGACGCACCTGCAGGTGCTCCGGCTGGCTTCCCGCAAACCGGAGCAGGAACGCATCGCCGCGCAGGCGCTCACCGATGCAGAGCGCGGCGTGTTGCGCCTTCAGGCCACGCTCGAGCAACTGCTCTTGCTGGCCCGGCTCGACGGCACCGCCGCCATCGAAGTGTTCGATCCCGCGGATGCGGCGGCCGCGGTGCGGCAAGCGGTCGATGATGCCCGGACAAAGCCCGGCACGACGCAGGAGATCCGGGTCGAGTGCCCGAGCAAGCCCATCGCGGCCCGGGTGCCCGCGCCCCTTTTGAATTCAGCGCTTCGCAATCTGCTCGACAACGCGTTGCGTCACGGCGCGGGCAGTCCGATTTTCCTGCGGGTGGAGTCTCCGGCCACAGACAGGGTGCGCTTCACCATCGAGGACCAGGGGCCCGGCATGTCCGATGAAGAGTGCGCACACGCCGTCGAGCGCTTCTGGCGACGCGCAGGCGGCGGAGGCAGCGGGCTCGGCCTGTCCATTGCGAATGCCATCGCGCAGCGCCACGGCGGCTCACTCGTTTTGTGCCGCGGTGCCTCGGGTGGTCTCGTGGTGCACCTGGAGTTTCAGGTCGCCCGTTGAAGCGATCGCCCGCGGCACGGGTAAATCCGTATGCAGCAATATGCTGATGCAGTGGTTCACTGCCCTAAAATCAGGCACGCCATCGACATGCCGGCTTCGGCAGCGAGACGTGGGTGGCTCATGTGGACCGATGCCTTGTCGGAGCCGGCATCCAATGGAGACAAAAATGAAAGCTCGCAATCTGCTCGTCGGCCTGGTGCTGGGCGCTGCCGCCATGTGCAGCTGGGCGCAGGACAAGGTGGTCTATCACATCAGCGACGCGGCAACCCAAGCCCTGGCGGGCCTGCGCAACGTCAAGAACCATCTCGATACCGATCCCAAGGCGCAGATCATCGTGGTCACCCATGCGAATGGCGTCGACTTCCTGATGACGGATGCGCAGGACAAGAATGGCAATCCCTATGAGATCGCCGTCCAGGAGCTGGTCGGGCGCGGCGTGAAGTTCGAGGTGTGCGAGATCACTCTCAAGAACCGCGGCCTCAAGAAAGAGCAGTTCATTCAGGAAGCCAAGTTCACGCCGTCCGGCGTGGTCCGGCTGGCCCGTCTGCAGAAGCAGGGCTACGCGTACATCAAGCCCTAGCCGGACATCGCCATGCGGCGCGTGCCGCCCGCCGGCTCCCGGCTCCCGGCTCACGGCATCGGGCGCCCCTGCACGCCGGCCCGAGCCGTGGCACGATGGTGGCGCACACCGCTTGCGCACCAGGCACGCCATTGAGCTTGATCCAACCCCTTCCTGCAGGCCCTCTCGACATCGTCGGCGACATCCACGGCGAGTCGCTCGCGCTCGAACAGCTCCTGGCACATCTGGGTTACGACGCGCAGGGCCGCCATGCCGATGGCCGCACGCTGGTGTTCGTCGGCGACCTGGTCGATCGTGGCCCCGACAGTCCGGCGGTGGTGCACCGCGTGCGCGATCTCGTTGAAGCGGGCCGGGCGGTCGCGGTGCTCGGCAACCACGAGATCAACCTGCTGCGCGACGATCCGAAGGAGGGCGCCGGCTGGTTCTTCGAGGTGCGGGCCGAGCGCGACCAGCACAAGTACGCGCCCTTCGCGTCGGCGCTCGATGAGCACCGGGCGGGGCTGGTCGACTTTCTGTCGACCTTGCCGATCGCGCTGGAGCGAGCGGATCTGCGGGTGGTGCACGCAGCCTGGCAGCACGCGCAGATCGAGATCGTCCGGCGCCTGCCGCTCGGCAGTGTGCGCCAGCACTACGACGAGTGGGAGCGCGCGGTGAGGGCACTCGCCCGCGCGAGCGACCTGCGCCAGCGCATGGATGCCGAGTCGGCCGCATGGCCGCACGGATTGGAAGACCCGGCCCACGAGCCGCCGGACATGCCCGCGCATGGCGAGCACGAGGTGAACAAGCAGATGCTCAATCCGCTCAAGGTGCTGACGGGCGGCGTCGAACGCAGGACCGTGCAACCGTTCTTTGCCGGCGGCAAGTGGCGCTTCGTGCAACGGGTGGCGTGGTGGGACGAATACGACGACGAGGTGCCAGTGGTCGTCGGACACTACTGGCGCCGCTTGAACGCGGTCGATCGCGACGTGCTGGGCAAGGGCGACGAGGACATCTTCGGCGGCGTCGATCCCCTCGCGTGGCACGGCAGGCGTCGCAACGTGTTCTGCGTCGACTTTTCAGTGGGTGGGCGATGGGCCGAGCGCCGGGCACGCACGCCGCTGGGTGTCGACTTCAAACTGGCGGCGCTGCGCTGGCCCGAGCGGGTGCTGGTGTTCGACGACGGCGAGACGAGCCCGACGCGCGACTTCGGATCGCTAGGCTGACGATCGAGAGCTGATCACAGCGGCCGCTTCAAGCATGCCGCGCTCGAAGGCTGGCTAGGTCAGCCGGCGTTCTTCAGTGCCTTCTTGGCCTTGTCGGCCGAGCTCTTCGAGCGATTCTTGTGATAGCCCGACTTGACGTTGTTCACCGCCTTGCCGACCGGCCCGCTCTTCTCGGCCTTGCTGTCGGCACGCTTCTCGTCGATCTTGTGCTTGGCGGCGTCGGTCGCGTCGGAGGCGGCCTTGCCGATCTGCGCGTTGGCGGCACCCGCCGCAAAGAGGGTGAGGGAAGCGGCGATCGCGATCAGGGCCTTGTTCATCCGGAACTCCATATGGGTTGACTGCCGATGTTCGCACCCCTGGCGGCCGCGGCGTGTCAGCCGGGGCCGCTTGCGCTGGATCAGCTTAGGGTCCGACGGACTCGCGCGCGCCCCGGCGCGACGTTAAAGTCAGCCGATCTCAACAGCGCACCCCGGGCCGTGCAGCGCGAGCCGGCCCGCCCCAGCCATGAACCACCAGGACTCGTACAAGCAAAAGTTGGTCGCTGCCGCCGACGCAGTGCGCCAGGTGCGCGACGGCGACATGATCATCGTGCCGACCGGCGTGGGCGAGCCGCCCACCTTGCTCACCGCCCTGTCTGAGCAGCGGCGCGACTTCAAGGACGTGAAGGTCGCGCAGATCCTGGCCATGCGCAAGTACGGCTACATCGACCGCGACACTGCGCAGCACGTGCGGCATGTGGCGCTCTTCTTCGGCGGCGCCACCCGCGCCGGCGGACAGGAAGGGTGGATCGACTTCATCCCCAACTATTTTTCCGAGATTCCGGCGCAGATCGATCGTGGGCAGATCCCGGCCGACGTGGTGTTCAGCATGGCGTCGCCCATGGACGCCCACGGCTACTTCGCGCTCAGCCTGGGCGCCGACTACACCATGGCGGCGGTGGCACGGGCGCGTGCGGTGGTGCTGGAGGTGAACCCGAACGTGCCCTACGCCAACGGCCACTGCCACGTGCACATCTCGCAGGTCGCCGCGCTGGTCGAGAGCAGCGAGCCGGTGATGGAAGTCGGCCTGCCCAAGATCGGCCCGGTGCAGGAAGCCATCGGCAAGCACGTGGCCGACCTGATCGACGACGGCTCGACGCTGCAGATCGGCTACGGCGGCATTCCCGACGCGGTGGTAATGCAGCTGACGCACAAGCATGACCTCGGCATCCACACCGAGATGATCGGCGACGGCATCCTGACGCTGATCGAAAGCGGCGCCGTCACCAACCGGCGCAAGAACTACCTGCCGGGCAAGATGGTCGCCACCTTCGCGCTCGGCTCCGGCAAGCTGTATCGCTTCATGGATCGCAACCCGGCGCTGGAGATGCATCCGGTCAATTTCACCAACGACCCGGCGCTGGCCGGGCAGAACGACAACCTGATCGCGATCAACGCCACGCTGCAGATCGACCTGCTGGGCCAGTGCGGCTCCGAGAGCCTGGGCCACGCGGCCTATTCGGGCACCGGCGGGCAGTCGGACTTCGTGCGCGCCGCCAACCGGTCGCGCGGCGGCAAGGCCTTCATCGTGCTGCCCTCGACCGCCAAGAACGACACCATCTCGCGCATCGTCCTGTCGCTGTCGCCGGGCACGCACATGACCACCAGCAAAAACGACATCGACTACGTGGTGACCGAGTACGGCGTTGCGAGGCTGCGCGGCAAGTCGGCCAAGCAGCGTGCGCAGGAACTCATCGCCATCGCGCATCCCGATTTTCGGGCGGAGCTTCGGTCGCAGGCCGAGCGCATCCGTGCGTTCTGAAGGCCGCACACCGAAGGATATCGAGCGTTGACTTACCAATTGCATTACTGGCCGAGCATCCAAGGGCGCGGCGAATTCGTGCGGCTCGCCCTCGAAGCGGCCGGTGCCGACTATGTCGACGTCGCGCGCAAGCCGCCCTCCAAGGGCGGCGGCGCTGCGCTGATGAAGAAGCTGCACGACCCGGCCAACCCGCGCGCATCGTTCGCGCCGCCGTTCCTCGTCGACGGCGACAGGGTGATCGGCCAGACGGCCGCGATCCTCTTGTACCTCGGCCCGCGGCTCGGCCTGGCCGGTTCGAGCGAGGCCGACGCGCTGTGGGCGCATCAGCTGCAGCTCACCATCGCCGACGTGGCGACCGAGGCGCACGACACGCACCATCCGCTGTCCATCGGCAGCTACTACGAAGAACAGCGCGACGCGGCCCTCGTGCGGGCCGAGGACTTTCGCAATCAACGCATCCCGAAGTTCCTCGGCTGGTTCGAAGAAGCGCTGCGCCGCAACCCGGCAGGTGACCGGCATCTGGTGGGTGGTGCGCTGAGCTACGCCGACCTGTCGTTGTTCCAGTTGGTCGCGGGGCTGCGCTACGCGTTTCCGAAGGCGACTCGCCGGGCCATGACGAAGCTTCCGCGGGTGGCCCGGTTGCACACCAATGTCGCGCGTCTGGCGCGGGTGCGGGCGTACCTGCAGAGCCCGCGCCGCATTGCTTTCAATGAGGACGGGATCTTCCGGCACTACCCGGAGCTCGACGGCTGAGGCTCCGGAGGCAGCGCTCGTCCTGCGCGGCGCGGTCGCTCGACCGCAACCGATCCGGCCGGCCTATTCCTCGGCGCCGTCGCGGATGCGAAGCGCCGAGTCGTACAGCTTGTTGCGCGGCGCGCCGGTGATGTCCGCCGCCAAGCGAACCGCGCTCTTCACCGGCAGTTCCGCGAGCAGCAGGCGCAGCACGCGTTGTTCGTCTCCGCCACCGGTTGCGGTGTCGAGCGTTTGCGGATGCAACACCAGCGCGAATTCACCGCGGGTGCGGTCCCGGTTCTGGCCGAACCAGTCGGCGAGGCCCGCTGCCGGCACCGTGACGATCTCCTCGAACTGCTTGGTCAGCTCGCGCCCGACGGTCACGCGGCGCTCGCCCAGCACAGCCAGCGCACGGCCGAGCGCCTCGATGCGATGCGGCGCTTCGAGCAGCACCACGCTGCGCGGCTCCGCGGCCAGGGCCAGCACGGCCGCTTCGCGCTCGCTGCCCTTGCTGGGCAGGAAGCCGGCGAAGACGAAGGCGGCTTCCGCCGCGCCCGTGCCGACCAGCCCGGCCGCGCCGATCAGCGTGGTCACGCTGCTCGCACCGGGCAGCGGCAGCACGCGGCAGCCGGCAGCGCGTGCGGCGGCGACGAGCCGTGCACCCGGATCGCTCACGCCGGGCGTGCCGGCGTCGCTGACGTAGGCGATACGCTCGCCCCTGGACAGGCGCGCGATCACGCCCTGCGCGGCTTCGCTTTCGTTGTGCTGATGCAGCGCGATGAGTTGCGCGCCGGGCCGGTCCAGGCCGTAGACCCGCAGCATGCCCTGCGTGTGGCGCGTGTCTTCGCAGGCGATGGCATCGACGATGCGCAGCACATGCAGCGCGCGCAACGTGATGTCGGCCAGGTTGCCGATCGGCGTGGCCACGACGTAGAGCGCGCCTTCCGGATAATGCTGCGCACCCGCCGCATCGTGCGCAGCCTGCAGCGCGGCACCGAAAGAAGCGGGGGCAAGGGAGTTCAATGGCTATTCTCCGGAACGGGGCGGCAGGGACCGTCACCACCAAGCAAAGGGGCGACGCCGCGGAAGATGCAGCGCTGGCCCACCTCGCGTCGGCAGGCCTGGTGCTGATGGCACGCAATTATCGAACGCCGGGCCGCGGGGGCGGCGAGATCGACCTGATCATGCGCGATCCGGCCGACGGCACGCTGGTCTTTGTCGAGGTGCGCCAACGCGCCAGCGGCACGCACGGTGGGGCCGGCGGCAGCATCACCGGCGTCAAGCAGCGGCGCATCGTGTTCGCGGCACGCCACTACTTGAGCCGCCTGCGGCAACTGCCGCCGTGCCGCTTCGACGTGGTGCTGGTGGAAGCGGGCATCGAATGGATCCGTGGTGCCTTCGACGCGCAGTGACGGCGCGGGAACTGCCGCACGGCCCGCGCACTCCATGAGCGGTCGCGACCCGCAGTTATCATCCCCGCACATGCTCGAGCAACGGATCCAGCAGCACTTCATCGACAGCGAAGGTCTCATCTTCCAGGCCGGGCCCTTGCTGAGCAAGCCGATCGCCCAGGCCATGCAGGCCTTGCTCGCCTGCGTGACCAGCGGCGGCAAGGTGCTCGCGTGCGGGGCCGGCGTCTCCGGATTGCTGGCTGCGCAGTTCGCCGCCCAGTTCGTCGGGCGCTTCGAACGCGAGCGGCCCGAGCTCGGCGCGATCGCCTTGCCGGGCGACAGCTTCGACCCGGCGGCCGACACGGCCGATTCCGGCGATCTCGACCGCTTCGCCCGCCAGGTGCGCGCCCTGGGGCAGGCCGGCGATCTCTTGCTGACCTTGAGCGCGAGCGGCCAATCGGGCGCCGTGCTCGCCGCGGTGCAGGCGGCGCACGCGCGCGACATGTCGGTGGTGGCCCTGCTGGGTCATGCCAGCGGCACGCCCGGCGGCGGAGGCGGCGGCGTGTCGGGCGGAACCGGAGGCGCGATCGGCCGCGCCTTGCGCGAAACCGATGTGCAGGTGTGCGTGCCGCACGAGCGGGCGGCGAGAGTCCACGAAGTCCACCTCATCGTGCTGCACTGCCTGTGCGACGGCGTCGATGCCCAACTGCTCGGCGATCCGGACTCCACGCCGTGAATCCGACCGCCCGCCGCGCAGTCACTGAACTAAACTTCTTCGAGAGCCTAGACAGGAACCTCCCATGACACAAAGAACGATTCGACGCGCGGCGATGGCCTTGGCAATTGCTGCGGCGCTGGGCGCGACACTCAGCGCGTGCGTGCCGCTGGTGGTGGGCGGTGCTGCCGCCGTGGGCATGGGCCTGGTCGCCACCGACCGCCGCAGTTCGGGAGCCCAGCTGGACGACCAAGGGATCGAGCTGCGCGGCGCGGCACGCATCCGGGACATCGCCAACGACAACATGAACGTCACGGTGATCAGCTACAACCGGCAGGTGCTGGCCATCGGCACGGTCGGCAGCGAGGCCGACCGGCAGCGGGTGTCCGACGTGCTGCGGCAGGTGGACAACGTCCGCGCGGTGTTCAACGAAGTGACGGTCGGTCCGGGCAGCACGATCCAGGAACGCACCAACGACGCCTTCATCAGCGGCAAGGTCAAGGCCTCGCTGCTCGATGCCAAGGACATCTTCGCCAACTCGTTCAAGATCGAGACCGAGCGCGGCACGGTCTACCTGATGGGCATCGCCACCCGCCGCGAGACCGATCGCGCAACCGAGATCGCGCGGGGCGTGTCGGGTGTGCGCAAGGTGGTGCGCATCGTCGAGATCGTGAGCGAGTCCGAGCTGGCCAACAGGCTGCCGGCCGACTCGCGCAATGCTGCACCGGCGTCGCCGGGCGGCGTCGAGGCGCGGCCACTGCCTCCGGCGCCGGCGCCAAGCGGCGGCGGCGCCGTGGTCACACCGATTCGCTGACCGACCCTCGCGCTGCCGTGCCGTGCGCGGCCAGCCAGCGTGTGAGGCGCACGGTGCTCACGCCGTGGGCGTGCTCGTAGTCCACGCGGTCGCATGCCTTGCGGATGATGGTCAGGCCGAAGCCGCCGTCCGGGTATTCCTCGAAGGCCGTGTGGCTCGGGTCGGCCGGGGGCGTGAAAGCCTCGCCAAGGTGAACGAGCTCGACCTCGAAAGCCTCGGCGGTGCGATGCACGATCGCTTCCACGGGCGCCTGCTCGAACAGGCCTCGGCCGTGGCGGTAGATGTTGGTGAACACCTCGATCACGGCGACCGCGAAGAGTCCGCGCTCGGCGGCGCCCATGCCGGACGCCAGGGCTTCGTCTTCCACCAGGCGCCGCAGCTCGCCGATCGAATCGGCCGTGGCCGCCAGCTCGATGCTGCGGCGGCGGGCGTCGGGCTGGCAGATGCGCACCACGACCATGGTCAGGTCGTCGGTGCAGGTCGCGTCGGCCAGCAGTTCGCGGCGCAGGCCATGGAGCGCGCTGCCGGGCGTCGGGGCGTCGCGCAGGTGCTTCGCAGAGGCGTCGCGCACGCGGCGCTGGCCGATGCGCTCTCCGTCCGGCAGCATGGCGTCGGACAGGCCATCGGAATGAACCAGCAACGAGTCGCCGACCTCGATCGCGACCACGTCCTGGAGGAACTCGGCGTGCGTCAGCACGCCGAGCGGCGGCTGCTGGTTGGTCAGCGCGACCAGCTCGCCGCTGCGGCGAACCAGGAGCGCTTCCTCGTGGCCGCAACCGGCCCATTGCAGCGTGCCGCGACGCACATCGAGCCGCACGTAGCTGACGGTGACGAAGGCGTCGAGCGCCTGCAGGTGCGGCGTCATCGCGCGATGCACCGCAGCGAGCACGTCCGCCGGCTCGGGCAGCATGCCGCCGCCGCGGGCCGCGTTCATCAGTTCGACGAATGAACGGCTGAACTGCATCTTGACCGCCGCGCCCATGAGCGCCGCGTTCACGCCCTTGCCCATGACGTCGCCGGAGATGAGGTCGATGCAGTGGTCGGCCGGTCGAACCACCTCGAAGAAGTCGCCGTCGATATCTTGCGACGCGTGGGTGTAGCTGCTGAGGCACACGCCGGCCAGCGCCTGGCTCGGCGCGGTGACGAGCAACGATTGCTGGATGCGCGCGCCGATCTCGAGCTCGCGTTGCCGCGCCATGCGCAGGTCGTCCTGGGCCTGGCGCCGCACGCCGATGTCCTCGACGATGCCGATCATGTAGGGCTTCTCGCCGCCGTTGTGCTGGGCGATCGATGCGGTCAGGCGGACCCACACGTAGCGGCCGTCGCTTCGGCGATAGCGGCGCTCGAGCGCGAGGCTGGCGATCTCGCCGGCGAACAGGCGTTCGACCTGCCGCCGGTCGTCTTCCAGCTCGTCCGGATGGGTGAGCACGCTCGCGTCCCGCTGCAACAGATCGACCGGGCTGTAGGCCAGGAGGCGGCACAGGGTCTGGTTGACGCGAAGGAATCGGCGCTGCGCGTCGAGCTGGAACATCCCGACGGCCGCCTGGTCGAAGGTGGCGCGCGCACGCGCCTCGCTGTCACGCAGGGCGAGTTCGACACGCTGGCGCTCGGTGATGTCGCGCATCGTGGCGGTGAACAGCCTTTCGCCGTTCGCGCGCACGGGCACCACGGTGAGCTCGATGGCGAAAGGAGCTCCGTTGGCGCGCACGGCCATGGCTTCGGTGCGGCGGAACAGCCGGGCCTCGGGCCGGCCGGTGTCCGGCGCCGACAGGCTGGCTTCGGGCGTGGGGCCGACCGACGGAACGAAGTTCGTGATCGGCTTGCCGATGGCGGTTTCGACCGGACGGCCGAACATGGCTTCGGCTGCCGGATTGAAGTCGACCACGCGCGCGTCGCCGTCGAAGATGACGATCGCATCCATCGAGCTTTGCAGAACGCCGGTCTGGCGCGCCTGGCTGGCCGCCAGCGCGGCGTCGGCGGCCTTGCGCTCGGTGATGTCGGTCATGGTCCCGGCCAGCCCGACGGGGGTGCCGGCGGAATCCCGCTCCTGCGTGGCCATGCCGCGCATCAGCACCCATTTCCACTCGCCGGTCTTGCAGCGCATCTTCACTTCGAGGTGAAAACTGGCATGGCGCCCGTGGATGTGGTGGACGAGCTCGGCTTCGAGGCGGCCGATGTCTTCGGGGTGAAGCAGGGCGGCCCATTGCACGTAGAGGTGGCCGACGTCTGCATCGTCGTAGCCCAGCATGGCTCGGCAGCGCGGCGAATAGCGGGCCTCGCCGCTTTGCAGATTCCATTCCCAGACGCCGTCGCCGGCGCCTTCGAGCGCCCGCTTCCAGCGCTCTTCGTTGCGCAGCACTTCGGCATGCAGCTGCGCCACCTCCTGCTGCGCACGGGCCTCGTTGTCCAGATTGCGGCGCGACATGAGCACGACGGCCGCGATGGCGAACCACGCCGCCAGCGCGGCCAGGCCGGCGCGTCGGGCCTGCGCGTAGAGCTGGTCCATCAGCTCGCCCTCGTCCTGTTCGCTGACGACGACCAGAGGCCAGTTGCGCAAGGTGCGGAACGCGCCCACGGCCTGGGGCCCGTCCATGCCTTGCGCGATGTATTCCGCGTGCTCGCGCTGGGGGAGAAACTGGGCGAACGCCGCCGCCTTGGGGTAGACGTTGCCGGGCTGCAGCTTCACGCTCGAGCCGCCCGAGAGAAAGCGCCCTTCGTACGAGAACAGCGCGCTCTGTGTTGCGGCGTCGCCCAGCAGGACTTCGTGCTGCGTGGCGAAATGGTCGAGATTGAGGAGGCCGACCAGCAGCAGTTCGGGCTGGCCGGGCCGCTGCACGCGGCGAAGGAACGCGAGCGCGGCAAGCCCTTCGCGCCGCGGCGCGGGCTGCGCCATGTCGGCGAGTTCACGGATCGGCAGCCACGCCCCCAGGGTTTCGGCCGAGTCCTTGGGCCGGGCGCCGAGTGCCGCGATGTCGATGCCGATGCCGACGTTGTCGCTGCTGCTGCTCGCCAGCACGCGGCCTTCGCCGTCGAGGATCGACAGGCTGCGCAGCGCCGGCTGGCCGGCGATCGCGTCCCGGAGCGTGCGCCCGACTTGCGGCGATCGATCGTCGATCGGATTGGCCTCCAGCGCCTCGCTCACCGCGCGCAGGTTGGATGCGACCGCGTTGAGGATGCTGTCGGTCTGCGCATCGAGCACCCGCGAATAGAGCCCTTGCCGGGCCAGGGCGGCGTCCTTGATGTCGCGCCATGCGACGCCGAGGTAGGCGAGCACCATCACGGGGACGAGCAACGCCAGCAAGCCGCCGATCCAGCGCAGCTGGCGGCCGCGTCGCTCGAGGGCTCGCCGGGCCAGGCCCGCAGCGGCTTTCATGGGCGCTCGCACATCGTCACTGCCTGAGCGCGATCTCGCCCAGGCCGTATTTGCGTGCCGCGCGCTCGAGCCGTCCGTCCGCCTTGATCTTCGCGACGAAGTCGTCGACGGTCTTCAGCCATTCGTCGTCGCCGGGCTTCACCGCGTAGGCGTAGGGCACAGGATGGAATGGCCGAGGCGGTGCGACGAGCCGCGCCCAATCGGCGTTGTCGAGCAAGCGCCGGCTGTAGGGGTAGTCGGTCATGAAGACGTCCACACGGCCGGATTCCAGCTCTTGCTCGCGGGTCTGCGGTGCCTTCACGACGACCATCGACGCCTGCTTGAGTGCCGAAGCCATCGCGGCCTCCATGAAGGTGCCGGCCTGCACGGCGACTTTGACGCCGGGGCGATCGATGTCGTCCCAGTTCCTCACCACGCGGCTGGATCGCGTTGTGACCCCGTAGATGTCGCTCTGCAGATAAGGTTTGGAAAAACGCAGTTTCTTCTCGCGCTCGGGCGTCACGCCGACGGCGTGCATCGCGATGTCGCAGCGATCCGATTCGAGGTTGTCGATGAGCTTCGGGAAGGACGAGTCGACGAACTCGAGCCGTGCGCCGAGCTGCCCCGCGAACTCGTTGGCCAGATCGATGTCGATGCCCACGAGCTGCTGGTTGCGCGGGTTTCGGAAGGTGATGCCGTAGTAGTCGGCCCAGATGCACACGCGCACGGTGCCGCTCGCGCGAACCTGGTCGAGCACGGGCCCCGCGGCGGCGCGGGAGGTAGCGGTGCCCAGTGCGACGGCCAAAACGGCCAGTGCGGCGAGGTTGCCGAAGCGCTTCATGCAAAGGACTCCACGGCTTCGGTGACCGAGGCATGGATCTGGAACACGCGCTGCATGCGCATGAGCTCGAACAGGGCCTGCACCGTGACGGAGGGGTTGCACAGGCGCATGTCGCCCTTGCGGGAGTTGACCTGCCGCAGGCAGGAAATGAGCGCGCCCAGCCCGGAGCTGTCGATGAAATTGACCCCGTCGAGGTCGAGCACCACGCGGTCCTGATCCTGGATCAGGAGCTGCATCCGCTGCTTGAACTCCTGCACGTTGCCGGCGTCCAGGTTGTCGACACGCAGGGCGA
This sequence comes from Gammaproteobacteria bacterium, assembly GCA_018820395.1. Classification (GTDB taxonomy): domain Bacteria; phylum Pseudomonadota; class Gammaproteobacteria; order Burkholderiales; family Burkholderiaceae_C; genus Variovorax. The sequence goes on along the minus strand of JAHJOG010000081.1, from coordinate 8,552 downwards.
CCACGAAGATGCCGGTGCTGTCGGTTCGAGTGGCGAGTTCCATGGGCGGTGCTTTCGGTCGTTGAGGTGTTGCATGCATTGGAACGGCGCCGGGCGCTCCAACTGTGGCGAGTCTGTGTCCGGACGGCGACGCAATCCGCCGGAATTCACGTTTGCATGGAAAGCAGCGTGTCGATGGCGGCTTCGAGCTCCACCAGGACGGCATCGCTCGCGCCAGCGTCGTTCTGGCGGTGGGCCGACTCGGCGGTGCGGGCCAGCCGGCCGAGCGCGTCGAAACCGAAGCTGCCGGCCGCGCCAGCGAGCCGGTGCAGCAGGTCGGCTCGCGCCTCGGCATCCGGAGCCTGGCGGATGTCGGCCCGGCGCTGCGGCAATCCGGCCAGGAAGCGACGGCGCAATCGCTCGAAGGCGTCGGCGGTGCCGGGGGGGAGCGGGTCAGTTGTCACGTCGCCGCCTACCGTGTTCCCAATACATGACGATGTCCTGCGGAAGCCGAACCGGATCGAAGGGCTTGACGATGACGCCCGTCGCGCCGAACTGCAGCAGGTCGGCCATCTGGTCGGGCATGGCTTTCGCGGTCAGGAAGACCACCGGGGTGCCGGCAGTCGCCGGGTCGCGGCGCAGCGCCAGCAAGGTCTCCGGCCCGGAAAGGCCGGGCATCATCACGTCGAGCAGGATCAGGTCGGGCGCGAATCCGGCCGCCCGCTCCAGCGCGGCGCTGCCGTCTGCGCACATGCACACTTCGTAGCCGCCGACCGTGGCGAGGCTGAACTCCAGGATCATCCGGATGTCCTCGTCGTCTTCGGCGCAGAGCACCCGACGCAGTCCGGTCATGGCGCGCCACCCGGCTGGCTGTCGGGAAGGAGGATGCCGAAGTCGGTGGGCGGGATGACCTCGCCGGGCTGCCCGGCCGCCATCGCAGGCAGCCACACTTCGAATTCCGCGCCGCGCTGGCCTTTGCGTTCGGGTGGCGCGGCGATGCGTCCGCCCATGCGCTCGACCAGCAGCTTGGCGATGTGCAGGCCCAGGCCGGTTCCGCCCAGCGCGCGCCGGTCGCTCGCATCGGCCTGCGAGAATTTTTCGAACAGCGCGGCGCGGAACGCCGGGTCGATGCCGGGCCCTTCGTCGCGCACGCCGACGCTCAGTCCGCGTGGCGCCGTGCGCAGATGCACGGACACCGTGCCGCCGCGCGGCGAGTGCTTGATGGCGTTCGACAACAGGTTGGCCATCACCTGAAGAAAGCGGTCCGGGTCGACGCGGACGTTGTCGTCCCCCGCACGGCCGGGCTCGATGTCCAGCGCCAGCCGCACGCCGGCGCGTTCGGCATAACCCTGGTTGGCGGAAAGTGCGTCGCCCAGCAACTGTGCCAGGCGCATCGGCCTCAGGCTCATCACCATGCGGTCGCCCTCGAGTTTGGTGAGGTCGAGGATGTCGTCGATCAGCCGGCTGAGCCGCTCGCCATTGCGCTGGGCAGCGGCCGCGAAAGGCAGCGCGGTGGCGGGCAGCACCCCGGCGGCGCCCGACGCGAGCAGGCCGATGGCGCCCAGGATGGACGTGAGCGGCGTGCGCAGTTCGTGGCTGACGGTGGCGAGGAATTCGTCTCGCATGCGTTCGCTGCGCAGGCGCTCGGTCAGGTCGCGAACGACCAGCGTGGTCCGCACGCGGCCGTCTTCGGACCACTGGCTGCCAGACACTTCGGCCGGAAAGCGATGGTCCTCGCCGCGTTGCAGTTCGGGTCGGCCGTTGCCCCACAGCATCTGCTGCAGTCCGAGGCCGGTGACCGCGCGGAGTGGCCGGCCCGTGATGCGGCCCGGCATCCCGTCCGAGAAGGTGCGGCAGGCGGCGAGGTTGGCTTCGACGATGGTTTCGTCTTCGTCGACGGTGAGCACCGCATCGAGGATGTTGTCCAGGATGTCGCGCTGCCTCTGCGCGAGCACCGATTGGCCGGTCTGCAGCGCGAGGATGCGGCCGTAATGGCGCAGTCGGGCTGCGAGCAGGTCGGGGCTTACGGGGCGGGCCAGGCATTCGTCCGCGCCGTGCGCCAGCGCCTTGATGACATGCGCCTCGCCTTCGAGCGAAGAGGTCACGATGATCGGCAGCCAGCGCCCGGGCATGCGTGCACGGACCTGGCTGCTGATCTCGAAGCCGTCGATGTCGGGCATCAGCAGATCGAGCAGGACGACGTCGATGCGTTCTGCTTCCAGCCGGCGCAAGGCCTCGTCGCCGCTTCGTGCCGTGGGGGCTTCGTGGCCGAGCTGTTCGACCAGGCCGCGCAGGGCGTCGCGCGACGCGTCGATGTCGTCGACGACGAGCACGGTCAGGCGAATGAAGGCGGTCGAATCCATGAGTGGGCCGATGCTAGTCGCGTGCACGCCCGAATCGATTGATATGCCGCAACGGTTCACAAATCCGTGACAACTCCCCGGTGCCGTGCGCGTCCAATGCGTCCATTCACCCACACACGGCGCGCGTTCGGAGCATCGCGCGCCTGTCACCCGGACGCTCACGATGAACAGCCAACAGATCCTCGAACAGATCAGGGAAGCCAACCTGACCTATCTCATGCTCGCGCAGGCGCTCATTCGCAACGACAAGGCGCAGGCGCTCTTCCGGCTTGGAATTTCCGAAGAATCGGCCGACCTGATCGCCGCGCTGTCGCCTGCGCAGGTGATGAAGCTCGCGAGCGGCAACATGCTCCTGTGCCGGTTCCGCGCGGGCGACGACGTGGTGTGGGAACTGCTCACCCACCAGACGACGCCCGAGCGCCGCAGCAACGAGGCCACGAGCCGGCTGCATGCCGGCATCCTGCTGTCGGGCCGCTTCGAAGAGAGCCTGCCATGACGCGTGCCGGCGCCGAAGGCGCGAGCGGCAACGGCATCCTGGATGGGTCGCGGCGCATCGAGAGCGCCGCCCGGCTGATCCGGCAGGGCGCCCGGCTGCAGGTGCTCGAAGGAGAGGTCGGCCTGTCGCACGAGCGGCTGCTCAAGCTGTACCGCGAGGTGGCCGGCCGATCGCCGTCGAAGGGCCAGCTGCCGTTTTCGACCCACTGGTACCTGAGCTGGCAGCCGCAGATCCACGCATCGGCATTCCACAACATCTACATCTGGCTGCTGAAGAGCAGCTCGGTCGACGAACTCGATGCGCTGTCGAAGAGCCATGCGCTCTACGTCGAGCAGATGGACGCGTGCGGCCTGGCGCCCGCGCTGTCGATCACGCGCGCCTGGCGGCTGGTCCGCTTCGTCGAGGCAGGCATGCTGAGCGTCGTGCCGTGCTCATGCTGCGGGGGGCGCTTCATCGCGGAGCCCTACACGAACGCGCGGCATTTCGTGTGCGGCCTTTGCAAGCCGCCGTCGCGTGCGGGCAAGGGGAGCGGGGCCGGCGCGCTGCGTCTGGATGCTGCGGCCTGAGGCCGGCCGCGCAAGGGGGGCTCGCGCGCTTCCAAAGAAAAAGGGCCCGCAAGGGCCCTTGGTCGTTGGCTGGTTCGAACCGACCGTCGCCTCCGGTGGAGGCGCTACAGGATCAGGCCGCGTCCACCATCTTGCCGGTCTCGACCGTGCCGCGGCTGTCGATCAGCCTGCCGGCAAGCTGAGCCGACAGTTTGAGCTTCTTGAGTTCATGGTGTTGCATGCCTTCGTCGGAACTGAAGCTGAAGGAGTAGAGCGTGCCGTACACGATGCCGTTCTGCAGGATTACCGGTGCGCTCAGGAAGCAACCGAAGGGAACGCGCACGTTCAATGCCTGGCGGCAGAACGCGATCTCGAGGGCGTCGCCCGATTCGCCGAGCACCTGGGCAGGGCCGGCCGTCGCGGCGTCGCGGCAGACTCGCCGGCCGTTGAGCACCTCGCCGACGAAGGCTGCTTCCATCCGATGCTGGTCGCGCAGCAGCCGAAGCACCTGATGGACCGAACTGTCGACCAACGGATCGCTGGCGTCCGGCGTGGCGATCAGCAGGTCGGAGGTCTGGACGTCGACGGCTTCGACAACGAATTGGGGGTCAAGGAAAGTCATGGGGTGGGTGCTCCTCGTCAATGACGCTATTGAACCCCAGATCGGCTGCAAAACCCCAGAAATGAATACTATGGTTCGTCTTTGTTGATGACCTTTTCACGGAAAGTAGTACTCAAGTCTACGGAGCCTGCCCGATGGCTTACTTGAGACGAGTGATGAGGCTCGACGTGTCCCATCGCGCTCCGCCGGCTTGCTGGACGTCGGCGTAGAACTGGTCGACCAGCGCCGTGACGGGCAGCCGCGCGCCGTTACGCTTGGCCTCGTCGAGCACCAGGCCGAGGTCCTTGCGCATCCAGTCGACCGCAAAGCCGAAGTCGAATTGGCCTTCGATCATGGTCTTGCCGCGGTTGTCCATCTGCCAGCTCTGTGCCGCGCCCTTGCCGATCACCTCCAGCACATCGGCCATCGGCAACCCGGCACGCTGGCCGAAAGCAATGGCTTCGGACAGGCCCTGCACCAGACCGGCGATCGCGATCTGGTTGACCATCTTGGCCAACTGCCCGGATCCGCTGGGGCCGAGCAGCGTCACGGCGCGGGCGAAGCAGGCGACGACGGGGCGAACGCGATCGAAGGTGTCGGGGTCGCCACCGCACATGACGGTCAGTTGGCCGTTCTGCGCACCGGCCTGTCCGCCCGAGACGGGCGCATCGATGAACTGCAATTGCTTGCCGACGGCGGCCTCGGCAAGCTCGCGGGCCACCGATGCGGATGCGGTGGTGTGATCGACGAACACGGCGCCGGCCGCCATCGCACCGAGCGCGCCGTCGTTGCCGAGCACCACCGACCGGAGATCGTCGTCGTTGCCGACGCAGCACAGCACGACGTCGGCGTCGCGTGCCGCCTCGCGCGGTGTCGCGGCGCTGCGGCCGCCGAATTCAGCCACCCAGGCCGCGGACTTGGCCGGCGTCCGGTTGTAGACGGTGACCGTGTGGCCGGCCCGAGCCAAGTGGCCCGCCATGGGGAAACCCATCACGCCGAGACCCAGAAAGGCCAGCTTGCGTGGAGGGGCGGAATCGTAGTTTCGGGGGTTGAGGCTGCTCATGCCGCCAGCTTAGCGGACTGCGTGCAGCCAGAGTTTGCAATTCGGTCACAAGCCCCCGGGCACCGCGCGGTTCAATCGCTTCGCGTCGATGGAAGAGACGCACTCAACAGGATTCAACATGACCCAACTACTGAACTTCATCCGCGGCCGCCAGCAAGCCTCCAAGTCCGACGTGGCAGGGCCGCGTGGCCCCGACGCCTCGGCGGAGCCGCAGATCCTCCTGAACGCGACCGCCTACGACCCGGTCGAGCGGCTGATGCGCAAGATCGACTACTACATGCACTGCGAGCTCGACGAGCAATACGACCACGAACGACCGACCTCGGCGCGCCGCCAACTCATCGACGAACTGCGGCGTGAATTCAACGCACGCGACGCCCTGTCGGGCCGCGGCGCCCATGCGCAATTCGCCTGAACTGGCCCGCGCGGCGGGTGCTGGCGGTGCGCTTTTGCGGCGACACGTGCTCTACACTGAACCGATGCACGTAGCGCTGCTCGAGGACGACGCGGACCAGAGGGATCTGATGGCCGTCTGGCTCGGGGCGGGACACACCTTCGTTGCCTACGACACCACTGCCAGCCTCATCGCTGCGCTCAAGCAACAACGCTTCGACCTGCTGTTGATCGACTGGATGCTGCCCGACGGAACCGGGGGCGAAGTGCTGCAGTGGGTGCGCGAAAGCCTGGGTTGGACGATTCCGGTGATCGTGGTCACTTCGCGTGACGATGAGGCCACGGTGGTGTCGGCGCTGCGCGCAGGTGCCGACGACTTTCTCGTCAAGCCCGTGAAGCCCATGGAGCTGCTGGCGCGCATCGAAGCCGTTGCCCGCCGCGTCAAGCCGGGCGGCCTCCCGATCCTGCGGATGGGCGCCTACGACATCGACGTGTCGCAGCATCGCCTGTCGTTCAACGGCCAGGCGATCGCGTTGACGCAAAAGGAGTTCGATCTCGCCGTCTACCTTTTTCAGAACCCGGGCAAGCTGCTGTCGCGAGACCACCTGCTGAACAAGGTCTGGGGGCTGAGCGCGGACATCGATACGCGCACCGTCGACACGCACATCAGCCGCTTGCGGCGCAAGCTCAAGCTGGATGGCGTCTTGGGCTGGAAGCTCGTGCCCGTATATGGATACGGCTACCGTTTCGACAGGGTGGATGCGGCCGCCGACTGACGTGCTGTGGGCGTCTTGTGGGCTCAGACGATCGCGAAGTGCTCCGTGCCGGCCGACAGGTCGGACGATCGCGCGCGCTGGCTGTTTAGCTTGATCTGCAGGCGCAGGTCGTTGGCCGAGTCGGCATTGCGGATGGCGTCCTCGAAGCTGATGGCGTTGCTTTCGAAGAGATCGAAGAGCGCCTGATCGAAGGTCTGCATGCCCAGGTTGCGGCTCTTCTTCATGATTTCCTTGATCTCCCCGACCTCGCCCTTGAAGATCATGTCGGAGATCAGGGGCGTGTTCAGCAGCACTTCGACCGCCGCGATGCGGCCCTGGCCGTCTTCGGTCGGAATCAGCCGCTGCGAGACGAGCGAGCGCAGGTTGAGCGACAGGTCCATCAGCAATTGCGCCCTCCGCTCTTCGGGGAAGAAGTTGATGATCCGGTCGAGCGCCTGGTTGGCACTGTTGGCGTGCAGGGTGGCCATGCACAGATGGCCGGTCTCGGCGAAGGCCACGGCATGCTCCATGGTCTCGCGGTCGCGGATTTCGCCCATCAGGATCACGTCCGGGGCCTGGCGCAGGGTGTTCTTGAGCGCCGCGTCCCAGCTGTCGGTGTCGATGCCGACCTCGCGCTGGGTCACCACGCAGTTCTTGTGCGGATGAACGAATTCCACCGGGTCTTCGACCGTCACGATGTGCCCGAAGGAGTTTTCGTTGCGCCAGTCGATCATGGCCGCGAGCGTGGTCGACTTGCCGGAACCGGTGGCACCGACCAGGATGCACAGGCCCCGCTTGCTCATCGACACGTCTTTCAGCACCTGGGGCATGCCCAGACCGTCGATGGTCGGCAGCTCGGCCGGAATCGTGCGCAGGACCATCCCGACCTTGCCCTGCTGCACGAAGGCGTTCACGCGGAACCGGCCGACGCCGGTCGGCGAAATCGCGAAGTTGCATTCCTTGGTGCGCTCGAATTCGGCGGTCTGCCGGTCGTTCATGACCGAGCGCGTGAGCGCCAGCGTGTGCTGCGGCCCGAGCGCCTGTGCCGACACCTTGGTCACTTTGCCGTCGACCTTGATCGCAGGCGGAAAGTCGGCCGTGATGAACAAGTCGCTTCCGTTGCGCCCCACCATGAGCTTCAGCAACTCGTTGATGAATTGGCTGGCCTGATCGCGTTCCATTGCACGCTCTCCTAGTTAGATTGATTCGCGGGCGACACGAAGTGCGCGCAGCCTGGGGGCGAGCATATTCACCCCGGAAAGTTTTCAGGAATCTTCGCCTTTGCCCGCGCCTCGGCCGCGGATATCACGCTGCGGCGCACGAGGTCGGTCAGATTCTGGTCCAGGGTCTGCATGCCCTGGCTGCTGCCGGTCTGGATCGACGAATACATCTGCGCCACCTTGCCTTCGCGAATCAGATTGCGAATGGCGGACGTGCCCAGCATGATTTCGTGGGCAGCCACGCGGCCGCTGCCGTCTTTGGTCTTGCAGAGCGTTTGCGAAATCACGGCTTGCAGGGACTCCGACAACATGGCGCGGATCATTTCCTTTTCTTCGCCGGGGAACACGTCGATCACGCGGTCGATGGTCTTGGCGGCGGACGAGGTGTGCAGCGTTCCGAAGACCAGGTGTCCGGTTTCGGCCGCGGTCATGGCCAGTCGGATGGTTTCGAGGTCGCGCATTTCGCCGACCAGAATCGCGTCGGGGTCCTCACGCAGCGCCGAGCGCAGGGCGTTCGCGAAAGACAGGGTCATGGGCCCGACTTCGCGCTGGTTGATCAGGCACTTCTTGGACTCGTGAACGAACTCGATCGGGTCTTCGACGGTGAGGATGTGGCCGTATTCGGTTTCGTTCAGGTAGTTGATCATCGCGGCGAGCGTGGTCGACTTGCCGGACCCGGTCGGCCCGGTGACCAACACCAGCCCGCGCGGCTTCAGCGCGAGGTCGCCGAAGATCTTGGGGGCATTGAGTTGCTCAAGCGTGAGAATCTTCGACGGAATGGTTCGGAACACGGCGGCTGCACCGCGCGACTGGTTGAATGCATTGACCCGGAAGCGCGCCAGCCCTTCGATCTCGAAGGAAAAGTCGACTTCCAGAAACTCTTCGTAGTGCTTCCGGTGCGTATCGCTCATGATGTCGTACACCATGGCATGCACGGCCTTGTGATCGAGCGGGTCAACGTTGATTCGACGCACATCGCCGTGCACGCGGATCATGGGCGGCAGCCCGGACGACAGATGCAGGTCCGATGCCTTGTTCTTGACGCTGAAAGCCAGCAGTTGGGTGATGTCCACGAATGTCCTCGGTGACGTTTTGATACGCTTTCGACGATTATGACGATGATTGGCGACAAGCTCC
>JAHJOG010000080.1 GCA_018820395.1 Gammaproteobacteria bacterium | reverse complement strand
CTTGCCGGACATGAGCGCCATCTGGGCCGAGGTGTACGCGCGCCCGCGCGAAGCCGCGCCGGACGTGGACGAGGATCTCTACGGTGGTTTTGTCGGACCGGCCGACCGCCGGCGCCTGACCCACCTCCGGACGCTGTCGCCGACGGAGCTGGCGCTTGCGCGCACCGGATTCGACGATCCGCGCCTGGAAGAGCTGCTGTTTCGCTACCGTGCACGCAACTTCCCGGAGTCGCTCGGCGACGGAGAGCGCGAACGCTGGGAAATGCATCGCGTGGCCCGGTTGCTCGAAGGCGAGGGCGGTGCGCGCAGCGTCGACCAGCTGTTCGCCGAAGTCGATGCGCTGGCCGAGACCGCCGATGCGCGCGGCGAAGACATCCTGGGCGCCCTGTACGACTACGCCGAATCGATCGCGCCCAGCGCGTGATCGGCAGCGCTGGCACTCAGACCGTGAGCCGCCAGTCGTTGTCGCGCGGTCGGCCCGCAAGGTGGAGCTGCGCGGTGGCCGGCGGCGTCTCCGCGATCAGAACGCCCTTGCGAAACACTTTGAGGCGCGTTGCACGCAGGCGAATCGCCTCGACCGGGTCGCTCGCCTGCAGTAGCACGAAGCTCGCGTCACAGCCTGCCGCGAGTCCGTAGCGCTCGAGCCCGAAGACCGCGGCGGCGCGCGTGGTCACTGCTTCGAAGCATTGCCGAATGCCGCTCTGGCTCGTCATCTGCGCAACGTGCAGCCCCATGTGCGCCACTTCGAGCATGTCGCCCGAGCCCATGCCGTACCACGGGTCCATCACGCAGTCGTGGCCGAATGCGACGTTCACGCCGGCCGCGAGAAGCTCGGGCACGCGCGTCATGCCGCGACGCTTGGGGTAGCTGTCGTGGCGGCCTTGCAGCGTGATGTTGATCAGCGGGTTCGCCACCACGGCCACGCCGCTTTCGGCGATGAGCGGCAGCAGCTTGCTGACGTAATAGTTGTCCATCGAGTGCATCGACGTGCAGTGCGACCCCGTGGTGCGGCCGTGCAGCCCGAGCCGCTGGCATTCGCTCGCCAGCGTCTCGATGTGGCGCGAGAGCGGGTCATCGGATTCGTCGCAATGCATGTCCACGCGCAGGCCGCGCTCGGCGGCGAGTTCGCACAGCAGCCTGACGCTGGCCGCGCCATCGGCCATCGTCCGCTCGAAGTGCGGAATGCCGCCCACCACATCGACGCCCTTGTCGAGCGCACGCCGTAGGTTGTCGACGCCGCCCGGTGAACGCAGCACGCCGTCCTGTGGAAAGGCGACCAACTGCAGATCGAGGTATGGCGCGACGCGGCGCTTGACTTCGAGCAGTGCGTCGACCGCCAGCAGGCTCGTGTCGCTCGTGTCGACATGGCTGCGAACGGCGAGCATGCCCTTGGCCACGGCCCAGTCGCAGTAGTTCATCGCACGCTCGATCAGTGCTTCGGCCTTCAGCAGCGGCTTGAGTTCGCCCCATAGCGCAATGCCTTCGAGCAAGGTGCCGCTCTCGTTCACGCGCGGCTGGCCGTAGCTCAAGGTCGCATCCATGTGGAAGTGCGGGTCGACGAAATGCGGGCTGACGAGCTGCGCTTGCGCGTCGACAGTCTGCCGGGCCGGCGCGACGAGCCCGGGCGTCACTTCGGTGATGCGCCCATCCTGCACGGCGATCGACATGCCTGTGCGACCATCGGGCAGATGCGCGTTCCGGACCAGCAGGTCGAGCATCCCCGGCTACTTCCAGGCCGCGAGGAAAGCCAGCAATACCTTGGCCGAGTTGCCGGCGGCAACGCCCATGAAGGTGCCCATCTCGTTCTCTTCCTGGCCGCCGCCGGCCAGATCGCTCAGCGAGCGAAAGGCGATGTAGGGCACGTCGTTGGCATAGGCCACCATGCCGACCGCCGCGGTTTCCATGTCGAGCACGTTGGCGCCGAAAGTCTTGAAGGTGTATTCGCGGAACGACCGGTTGTCCATGAAGGCCTGGCCCGACACGCCGTTGCCGCCGATCACCAGGCGGGGGCGGGTGGAAAGGCACTTGCCGACCGAGCAATTGTCGAGCTCGACATTGCGGATCGACTGCGCCGTCGCAAACATCTTCGGATCGACTTCGAACCAGAACTTCTTGCGGATTTCGGGGTGCGACGTCGACCGCACTTCGACCGGACGCGGATGCACCATGCCGAACGACGGCAGGGTGGCGTCTTTCATCCAGGGCGGCGGGGTGAACCGGCCTGGCGATGTTTCGCGCGCCATGAGCACTTCGAGATACTGGCCCCACTGCACCGGCACCGTGACGTCGCCGATGTGCAGTTGAGGGTTCACGCCGCCCGCGATGCCGCTGAAGACGACGCGCTCGACGCGAAAGCGGTCGATGGCCAGTTGCGTGTTCATCGTGGCGTTCACCATGCTGATGCCCGAAAGGAACAGCACCACCGGCTTTCCCTCGAGCGTGCCGGTGGTGAACTCGACGCCGTTGGCGCTGTACTTCTTCGGGCCTTGCATCCGTTCGAGCAGCAGTGCGAGTTCGGGCTTGAAGGCCGAAATCACGGCCGTGCGCGGCGTGTCGTCCAGCCGGCCTGGCGATGCGCCGGTCTGCATGCCGGCACACCCGGCGAGGCTGATTGCCAGGGCACAGGCGCACAGGCTGGCGGCCGCCCGCATCGATGCATGCCGGAACACTCGCTGAATGCGCATCGCGGTGCGCATCATTTGGTCCCGAAGATGCGGTCGCCTGCGTCGCCCAGGCCCGGCAGGATGTAGCCGTGGTCGTTGAGCTCGCGGTCGATGGCGGCCGTGTAGATCGGCACGTCCGGATGCGCTTCCTGCAGCGTCCGGATGCCTTCGGGGCAGGTCAGCAGGCAGACGAACTTGATCGACTTGGGGCTGAGCTCCTTCAGGCGTTCGACCGCCGCCACGGCGGAATTGCCCGTTGCCAGCATCGGGTCGACCACGATCGCGTCGCGTTCTTCCATGCCCGCGGGCATCTTGAAGTAGTACTCCACGGCGGTCAGCGTCTTGGGGTCGCGATAGAGGCCGATGTGGCCGACGCGGGCTCCCGGGATGACGCTCAGCATGCCGTCGAGAATGCCGGTGCCCGCCCGCAGGATCGACACCAGCACGACCTTCTTGCCGTCGATGACCTTGGCGCTCATGGTCTCCAGCGGCGTCTGGATCTGGATGTCCTGCATCGGCATGTCGCGCGTGACCTCGTAGGCCATGAGCATGCTGATCTCGTTGAGCAGGCGGCGAAAGCTGTTGGTGCTGGCCTCCTGGCGGCGCATCAGCGTGAGCTTGTGCTGGACGAGGGGATGGTCGACGAGATGGACGTTGCTCATGGGTGAAGCCTAGAAAACGGTGCCATCGCTCTCGATGTGCAGGGGAGGCGTGCCCTCACGCAATCGCTGTGCCAGCACACGGCCGGCGGCCCACGTGCCGCCTTCGAGCATGCGCGCGAGCGGAAGCTCTTCCGCGCTCCGGCCCGTTGCCGTGCGAACCGCGGGGAGCAGTTCATCGAGCAGCGCCAAGGTCAATGCCCGCCATTCGACGATGAATTCGTCGCCGACCTGCCAGGAGCGCTCGAGCAAGGAAGCGTCCTTTGGCACGATCGCGCCGCTGTCGATCAAGAGGCCGCCATTGCGGTATTCGGGCAGCGCGGTGAGCGCATCGATGTGCCTCACCTTCACGCCCGCCCATTCGAAGGGTTCGAGCAGCGAATAGGTGAGCCACTGCGAGAGCTTGTGGAAAGGCATCCATCCGCGTGTCAGGCCCGGTCCCTCGACGGCCGAGTGGCGCCAGCAATCGCCCAAGGCGAAAGCCGGGTTGCCCGAACCGATGCCGCCCGGCAGGTCGCTGCCGTCGGCGGTGATGCTGTCGATCGCATTCGCAGTGGGCCAGATGCCGGCGAGCGAGTCGAGCAAGAGCGACAGGATCTCGTGCGCCGTGATCTCCGCGGTGGGCGGTGCGGCCGGGCCGTAGGGGCCGACGAGCGCGTCGAAGAGGCCGCCGGGCCGGGCCTCGGTGCCGAACACCTCCGGCTGCTCGCTCATGACTTCTCCCAGGCGACGTAGCAGGGTCGCGCGGCCCGCGAGCCCGACCAGCGGATTGACCTCGCTCACCTGGAACGCATCGCGCAGCCGGTCGGTAACCAGCGCGCGCAGGCCGGCCGCATCGGCTTGCAGAGGGTGGTCGGGGTCGGAAGAAAACAGCCCTCCGGTGAACGCATGAAAGCTGGCCACGGCCAGCCCTTCGGAGCGCGAGAAGCGCTTGCCCGTCGATGTTTCGGCGTAGTGCCAATCCGGCCCGGCGCCGGCGTCGAGCAGCACGCTCACCATCACCAGGTCGATGTGCGCGCGGGCGCGCTGCCGAGGGGTGGCGCCGTCCAGCAATTCGTCGAGTTCGGCAAGGCGGTTCACGTCACCGGCCTCGAAATGCCGCCACCGACTGTGATAGGGGATCGCGCCCCCGGGGTAACGCTCCTTCGTCACTTCGGCGATGGTCCGCGCCGTCTCGTCCAGCGCGTTTTCGGTGCCGATCGTGAACCACGCCGACTCGCCGCGTCGTGCGCGCGCGAGCAGGGCCGCGGCGCGCTCGCGAATCGCCGCCGTGGTGCGCAGCAGGGCGGCGGCACCGGCCGGCTGCGACGTGTCGAAACCCAGCTCGACGGCCGGATCGACGTGGCCCTCGGCATCGGCGCTCTGCACGGCGCGATCGTGGGTCGGGTTCTCGGGGTCCATCCCGTAGTTGTTGCCGCTCATCAGTGATCCAGTTTCCGGCCTTTGGCCTTCTTGAGTTCTTCGGCGTCCGGCACCACACCGGGCGTGAAATAGCCGGCTGCCATCTTGGCATCCATCTCGACGCGTGCGTCGGCCGGGATGAGTTCGTCCGGGATGTTGACCCGCGTGCCGATCTCGATGCCCGAGCCCGTGATGGCGTCGAACTTCATGTTGCTCATCGACACCAGCCGATGGATCTTGCGAATGCCGAGCCAGTGGAACACGTCGGGCATGAGTTCCTGAAAGCGCATGTCCTGTACGCCGGCCACGCATTCGGTGCGCGCGAAGTACTGGTCGGCGGTGTCGCCGCCCACCTGCCGCTTGCGCGCGTTGTAGACCAGGAACTTGGTGACTTCGCCCAACGCCCGGCCTTCCTTGCGCGAATAGGCGATCAGGCCGACGCCGCCGCGCTGCGCGCCACGAATGCATTCCTCGATGGCGTGCGTGAGATAAGGGCGGCAGGTGCAGATGTCGGAGCCGAACACGTCCGAGCCATTGCACTCGTCATGGATGCGGGCGGTGAGTTCGACGTCCGGGTTGGCCAGGTCGCGTGGGTTGCCGAAGATATAAAGCGTTTGCCCGCCGATCGGCGGAAGAAAAACCTCCAGGTCGGAGCGCGTGACGAGTTCCGGATACATCCCGCCGGTCTCTTCGAAGAGCACGCGACGCAAGTCGGTTTCGGAGCAGCCGAATCGCTTGGCCACTTCGGGCAGGAACCAGACCGGCTCGATGGCGGCCTTGGTGACGACTGCGGCACCGCCGGCCGTCAGGAACTTGCCGTCCGCGACGAGTCGTCCGCTCTGCAGGGCTTCGATCACCTCCGGGAGGATGACGTGCGCCTGGGTGATTGCGATGGTCGGCCGGATGTCGTAGCCGGTGGCGAGCTCGGCCGCATAGGCGTCGGCCACCAGCGCACCCCAGGGATCGAGCGAGACGATGCGCCCTGGCTCGGCCCATTGCGGATAGGGCCCGATGATGTCGGTCGGTGCCGTGTTGGTGAGGTCGGCCCGGTGCTCGCGCTTGAGCGCGCCGGCCGCAACCGCCAGCGCGCGATAGACGCTGTAAGAGCCGCTGTGCGTGCCGATGACGTTGCGGTGCGCACGCTTGGTGGTGGTGCCGATCACCGGGCCGCGCTCCGCCGCGCTCGCCGCGCCCCACTGGATCGGCAGTGCGCCCAGCCCGCCGGAGTGCGAGGTCAGGCGGATGTGCGGTGGGCGCTGCGGGGAAGCCGAAGGAAGGGCGACAGGGGTCGAGGGGATCGGTACGGCGGAGGAGGGCGGAACGACGGGCGGAGACTCGGGAGAAGAAGACGGAATCGGAGCGGTGTCGATGGACATGGGAGGCCCTTAAAAACCGCAATGTACCGATCACTCCTCGAACTGGCAAGCCAGCGCAATGCCCAAAAAGAGGGCGTCCGTTGCGCCGCCGCGGACGTGCTCCACGTTGCTCGTGGATGGCAGGCGGCAGGCCTTTGGGGGTCCGCGGCGAGCACGCCTACGCGATGCGCAAGAGCCGATCGACCGAAAGCGCGCCGCCGCCGCGGCCGACCAGATAGAGCAGCAGCGCCGCCCACGACAGGTGGGTGGGCCACGCGTCCGGATAGACGAAGACCTGGATCACCAGCGTCATGCCCAGCAGCGCGAGCGCCGACAGCCGCGTGAAGATGCCGAGCACCAGCAGCACCGGAAAGAGATGTTCGGCATACGCAGCCAGATGAGCCGCCAGTTCGGGTGGAACGAAGGGCAGCTTGTACTCCGTGCGAAAGAGTTCGTAGGCGCTGTCGGTGAGCGTGAGAAAGCCTTCGACCTTGGTGCGGCCCGACAGAAAAAAGATGGCTGCAATCGCCACGCGCGTGGCCAGCGCGAGCAGGTCGTGCGGCACGAGTCGCGTGAAGGCGCCGGCAAGTCGATTCCATCGTCCGCGCAGGCCTGTTGCATCGTTTCCTTCCAGAGGGAAAGAAGGGGAAGGGCGAGTGGAGGTCGTGGTGGGGGTCATGGTGCGCTTTCTGCGTCGGTTGGAGGTGTGTCATCGCCCATCAGCGCGCCGGCGCGCAGCAGACCTGCGAGCACGGCGGACAGATCGGCCTCAGGATCGGCAACGAGTGCGCGCTCTGCAGCGTCCGGCAAGGCGAGGCCGGCGGCGCAGGCGTCCATGAAGGCGCAGTCGGCGCGACTTGCGTATTGCCACGCCACGGCGTCATGCGGACGGGTCAGCAGTGCGCCTTCGCCGCGCCAGACGATCTCGCTGTCGTCGACCGGGCCGTCCTGCCGATTTCGCGACCAGATGGTGTATGCGGGACTGTCGCTGAACCAGGCCCAGCGCGCGGCCGGGTGCGGCGCGACGTGCAGCCGCACGAGTTGCTCCTGCGTGCAGCGTGCGATGGCCGATGGATGAATGGGCGACGCATCCGGCGCGGCATGCGCCTGCCGCCAGAAGACGTCGAGGCGGGCCACGTCGGGCAGGTAGCCGAGTTCTGCCGCCGGCTCGAAGTGCTGCAGGAAGTCGGCGAAGGAATCGCCGTAGTGCAGCAACCGGCCGTCGCTCGGCGGCTCGGTCGCGACGTGCACCGCGGCCGCGGCGCGAAACCATTCGGTGCCGACGAGCCTCGCCACGGCAGGAAAGTTGGCTTCGAGCGCGTCGATGCAGGCTTTCATCACCGTGTTGCGATAGACGGCGAAGGCCGGTTGGACCGTGAGTTGTCGCACGCGAGGGTCCACGACATCGGCGGGCGCGAACAGCGCTTTCGCGAAGTCTTCCTGGAACGCGGCGAGCGACGAGTTCATGCCGCCACCTGCAGCGAAGCCCGCGCCTCGCGAAGCGTCGCGTCGGCCTGATCGCGTTCGGCCATGAGTTCGTCGAATGCAGGGACATTGCCGTCGCGCTCGATCAGCGTCGGCCGTGCGCCTGCGCGTTCGATGAAGTCGCGGTAGAGCCGCCACACCGCTGGCGCGATCGGCGCATCGTGCGAATCGATCAGCAACGAGTCGCCGAGTTCAGGGTCGGCACTGTGGCCGGCGAGATGGATCTCGCTCACCAGCGTTTCGGGAAATCGGGCGAGCCAGTCGGAGGCCGAATGGCCGAGATTGCATGCCGACACATGGACGTTGTTGATGTCGAGCAGCAGCGTGCAGCCTGTGCGCCGCGCGAGCTCGCGAAGAAAGTCGATTTCGTCCCATTCGTGGCCGTCGAAGCGCAGGTAGTGGGAAGGGTTCTCGATCGCGATCGAGGTCTTGAGCGCTGCTTGCGTGCGATCGATGTTGGTGGCGATGCGATGCAGCGCCTCGGTCGTTCTCGGAAATGGGAGCAGATCGGGAAAGTGGCGGCCGTTCCATGCGGACCAGGCCAGGTGTTCGGACACAAGCGCCGGCTCGATGCGCCGCACCAGCGCAGCCAAGCGAGCCAGGTGCGCCGCGTCGGGCTCGGCCGCACCGGCGAGCGAGAGCGAGACGCCGTGCAGCGACACGGGATGCCGGCTGCGCACCGCCTCGAGCCAGCCGATGCGCGGGCCACCGGCGACCAGGTAGTTCTCGGGATGCACCTCGAACCACAGCCCGTCGGCGCGCGCCGCGGCTGCGGAGTCGTAGTGCTCGGCCTTGAGGCCCACGCCCGCCGTGAGCCCGGCGCGGCCGGGTCGTGGGGCGAGCGAGGGGTGCGTCATGCGCGAACTGCCGTTCAGGCCTTGATCGGCGACAGCGAGCCGGTGCCCTTGGGGGTCTTGATGCCGGTGCAGGTGCCGACAGGAACGTTCTTCCAGGCATTGCCCTGGTAGTCGGACTTCGAGGTGCCCGCACAGGTGGTGCCGGGGCCGGCGGCGCAGTCGTTCTTGCCGGCGAGGGAGACGCCGTAGCACTTTTCCATCGTGGCCATCTTGTCGGCCATCGGTTTGTCTTGCGCCATGGCGGAGCCTGCGGCGAGGGCACCCAGTGTGAGGGCGGTGATGGCGAGTGGACGTGTGAGCATGGATTGATCTCCAGTGGTGAGTGAAGGTTGCAACCGCCCGGTTCGAGCGGTCGCAACTACTTCGCCGAGCGCGTCGCGGCGGTTACACGACACGGCACAATCCGCCGAGTTTCTTTTTCCGTCCCGCCTGTAACCCGTGAACCCGAAAGCAAGAATGACCGAGGGGAGTCCGTTCGCGAAGAGCGACGTGGAGCGACTGCTGCATGACCTGTTCGTGCGTGGGCTGGACGGTGACTCGGCCGCCTACCACGCGTTCCTGCAGAAGCTCGGCGCGCACCTGCGGGCGTTCCTGGCCAGGCGGCTGTTCGGCTGGCCCGACGAAGTGGAAGATCTTGTCCAGGAATGCCTGCTTGCCATGCACAACCAGCGCCACACCTACCAGGTCGACCAGCCCTTGACGGCCTGGGTGCACGCGATCGCGCGCTACAAGCTCATCGACCTGCTGCGCGCCAAGTCCGGTCGCGAGGCTTTGCATGACCCGCTCGACGACGACCTGGCCGTGTTCGCCGATTCGGCCACCGAGGCGAGCGACGCCAAGCGCGACGTTGCCGGCCTGCTCGAAACCCTGCCCGACCGGCATCGCCTGCCCATCGTGCACGTCAAACTCGAAGGCCTGTCGGTGGCCGAGGCGGCACGCCTCACCGGCATGTCCGAGTCGGCGGTCAAGGTCGGCATCCATCGCGGCCTCAAGGCACTGGCACTCAAGATGGGCACGACAATGAGTTCACGCCAATGAAAACCGACGACCTGATTTCCCTGCTGGCCACAGGCGCCGGCGCCGTGCCGCGCCATTCGGCATCGCGCCGGCTCGCCATCGCGCTCGCGACGGCCCTGCCTTTTTCCTTCGTGCTCATGGTGTTCGAGTACGGTCTGCGCAGCGACCTCGTGCAGACGATGTTCTGGCCCATGTTCTGGGTCAAGTTCTTCTTTCCGGTCATCCTCGCGGCAGCCTGCGCCGTCGTGGTTCATCGTCTGGCGCGGCCCGGCGTGCCGGTGCGCAGCGCCTGGCTCGGCATCGCGCTGCCGATCGCGGCGGTCTGGGCGCTCGCGCTGGTCTCGCTGGTCAACGCGCCTGCCGGCGAACGTGAGGCAATGATCCTCGGGCAGACCTGGAGCAGTTGTGCGCTCAACATCGTCGTCATCTCGGTGCCGGTGTTCGTAGGCGCCATGCTGGCGCTCAAGGGTCTGGCGCCCACGCGGCCGATGCTTGCCGGCGCTGCGGCCGGCTTCATGTCCGGTGCTGCCGGTGCAGCGATCTATGCGCTCCACTGCCCGGAAACCGCGGCCCCTTTTCTGGCCATCTGGTACGTGGCTGGCATGGTGCTCGTGGCGCTGGCCGGCGCCTTGGTCGGGCGATTCTTTCTGCGCTGGTAGACGGCTCTAGCGCCGCTTCTTGGCGCCGAAGATGCCGCCCAGCACGCCGCGCAGAATCTCCCGGCCGACGGTGGTGCCCATCGTTCTCACGGCCGACTTGGCCATGGTCTGCGCCAGGCCGTCGCGTTTGGCGCCGCGCGGGCCCGTGGTGCCGAAGAGCAGGTCGTTCAGGCCGCCCATGAGCCCTCCCGATGCTTCTGCGGGCGTGCCTGCCGTGCCCGCAGCTGTACCAGGCGTGCCGGCCGCCGCAGGCGCATCGGGCGCGCTTTCGGCGCGGCCCTTGAGCTTTTCGTAGGCCGACTCGCGGTCGACCGTCTTCTCGTACACACCGGCCACCAGCGAGCCGGCGATGAGCGCCTTGCGCTGGTCCGGGGTGATTGGGCCGATCTGGCTGCCCGGCGGAAGCACGTAGACGCGTTCCGTCACGCTGGGGCGTCCCTTGCCGTCCAGGAAGCTCACCAGGGCCTCGCCCACCGCCAGCTCGGTGATGGCCGCCTCAATGTCCAGCCCCGGCTTCTGGCGCATCGTGGTGGCCGTGGCCTTCACGGCTTTCTGGTCGCGCGGCGTGAAGGCGCGCAGCGCATGCTGAACGCGGTTGCCCAGTTGGGCAAGAACCGAATCGGGAATGTCGAGCGGGTTCTGCGTGACGAAGAAGACGCCCACGCCCTTTGAGCGGACCAGCCGCACCACGAGTTCGATGCGTTCCACGAGCGCCTTGGGCGCTTCGTTGAAGAGCAGGTGAGCCTCGTCGAAGAAGAACGCCAGCTTGGGTTGGTCCGGGTCGCCGATCTCGGGCAACTGTTCGAACAGTTCGGACAGCAGCCACAGCAGAAAGGTCGCGTAGAGCCGCGGCGAATTCATGAGCTTGTCGGCAGTCAGGATGTTGACCACGCCCTTGCCGCCCACGGTCTGCATGAAGTCGGCGATGTTGAGCATCGGCTCGCCGAAGAACTTGTCGCCGCCCTGCGACTCGATCTGCAGCAGGCCGCGCTGGATCGCGCCCACGCTGGCCGCGCTGACGTTGCCGTATTGCGTGGTGAACTGTGCCGCGTTCTCGCCCACGTGCTGCAGCATCGCGCGCAGGTCCTTGAGGTCGAGCAGCAGCAGGCCGTTGTCGTCGGCGATCTTGAAGACGAGGTTGAGGACGCCAGCCTGCGTTTCGTTGAGGTCGAGCATGCGCCCCAGCAGCAAGGGGCCCATGTCGGACACCGTGGCACGCACCGGGTGGCCTTGTTCGCCGAAGACGTCCCAGAGCGTGACGGGGCAGGCCAGCGGCGCCGGCACCTCGATGCCACGTTCCTTCAACACCGCGGCCATCTTGTCGCCGATGCGGCCGGCCTGGCTGACGCCGGTCAGGTCGCCTTTGACATCGGCCATGAACACCGGCACGCCGATGCTGGACAGCTGCTCGGCGATGGTCTGCAGGGTCACCGTCTTGCCGGTGCCGGTCGCCCCGGTAATGAGCCCATGCCGGTTCGCCAGACCCGGGAGGAGGACGCATTCGATCGAATCGTGGCGCGCAATCAACAGCGGGTCGGCCATGGACACTCCGGGTGGTCTGGAAGCTTGCGAGTCTAGCCAATGTGGGCTTCTATAATCCCACCCTGTGCAATAGTTCCCCATGACGTCCCGGAGAGCCCCGTTTTGACATCGACCGCCCAGCCCCCCATTCCCTCCGTTGGCGATGCAGCCGAACAGTCACCGCTCGAAAGCGAACTCGCCGTGCTGCTGGTCGAGTCGCTCAATCTCGAGATCGCTCCTTCCGAAGTCGTTCCGACGGCGCCCCTCTATGGCGAAGGCCTCGGCCTCGATTCCATCGACATCCTCGAAGTCGCGCTAGAGGTCTCGCGCAAATACGGTTTCCAGCTGCGCTCCGACGACGAGCGCAATCAGCAGATCTTCCAGTCGCTGCGCACCCTCGCGGCGCACGTCGCGCAGAATCGCGGCGACTCCTGATCCATGTCCAGATGGCGCCTGGCGCTTCTGCTGGCGGCAGGAGCGGCCTATGCCGGACTGTCCCACTGGATGATGTTGTTCCATGCGGCCGCGCCCTGGGCCGTGGTGGTGTTGCTCGGTCCGCTGTGGCTGACCGGGCTCGCCCTGGCAGGCAGCCGCTTCGGCGCAGCGGGTCTCGTGATCGCGGGCATCGTGGGCGTTGCGCTCTTCGCGCTCGTGCTGAACGGCGACGCGGGTGACCCCAACCGTCTCTATGTGCTGCAGCATGTCGGCATCAACGCGCTGCTGTGCGGCTGGTTCGGCGCTTCGCTGCGCGGCAACGGCCTGTCGCTGATCGGGCAGTTCGCCGAGCGGGTGCATGCGATCTCGCCCGAAATGCGCGCCTACACGCGCAATGTGACCATTGTCTGGACGCTTTATTTCGCGCTCCTGGTCATGGTGTCCATCGTGGTCTACCTGACGCTTCCGTTCGCGGCCTGGTCGCTGCTCGCCAACGTGCTGTCGCCGATCTCGGTGGTTGCGCTGTTCGTCGGCGAATACCTGCTGCGCTACCGGCTCCACCCCGAATTCGAGCGCACTCGCATGATCGACGCGGTGCGTGCCTTCTACGGTGCGCCGGTCGATCGTCCCGCGCGCCGCTAAGTCCCTCTCTCGATGTCTTCCGAACTGTTCAAGCTGCCGCTGCTCGCGGATCGTGATCTTTCCGCGCCGATCGCGTGGCGCCATGGCGTGCCGGTGAGCGGCCACCAGTTCCTGGCCGACGTGGCACGCTTTGCGCCGGTCTTGCGCGAGGGCGGACCTGCCGTCAACCTCTGCGTCGATCGCTACGCCTTCGCGGTGAGCCTCGCGGCGGCGCTGGTGCGCGGCCAAACCAGCCTGCTGCCGCCCGACGCTCGCGCGGACACGCTCGCCCGTCTAAGCACCCACGGCGACGCCACCTACGCGATCGTCGACGCACCCGATCTCGAGACCCCGGGCATGCCCTGCCTGCGGATCGAAGACCGCGCACCGCTGGCCGATGCCGGCGGCGCCGAAGTACCGCTCATCCCCGCCGACCTGCATGCCGTGAGCCTGCTGACGTCGGGCTCCACGGGAGCACCTCAGCCGCACGCCAAGACCTGGAAG
This sequence comes from Gammaproteobacteria bacterium, assembly GCA_018820395.1. GTDB lineage: Bacteria > Pseudomonadota > Gammaproteobacteria > Burkholderiales > Burkholderiaceae_C > Variovorax. The sequence goes on along the minus strand of JAHJOG010000080.1, from coordinate 8,409 downwards.
ACGCTGGTGGGCGATGTGGCTGCGGCGGTGGGTCGGCTCGCCGAGCTGCTCGGGCGCCCATCGCTAGCAGGCCTGACGCTGGTCGCCACAGTGCCGGTGCAGCACAGCTACGGACTCGAATCGTCGGCGCTGCTGGGCTTGCTGGGCGGGGCAGCGTTCGACAGCGGGCGGCCGTTCTTTCCGGCCGACGTGGCGCGCAGCCTGTCGTCGGTGCCGCGGCCGCGCGCCCTGGTCACCACGCCGTTTCACTTGAAGACGCTGCTGCTGTCGGGCATCGAGCTGCCGCCGGTGGACCTGATTCTTTCGGCCACCGCGCCGCTGTCGCCGCAGCTCGCCGCCCAGGCCGAGAGCGCCATGCAGGGTGTGCTGATCGAGATCTACGGCAGCACCGAGTCGGGCCAGGTCGCGACGCGCCGGCCGACCCAGAGCGAGGTCTGGCAAACCTTCGGCCAGATCCGCGTGCATGCAGAAGCCGATGCTGCGGGCCAGGAGCGCTTCATCTTCCAGGGCGACTTCATCCCCGAGCCCACGCCCATGGCCGACGTGCTCGAACTCGTCGACGCGCGCAACTTTCGCCTGCTCGGCCGGGCCAACGACCTCATCCACGTCGCCGGGCGGCGCAGCTCGCTGGGCTATCTCAACCACCATCTCAACAGCATCCCGGGTGTCGACGACGGTGCGTTCTGGCTGCCCGACGACGTGACCGACGGGGTGGTGCGGCCAGTGGCTTTCGTCGTGGCGCCGACGCTGACTACGCAAACCATCATCGCGCGACTGCGCGAGCGGCTCGAAGCGGTGTTCGTGCCTCGGCAGGTGGTGCAGGTGGCGGCTTTCCCGCGCGAAGGAACCGGCAAACTCACGGCGCGTGCATTGCGCGAATTCGCGCTGGCGCAACTGGCGCGCGACGATTCGCCGGTGCAGCTCACGCACGATGTGCCGGTGGACCATCCCGCATTCGCCGGCCACTTTCCGGGACAACCGCTGGTGCCCGGCGCGCTCTTGCTGTCGCAGGTGCTCGAAGCGCTGCGCTCGGTGCCGGCCCTGTCGGCGCGCCTGGGTGCGCGGCCGACGCTCGCCGCCGCCAAGTTCCTGTCGCCGGTGCGGCCGGGCAGCGAACTCGTCATCGACCTCACGCCCGAGACCGGCGCGGCCCGGGGCGTGCGCTTCGAGGTGCGTTGCGCCGGCGTCACCGCCGCCAGCGGCCGCTGGACACCGGCGGTCGCCGGCCGCGAATGACCCCGGTCGACACCCCACCTGCTGTCGAGCCCGGCTCCGACGCTGCCGGTCCGGCCGCAGCCGTCGCCCCGGCACCCGCAGCCGCACCCGCACCCGCACCCGCGGCGCCGAAGGTGGGCAAGGCCGACTGGATGCACGCGCCCGAGCGCAGCAACATGCCGGCGCTGCGCGCGTTCGCCTGGTTCGCGATCTGGTGCGGCCGGCCCATCACGCGGCTCATCCTGCATCCGATCTGCCTGTATTTCCTGCTGTTCTCGCCGGGACCGCGCCGGCAGATCAAGCGCTACCTGTTCCGCGCCATCGGGCCGAAGGCCGGCTGGAGCGACGGCTACCGGCTGCTGCACGCCTTCGCCTCGACGGTGCTGGACCGCATCTACTTTCTGCGCGGGCGGCTCGACTTGTTCGACGTGAAGGTCTACGGCCAGGACCCCGTGGAGGCCGAGGCCACGGCCGGGCGGGGCGCGTTCCTGCTCGGCGCGCACTTTGGCAGCTTCGAGGCGATGGGTGCTTGCAAGCAGCAGAGCGGGCGGCCCGAAGACCTGCGCCTGGCGATGCTCATGTTCCAGGACAACGCCCGCCAGATCACGGCCGTGCTCAACGCCATCAGCCGACCCGAGACCCGGCCGCACGTGATCGCGCTCGGCCGGCCGCATTCGATGCTCGCGTTGCGCGACTGGCTCGACGGCGGCGGGTTGGCCGGCATGCTGTGCGATCGCACGCTCGTCGGTGCGGACGATGCCGGGCAGCAGCGTGGCAGCAGCGTCGTGATCCCGTTCCTCGGGCAGCCCGCCGCTTTCAACGACGGGCCGTTCCGGCTGGCGGCCTTGCTGCGACGCAAGGTTTTCTTCATGGCCGGCCTGTATGTGGGCGGGGCTCGCTACGATGTGCGCTTCGAGCCCTTGGCCGACTTCAGCCAGCGGGTGTCCGACCCCGCCGAGCGTGAACGCCGCATCCTCGAGGCGCTGCATGGCTACGTCCAACGGCTCGAATCGCTGTGCCGCGCCTATCCGTACAACTGGTTCAACTTTCATGACTTCTGGCTCGAAGACGCACATTGAACGCCTCTGCCTGGCGCTCGTCCTGGCGCTGACACTGGCGTTGGCAATTGCTTCACCCTCCGCGTGGGCTTTCGAGGTGCCCGACCTGATGCGCCTGCTGGCGCAGCAGAAGAGCGGCGAAGCACGGTTCACCGAGCAGCGCTTCGTGCGCGGCCTCGAAGGCCCGTTGCAAGCCAGCGGCGTGCTCGATTTTTCGCCGCCCGACCGCATGACGCGCCGCACCCTGTCGCCGCGGCCCGAAACCATGTCCGTCGACGGCAACACCCTGACGCTCACCCGGTCGGGCCGCACGCGCACCATGACGCTCGACAGCGTGCCCGAACTGCTCGGCCTGGTCGAATCGATGCGCAGCACGCTCAGCGGTGACAGCCGCACCTTGTCGCGCTACTTCCGCATGAAGGTTTCGGGCTCGGCCGACGATTGGAGCCTCGACCTCACGCCCATCGAAGACCGGCTCGCCGCGCAGGTGCGCTCGGTCCGCATGAGCGGGCGCAAGGGCGAAGTGCTCGGCGTCGACATGGAGTTCGTCGGTGGCGACCGTTCGTCGATGACGATCTCGCCCGTGTCTCCCGCGCGCGCCAAGCCGTGATCGGACGCCTCGGCGCATCCGACCGGCGCCGCGTGGTGCTGGCGCTGGCCATCTGGCTGCTGGCGCTGCTGGGGGGCGTCACCGTCATCGCTCGCACGCACTTCAGCGCCGACCTGTCGGCCTTCCTGCCGCAAAGCCCGGACGCCCGCCAGCGCGTGCTGATCGAGCAACTGCAGAGCGGCATCGCCTCGCGCACGCTCTTCGTCGGCATCGAGGGTGGCAGGGACGCGGCCCAACGCGCCGACGTGTCGCGCGCCGTGGCCAAGGCGATGCGCGCCAGCAACCTCTTCGACCAGGTGCAGAACGGCGATGCCAGCGACTGGAAGGACGCCGGCACCTTCGTCTTCGACCACCGCTACCAGCTGGCGCCCGACGTCACGCCCGAGCGCTTCACGGTCGACGGACTGCGCGATGCGATCCTCGACACACTCTCGCTGCTGGGCACACCGGCCGGCAACATCGTCAAGCCCTTGCTCGAGCGCGATCCGACGGGCGAAACCCAGCGCATCGCCGAAGGCCTGATCCCGGCGAGTTCGCCGCGCACCGAGGAGGGCGTGTGGGTGTCCCGCGCCGCCCCGCGCGCAGTGCTGCTGGCGACCACGCATGCGGCTGGCGGCGACCTCGATGCGCAGGCAGCCACGGTCGAGAGCGTGCGCACCGCATTCGCGGCCGCCACGCGCGACATGGCCGACGCGCCTCGCCTGCAGATGAGCGGGGCACCGGTGTTCTCGGTGCAGAGCCGCGACCAGATCAAGGCCGAGGCGACCCACCTCGCGATGGTGGGCGGTCTGGTCATGGGCGTGCTCCTGCTGGTGGCGTTCGCTTCGCCACGCGCGCTGGTCATCGCTTTCCTGCCCGTGATCACCGGCGTGATCGCGGGCACTGCGACGGTGAGTCTGGTGTTCGGCAACGTGCACGGGCTGACCATGGGTTTCGGCAGCACGCTCATCGGAGAAACCGTCGACTACGCGATCTACTACCTGATCCAGGCACGCGGCGCGAAAGTGCTCGGCACCGGCTGGCAGCACTGGCGCGACACGCAGTGGCCCACGGTGCGGCTGGGCCTCATGACCTCGGTGTGCGGCTTCGCGGCGCTGGTCTTTTCGGGGTTTCCGGGGCTCGCGCAACTCGGTGTTTTCTCGCTGGCCGGCCTGATCGCCGCGGCGATGGTCGCGCGCCACGTGCTGCCGGTGCTGGCGCCCGACGGCGCGGCCAGCATGGGCATGCGGCGGCAGATGGCGCGTCTGGCCGGAGTGCTGGTGCGAGGCCTGCCGCACCTGCGCCATGCGCTCCTCGCACTCGGCGCTGGCGCGTTGGTTTTGGTGATCTGGGAAGGCGGCCATCTCTGGCGCGCCGACCTGTCCGCCATGAGCCCGGTGCCCAAGGCCGCGCAGGAGCTGGACGAAGAACTGCGTGCCGACATCGGCGCCAGCGACGGCGGCACGCTGGTGGTCGTCCACGCACCCGACGAGCAGGCCGTGCTGCGCGCGACCGAAGCTGCCACGGCGCGGCTCGATGCATTGGTCGACGAAGGCAACCTGGCCGGCTATGAAGCGGTCACGCGCGTCTTGCCGAGTGAAGCCGCGCAGGCCACGCGCCTGGCCAGCCTGCCCGACGCCGAAACGCTGAAGGCGAATCTGGCCAAGGCCGTGCAGGGCCTGCCGCTGCCCGCCGAGCGGCTCGGCCCCTTCATCGCGGATGTGGAAGCGGCGCGCGCCAAACCCATGATCCATCGCGCCGACCTGCGTGGCGGGCCGCTCGATGCAGTGGCCAACGCGCTGCTCTTCCAGCGGCCGGGAGGAGGCTGGGCCGCGCTGGTGTCCTTGCATCCGGGCGACCGCTTCGATGCCGGACGGCTCGCCGGCGCATTGGCCGACATGCCCGAGGTGCAGGTCGTCAACGTCGGGCAGGAACTCCACGGTCTCTACGACCGCTACCTCAAGGAAGCCTTCGCGCAGGTGGCGCTCGGCGTGCTGGCGGTGGTGGTGCTCCTCGGGGTGTACCTGCGCTCGGTGCGCCGGCTGCTGGGCGTGTGCCAGCCGCTCCTGGTGGCCGTGGTGCTCACGCTCGGCGGATTGGCCGTGCTGCAGGTGCCGCTGGGCATCCTGCACCTGGTGGGGTTGCTCCTGGTGGTCGCGGTCGGCTCCAACTACGCGCTCTTCTTCGACCAGTTGCGCGAAACCGGTGGCGCCGACGAAGACACGCTGGCGTCGTTGATGCTCGCCAACATCACGACCGTGGTGTCCTTCGGCCTGATTGCGATCTCGGACATTCCCGCGCTGTCGGCCATCGGCCGCGTGGTGGCACCGGGCGCGCTGCTGGCTTTGCTGTTGTCGGCGGCTTTCGTGCGCCCGCCCGCTGCGCGCTGATGCAAGAATCCGGTCGAACCCGCCCAGCGACTCTTCTCATGCCGTCCACCACCCCCGATCCCACCCTGGCCTCCAGCGCCACGCGCGATGCCTGGCCGTGGCCACCGGTCCTTCGCGCGAGCGTGGGGCTGCATGGGCTGGCGCTCGGCGCCGCCTTGTGGATTCCCGGCGCGCTGCCCTGGGCGATCGGCGCGGTGGTGCTCAACCATGCGCTCGTCACCGGCGCCGGGCTCACGCCCCGGAGCCGCCTGCTGGGCCCGAACGTCACCCGCTTGCCGCCCAGCGCCGCGGCGCGCGGCGAGGTGGCGATCACGATCGACGACGGCCCCGATCCCGAAGTCACCCCGCAGGTGCTCGATCTGCTCGATGCGCACGGTCAGCGCGCGACCTTCTTCTGCATCGCAGAGCGCGTGCGCGAGCATCCCGCCCTCACTCGCGAGATCGTGGCGCGCGGCCACAGCGTGCAGAACCACACGGCGCGCCATCGGCACAATTTTTCCTTTCTCGGGCCGCGCGGTTTTGCCCGCGAGATCGCCAGCGCGCAGGATTCGCTGCTGAACGCGACTGGCCAGCTCCCCACCTGCTTTCGCGCGCCAGCGGGCCTGCGCAACCCCTTTCTCGCGCCGGTGTTGCACCGCATGGGCCTGCGGCTCGTGAGCTGGACGCGGCGCGGCTTCGACACGCGCGAGCGCGATCCGCAGGTCGTGCTCGCTCGACTCACGCGCGGGCTGAAAGCCGGCGACATCCTGCTGCTGCACGACGGCCACGCGGCACGCGGCCTGTCGGGCCGGCCGGTGGTGCTCGACGTGCTTCCGAAGCTGCTTCAGCAACTGCAAGCCGATGGCCTCCGCTCGGTGACCTTGCCCGAAGGACTGCAATGACCGCACTCGTATCGCCGCACATCGCCTGGCGCCGGCTGCTCGCCACGGCGGCCGAACCCTACCGCAAGGCCGGCCAGTTCGCATGGCGCTTCGCGCGCGGCAAGCTCGGGTTCGACCCGGTGTTCCGCGGGCTGATCGAGCGCGGGCTGATCGACCGTCGGCATCGCCGCGTGGTGGACATCGGCTGCGGGCAGGGGCTCTTCGCGAGCCTGTTGTCGGCCATGGGCGAGATGCAGGCCCAGCCGGGCCAGTGGCCCAGTTCGTGGGGCGCGGTGCCCGAATCGGTCACCTACGTGGGCATCGAGTTGATGCCCAAGGACGTCGCGCGCGCCCAGGCGTCGATCGGCCACCTTCAGCCGCCGCCGCGCATCGTGTGCGCCGACATGTGCAGCGCCGAGTTGCCGCGATGCGACCTGGTGGTGATCCTCGACGTGCTGCACTACGTCGACCTGGCCGCCCAGGAGGCCGTGCTCGTCCGAGTGCGCGACGCGCTCGCGCCGGACGGCCGGCTGCTCCTGCGTGTCGGGGACGCCGAGCGCACGCGTGGCTACGCGATCAGCCAATGGGTCGACCATGCCGTGACGCGCATTCGCGGCCACCGGGTGCCGCCCACCTGGGGTCGGCCGCTCGCAGAATGGGTGGCCTTGCTCGGCAGATTGGGCTTTTCGGTGACGGCGGTGCCCATGAGCCAGGGCACGCCGTTTGCAAACGTGCTGCTGGTCGCAGACCTCGACCCAGTCTGAATCCACACCGATGAACTATTCCCGATGACCTCACCCCAGACCCTCGACCGCGCCGGCATCGCCGCGCGCATTCCGCACAGCGGCAGCATGTGCCTGCTCGACCGCCTCGAATCGTGGGACACCGATGCCATCCACTGCAGCACCCGCACGCACGCGCTCGCGGACAACCCGTTGCGCACCGAAGGCGGCCTGCTGTCGCCCAACGCGATCGAATACGCCGCGCAGGCCATGGCACTGCATGGCGGGCTGCTCGCCACCGAAGGCAGCGAGCCGTCCGCAGGCTTTCTGGCCAGCGCGCGCAACGTGCGCCTGTCGGTCGAGCGGCTGGACGACATCGACGGCCCGCTCGACGTGCGCGCCCGGCGCCTGTCGGGCGACGTGAACCAGATCCTCTACGAATTCACCGTCAGCAACGCGCAGGGCGAGGCCTTGGCCGAAGGCCGCGCGGTGGTCGTCCTCAACACACCGCTCAACGAACCCGCACCATGAACACCGACACCTCGCTCAAAGGAAAACGCGCACTGGTCACTGGCGCCAGCGGCGCGCTGGGCACCGCCATCGCCGAACGGCTGGCACGCGACGGCGCCACCGTGCTGCTGCATGCCAACTCGCGGCCCGAGGCCGTCGAACAACTGGCGGCCCGCATCGTCGCGGCCGGCGGCCAGGCCGAAAGCGTGGTGTTCGACCTGCGCAGCGACGAGGCGGCTCGCGCGGCCTGCGAACGCATGCTGGCCGGCGGCCCGGTGCAGATCATCGTCAACAACGCAGGCATTCACGACGACGCGGTGTTTCCGGGCATGCAGCCCGAGCAGTGGCACAAGGTGATCGACGTGTCGCTCAACGGTTTCTTCCGCGTGACGCAGCCGCTGCTGCTGCCGATGCTGCGCACGCGCTGGGGACGGATCGTGAACATCTCGTCGGTTGCGGCGATTGCCGGCAACCGCGGGCAGGTCAACTACGCGGCGGCCAAGGGCGCGCTCAACAGCGCGACCAAGGCGCTGTCGCTCGAAGTCGCCGCGCGCGGCGTCACGGTCAACGCGATCGCGCCGGGGATCATCGCTTCGCCGATGGCCGACGGCGCGTTCGACGCCGCCATGATCAATCAGATCGTGCCGGCCAAGCGGGCGGGCAAGCCGGAAGAGGTCGCCGCGCTGGCAGGCTTCCTGGCGAGCGACGACGCGGCCTACATCACGGGGCAGGTGATTTCGATCAACGGCGGGATGATCTAGGGGCGCGCTGTTCGTTTGCTCGAAGCGTCCGCGGTAGTGGATCTGCTGCGGTGGTGGAAGCGCTTCGTTGGTTCGGGCAGCCGTGGGGCGATTTACCGCGCTCTATGTTCGTTGGTGAGAGCGCCCGTGTGGCGGTGTGCGGCGGGACTGCTTCACTGTGCCGGCCGCTTTGCGGCTTCCCTGCAGTGCTCACGCGGTCGGGCCGTCGCAGAACTCGCTGCGTTCACTTCGTTCACTGCGCTCAGACAGCTGCGACGAGTCAGATGACGAAGCGCGTGTCCTCCGGCACGCGCGCCCGACCACG
>JAHJOG010000079.1 GCA_018820395.1 Gammaproteobacteria bacterium | reverse complement strand
GAGCGGGATCCACGCGAGCGGCGGCACCGGCCGCACGAAGTTGAAGATCGGCCCGAGGAAGTCGCGGCAGAAGGCCGACAACGACATCGCCAGCCCGAGCCCGATGCCGATCACCACCGCCAGCGCGAAGCCGCGCGCCACCAGCCACGAGCTGGTCATCACGTGCTTCGCGAGGTCGCCGCCGGCGTAGTTGCCCAGGGCGATCTGCTTCAGCGATTCGAGAAAGGTCGCCGGGTCCGGAAAGCGCGTGGCCTCGACCCAGCCCGCGGGGCCGGTCGCCACCCACCACAGCACCAGCAGCAGCGCGCAGGACGCGAGGCTGATCAGCCGCAGACGGAATGCCGGGGCGCTCGTCATGGCCGGGCGGGCGCCTTGCCGGCGGCGCGGGTTGCTTCGGCCGTGCCGCCCAGCCACGCCCGGGCGAGTTCTTCGTAGGCGGCGGACAGGCGGGTGGTGAAGCCGGCGTCGTCGCACTCGCCCGCGAGCCATGCGGCGGCCGGCGCCATGAAGAGCGTGCGGCCCACGGCGAAGCCCTGGATGTACGGGTTGCCGCGCGCCTTGCCGAGCGCTTCGAGCAGGTCTTCGCGCGTGCGTCCGCCGCCCAGCAGCAGCACGCCGCGGCACATCGGGTTGTCGTGGCGGATGGCTTTTTCGATCGCGACCCACGCGGCCGGATCCGAGAAAGCCGGCAGCTTCCACCAATCGGGCAGCACGCCGAGCGCCTGCGTCCTGCGGATGCGCTCGACCACGGCGGCAGCGTCTTCCGGAGTGTCGGGGTGCACGAATTCGAGCAACAGCTCCATGTCGTACATCGAGATGGCGCGGTACAGCTCCAGCAGGCGTTCGTCCTGCAGCGGCCGCGTGGCCTCGTCTTCGCGCGGCACCAGGCATTTCACGATCTGGTGGCGCGGCCAGCTGGCCAGGAGCACGCTCGCCGGAAGGTCGTCGCACAGGCGCAGCGGTGCAGGGCCGGTGCGTTCGATCTTGCGCCCGACCCAGGGGATGTCGGCGCCGACGCGAAAGAGCGCGTCTTCGCCTTCGGCATCGTCGAACAGCACGCCGAGCCCGGGGTGGCGCGGCGCGAGTTGCAGGGCGGCTTCGGCGATCAGGGTCTTGAGACGCGACAGGGTTCGGCCCTCGACGCGCGGCAGCTCCTCGAAGGGCGCGACATGGTCGGCCGCCATCACCAGCACCGGCGACGGACGCGGACGTCGAGTGGTCGTTCGGTGCAGATAGCGCAGGTGCTCGCTGCGATGCAGGGCCGGGTCGTTGCGGCCGCCGGCCAGGAACCACTCGAGCTCGGTGGTCGTCGGCGAGGCGGGCGAGCAGCCGTGGCGCGACACCACCAGCGCGCCGGTCGCGTTGCCGCTGCGGCAGCACTGCTCCCACGGCTGATCGCGCAGCCAGCCCGACAGGAAGCCCGAAAGAAATCCGTCGCCGGCGCCCACGACGTTGAAGACCTCTACCGGAAAGCCGGGGCCGACGATGCCGTCGTCGATGGCGTCGGGGATCGCATCCGGGAACACGACGCAGCCGGCCGCGCCGCGCTTGAGCACGATGGGCGCAGGGGTCAGCGCACGGATGTTTCGGAGCGCTTTGATGGTATCGATATCACCACCGGCGATGTGGACTTCCTCTTCGGTGCCGACGATCAGGTCGCAGTCGGCCATGAAACGCTGGCTGGCGCGGGTGACGGTGGCCGAGTCGACATAGCGGCTTTCGCCACCGTCGCGGCCGACGAGGCCCCAGAAAACCGGCCGGTAGTCGATGTCGAAGATCACCTGCGTGCCGCGCGCCTTGGCGCGGGCGATGGCGACGCCCAGGTTCTCGGCCGCGAAGTCGGTCGTGAGGTGCGAGCCGGAGACCAATAGCGCGCGGGCGGAGCCGATGTAATCCTCGGTGTAGTCGGCCGGCTCGATGGCCATGTCGGCGCAGTTTTCGCGGTAGTGCAGCAGCGGAAACGTGTCCTTGTCGCGGATGGAGAGAAAGGCCACGCCAGTCAGGCGCGCCTTGTCGGCGACCACATGGCGCGTGTCGACGCCTTCGCGGCCGAGCATCTCCTTGAGGTAGCGGCCGTTGTGGTCATCGCCGACGCGCGTGACCATGCCGACCTTCAGGCCGAGCCGGGCGGTGCCGATGGCGATGTTGGCAGGGCAGCCGCCGACGTAGCGCGAGAAACTGGACACGTCTTCGAGACGCGCGCCGACCTGGTCGCCGTAAATGTCGACGATGGCGCGGCCCATGGTGATGAGATCGAGAGGACGGGAAGAAGTCATGTGTGGATGAAAAACCAGGGAATCTTTGGTATCGATATCATTCATTGGACCAAAATGAGGACGAATGGACTATTCGGGTTGTCCCGGATGCAGCCGGTCACGTGGCCACGTCGACCGTGCCGAGCGCCGACAGTTCCTCGTCCGTGAACCCGGCCAGCGCACGCGCTTCGAGATTGAAGGGCGCACGAAGCCGCGGCGCATCGTGCCGCCGATACAGCACGCGATAGTGCGACACCGGGTCGAGACCGTCGCGCTCGCACAGCCATCGGTACCAGCGGTTGCCGATGGCAACGTGGCCGACCTCGTCGCGAAGGATCACGTCGAGGATCTCGACGGCCCGCAGAGCGTCAGGTGTCGCGACGCGCCTCAGCTTGGCCTGGATGAGCGGTGTGGCGTCGAGCCCGCGCGCCTCCAGGGTCCGCGGCACCAGGCCCATGCGCGCTACCACGTCGTCGCGGGTCTTCTCGCACATGCTCCACAGGCCGTCGTGGCCGGTGAAATCGCCGTAGCGGTGGCCCAGGGTCTGCAGGTGCGCATGCAACAGCTCGAAGTGATGCGCTTCTTCGGCCGCGACGCCGAGCCAGTCGCGGTAATACGCGTCGGGCATGCCGTCGAAGCGCCAGGCGGCATCGAGCGCGAGGTTGATCGCGTTGAATTCGATGTGGCAGATGGCGTGAATGAGCGCCGCACGGCCTTCGACAGTGAAGGGCGATCGCTTCTCGACCGCAGTCGCCGCCACGCGCAGCGGCCGTTCGGGCCGACCGGGGACGCCAGCCTCGTCACCCGGCGCGCGAATGGGCTGCGCGATCGTGGCTTGCGCGTGCGTCTGCGCATGCAACCGCGCAGCAATGGCTTGCGTGGCTTCGACCTTCTGCCGCGGATCGGCGATGCGGAGTGCATGCAAGGCGGCCAGTCGAGGGTGCATCCCTACAATTCTAGTTTTCGACTCTGGAGATCGACATGGCCGTGTATGAACTCGATGGCGTCGCACCGCAGCTCGACAGCGGCGCCTGGGTGGCCGACAGCGCGCAGGTGATGGGCAACGTGCATCTGGCGGAGAACGCCAGCGTGTGGTTTGGCGCCGTGCTGCGCGGCGACACTGAAAAGATCACGATCGGACGCAACAGCAACGTGCAGGACCTGTCGGTGCTGCATGCGGACATCGGCTCTCCATTGACGCTGGGCGACAACGTGACGGTCGGCCACCAGGTGATGCTGCATGGATGCACGGTGGGCGACAACTCGCTGATCGGGATCCAGGCCGTGGTCTTGAATAACGCCAGGATCGGCCGCAACTCGATCGTTGGCGCCGGCAGCGTGGTGACCGAAGGCAAGGAGTTTCCGGACAACTCGCTGATCATCGGCGCGCCCGCCAAGGTGGTGCGCACGCTCGACGACGCGGCGGCCGCCAAGCTGCGGGAGAGCGCCGACCACTACGTGGAAAACGCTCGCCGCTTCGACAAGGGCCTGAAGAAGATCGGCTAGCGCGGCGCGGGCCGGAAAGGAAAAGTTTTGAGCGAGTTGCACAAGTTCCTGTTCGATGGATTGCCGGTGCGCGGCATGATCGTCCGGCTGACCGATGCGTGGCAGGAAGTGCTGGCGCGGCGCGCGTCCAACACGACCACGGGCGCCTACCCCACGCCGGTGGCCGAGTTGCTGGGCGAGATGACGGCTGCTGCAGCATTGATGCAGTCCAACATCAAGTTCAACGGCGCACTCATCCTGCAGATCTTCGGCGACGGGCCGGTGAAGGTCGCGGTGGCCGAGGTACAGCCCGACCTGAGCCTGCGTGCGACGGCCAAGGTCGTCGGCGAACTTCCGGCCGACGCGCATCTGACGGAGATGGTCAACACCGGCAACAAGGGCCGCTGCGCGATCACGCTCGACCCCAAGGACAAGCAGCCGGGCCAGCAGGCGTACCAGGGCGTGGTGCCGCTCTTCGGCGACGACGGCGAGAAGCTCGACCGCATCAGCGACGTGCTGCAGCACTACATGCTGCAGAGCGAGCAGCTCGACACCACGCTGGTGCTCGCGGCCGACGACAAGGTGGCGGCCGGGCTCTTGATCCAGCGGCTGCCGGTCAAGGGCGAGGGCAATCTGCAGGGCATCGCGCTCGACGAACGCAATGCCGCCGACGAAGACGAGATCGGCCGCAACGAAGACTACAACCGCATCTCGATCCTGGCGTCGAGCCTCACGCGAGACGAACTGCTCACGCTCGACGTCGAGACCATCCTGCGGCGTTTGTTCTGGGAAGAAAAGCTGCTGCGCTTCGAGCCCATGGCCGGCGCGCGCGGCCCGCGCTTCGCGTGCACCTGCAGCCGCGAACGCGTGTCCCGCATGATCCGCGGGCTGGGTCAGGAGGAGGCCGAGTCCATCCTCGCCGAGCGCAAGGACATCGAAGTGGGCTGCGATTTCTGCGGCCGGCAATACCGCTTCGACGCGGTCGATGCGGCGCAGATCTTCACGTCACCGGGGGATCAGTTGCCGGCGAGTTCGGTGGTGCAGTAGCGGGGCTTGCAAGCTTCGCAATTGCCCTTCAGCGGGCAATCTGAACGAACACCTCGTTGGGCTTGACCATGCCCAGTTCCTTGCGGGCGCGTTCCTCGACCATTTCCATGCCTTCCTTGAGGTCGCTGACCTCAGAGGTGAGGCGTTCGTTTTCCTGCGAGGCACGCAGGTTGGCGGCCTTCTGCGAGTTCAATTGATCTTCCAGGCGCACGGTTTCTCGCACCCCGCCCCGGCCGATCCAGAGCTGCCATTGGATGACGCCCAGCAGCAGCACCAGGATGATCGGAACGAGGCGGCCGCGCATGACCGTCGGAGCCGGGGTCAGGCCTTGAGGTTGTAGAACGCGGCGCGGCCGGGGTAGCTGGCAACGTCGCCGAGATCTTCTTCGATGCGCAGCAGCTGGTTGTACTTGGCGATGCGGTCGGAGCGCGACAGCGAGCCGGTCTTGATCTGCCCGGCGTTGGTGCCGACCGCGATGTCGGCGATGGTCGAGTCTTCGGTTTCGCCCGAGCGGTGGCTGATCACGGCGGTGTAGCCGGCGCGCTTGGCCATCTCGATGGCGGCGAAGGTTTCGGTGAGCGTGCCGATCTGATTGATCTTGATCAGGATCGAGTTGGCGATGCCGCGGTCGATGCCTTCCTGGAGGATCTTGGTGTTGGTGACGAACAGGTCGTCGCCGACCAGCTGCACCTTCTTGCCGAGGCGCTCGGTGAGGTGTTTCCAGCCGTCCCAGTCGCCTTCGTGCATGCCGTCCTCGATGCTGATGATCGGGTACTTGTCGACCCAGGTCGCGAGCATGTCGGTCCAGCTTTCGGCCGTGAGGCTGAGGTTCTCGCCGGCGAGCACGTACTTGCCGTCCTTGTAGAACTCGCTGGCCGCACAGTCGAGGCCGAGCGCGATCTGCTCGCCCGCCGTGTAGCCGGCCTTGTCGATCGCCTCGAGGATGAGCTGGATGGCGGCTTCGTGGCTTTCGACGCTCGGCGCGAAGCCGCCTTCGTCGCCCACGGCGGTGCTGATGCCGCGGTCGCCAAGGATCTTCTTCAGCGCATGGAAGACTTCGGCGCCGTAGCGGACCGCCTCGCGCAGGCTCTTCGCGCCCACGGGGATGATCATGAATTCCTGCAGGTCGAGGCTGTTGTTGGCGTGCGCGCCGCCGTTGATGACGTTCATCATCGGCACAGGCAGCTGCATGCCGCCCATGCCGCCGAAGTAGCGGTACAGCGGCAGGCCGGCTTCTTCCGCCGCCGCACGCGCCACGGCCATGGACACCGCGAGCATGGCGTTGGCGCCCAGGCGGCCCTTGTTCTCGGTGCCGTCGAGGTCGATCAGCGTGCGGTCCAGGAAGGCCTGCTCGCTGGCGTCGAGCCCCAGCACCGATTCGGAGATTTCGGTGTTGATGTTCTCCACCGCCTTGAGCACGCCCTTGCCCAGGTAGCGGCTCTTGTCGCCGTCACGCAGCTCGATCGCCTCGCGCGAGCCCGTCGATGCGCCCGACGGCACCGCCGCGCGGCCCATCGTGCCCGACTCCAGCAACACGTCGCATTCGACCGTCGGGTTGCCCCGGCTATCGAGAATTTCGCGACCCACGATATCCACAATTGCACTCATTCATTCATCTCCAAAAAACTTCAATCAGGCCGGCGTGCGCGCGCGTGAAGGCGCGTTCAACCGACGCCTTCCACGATGATCATGCGCATCACTGCCGCCCCTTGTCGCGACGCGCGCGCTTTGGCGTATTCGGGCGAATCATTGAACTTGCGCGCGGCTTCGACGCTCGGGAATTTGAGCACCACAAGGCGTTCGGGATGCCAATCGCCCTCGAGCACTTCGACCTGGCCGCCGCGCACGCACACCTCGGCGCCATGCGCCTTCATGGCTTCGGTGGACCACTTCTTGTACTCCTCGTACTGCGTCGGGTTGGTGACCTCGACGTTGGGGATGATGTAGGCGGTCATGCTTCGAAAGCGTCCTCGAGAAAGGGGGATTTCTTGGTGACCCGGTCGAGCGCGAGCAGGGTTTCGAGCAGCGCCTGCATGTGCTTGAGCGGCACGGCGTTCGGCCCGTCGCTCATCGCGCGCAATGGATCGGGGTGTGTTTCCATGAAGAGGCCGGCCACGCCCACCGCCACCGCGGCGCGCGACAAGACCGGCACCATCTCGCGCTGTCCACCGGAGGTGGTGCCTTGGCCGCCCGGGAGCTGCACCGAATGCGT
>JAHJOG010000078.1 GCA_018820395.1 Gammaproteobacteria bacterium | reverse complement strand
CCGCGATCCCAGGTGGTGGCCGTGACGCCGGCCTCGGGCAGCTTGTATTTCTGTACCTTGCCGTTCTCGGTGCGCGGCAACTCCAGCAACACGTCGATGAAGCGCGGCACCGCGAAGTAGGGCAGCCGCGGCTCACAATGCAAGGCGAGCTCGGCAAGGTCGATGACTTTTCCTGGCCGTGCCACCACCACGGCCATGACTTCGTCTTCGGCGAGGTCGGAGCGCACCGGAAACACTGCGCAGGTTGCCACGTCGGGGTGGCTCAACAGCACCTGCTCGACCTCGTAGGACGAGATGTTCTCGCCGCGCCGCCGGATCGCGTCGTGGATGCGATCGACGAAGCGGAAAGCGCCATCGGCTTCGCGGACCACCCGATCGCCGGTGTGAAACCACAGGTTGCGCCACGCTTCGACCGTCTTCGCCGGCATGTCGAAGTAGCCGCTGGCGAAGGCGTTCGGCTCGTCCGCGCGCAACAGCAGTTCGCCCGCCTGGCCGTCCGGCAGTTCGACATCGCCTTCGTCCGCCACCTTCGCCTGGAAACCCGGACGAAGCCGGCCCATCACCCCGCCGGTGCGCGTCGAGCCGAGTGCGGTGGCAATCACGAAATTGGTTTCGGTCGAGCCGTAGCCGTTGACCAGCGGCACGCCGGTGCGCTCGAGAAACGCGTTGGCCGCAGCCTCCGGCACGCCAGGCCCGAGGCCCAATCGCACCCGGTGATCCTTTTCACCGGGCGTGGGCGGCTGCGCGAGCAGGATCGGCACCATCGCGCCCAGCAGGTAGACGACCGTCGCCTTCGTGTTGCGCATGTCGCTCCAGAACGCCGACGCCGAAAAATGGGATTCGAACACCGTCTGGCAGCCGACCATCATCGCCTGGGCGAAAGTGTTCAGCGCATTGATGTGGAAGAGCGGCAGCGTCGAGGCGAGCACGTCGTCGGGCACGACGCCCAGGATATCGGCACTGTTCACGCCCCACCAGCAGAACTGCGCGTGCGAACACATGACGCCCTTGGCCGGACCGGTGGTGCCCGAGGTGTAGAGGATCGCGAGCGTGTCGCTCGGCTGCACTTCCAAGGTGGAGACCGCATCGGAAGGCTCCGGATAGGTTTTGACGAGCAGCCCCTGGGGTTCCCATGCGATCGGGCTCGCCTCGTCCTGCAGCACCCAGATTCGCTGGACCGACGTTCGCGTGAAGTCCACGGCCTGCAGACGTTCGATAAAACCGGCCTCGATCACCAGCATGACGGCCTTGCTCTGCGCGAGCACGTATTCGATCTGCGGCGCCATCGACGCAGTGTTGATCGGCACCGACACCGCACCCATCCATCCACAGCCCAGGAACACCTCCAGGAACTCGATGCGATTGCCGCTCATCAGCGCCACGCGATCGCCGCGTGTCACGCCGGCGTCGGCGAGCGAGGCGGCGCGCAGGCTGGCGGCGTCGGACACGTCTGCATGCGTCCACTCGCGATCGCCGATGCGCACGCAGGGGCGCGATCCGAAGAGGACGCGCTGCTGCTGGATCATGGCGGGCAGCGTCCGCTCGCCAGGCGACAACGGGTTTGCGATTCGATCAGGCTTCGTCATCCGCGCCTCCCCCGAGATAGGTGGCCTTGACGCGCGGATCGTCTGCCAATTCTTTCGACACGCCGGACAGCGCGATCTCGCCGGTCTCCAGGACATATCCGTGATCGGAGCTCTCCAGGGCCGCCCGTGCGTTCTGTTCCACCAACAGGATGGAAACGCCATCGTCGCGCAGCTTGCGCACGATCGTCAAGATGTCCCGCACGATCAGCGGGGCCAGACCCAGGCTGGGCTCGTCCAGCATCAGGAGACGCGGCGACGACATCAATGCGCGGCCGACCGCGAGCATCTGGCGCTCGCCGCCGGACAGCGTGTCGGCGCGCTGCGAGCGCCGCTCCTCCAGCCGTGGAAAGCGCTCGTACACCCACTGCAACCGGCGGCGCAGCGCGTCGCTGCGCAGACGATTGGAATAGGCGCCGAGCCGGAGGTTGTCGAGCACCGTCAGCTCGCCGAAGAGCTCGCGCTTCTCCGGCACCAGGCACAGCCCGCGTTCCACTCGAGCCTCCACATCGAGCCCGTGCAGGTCTTCGCCTTCGAAGCGCAGTGTGCCCTTGGACGGCATGAGCCCCATCGCGGCCGCCAGCAGCGTGGTCTTGCCGGCGCCGTTCGGGCCGATCACCGAGATGATTTCGCCGGCTTGGAGGCCGAGGCTCACGCCGCGCACGGCGTCGACTTGCCCGTAGGACACATGCAGGTCTGCGATCTCGAGCATGGCGGTCATCGATCGAACTCCGTCCTTCGCACTACGGCAACGCGATCTGCCCAGGGGCGGGCGAGCGCCGCGCTCATGCCACGCTCCCCAGATAGGCCGCCTGCACGCGTTCGTCCGCCCGCACGGCCGCGGGCGCGCCTTCGACCAGCTTCGAGCCGAAATTCATCACCACCAGCCGGTCGACCAGCTTCATCACGAAATCCATGTCGTGTTCGACGATGAGGATGGTCACGCCCTCCTCCCGGAGCTTCTTGAGCAGCTCGCCCAGCGCCATCTTTTCCTTGCGCCGCAGGCCGGCGGCCGGTTCGTCCAGCACCAGCAGCACCGGGTCGGCCGCCATGGCGCGCGCGATCTCCAGGATGCGCTGGGTGCCCAGCGGCAGGCTGCCCGCCTCCTCGTGCGCCCGGTCGGCCAGCCCGATGCGCTCCAGCTGGCGCCACGCTTCCTGCACGATCTGCCGCTCTTCGGCCCGATCGAGCCGCAGGCCCGCCCGGAGCAGACCCGAACGCGTCCTGGAATGCGCGCCGAGCGCCACGTTGTCCAGCAGGCTCATGTGCGGCCGCAACCTGACGTGCTGGAAAGTGCGGGCCAGCCCCAATCGAGCCACGTCCCGCTGCGGCATGCCGGAAATGTCGCGGTCGAGAAAGCGCACCCGCCCTGCCGTCAGCGGCGCGGTGCAGGTGAGCAGGTTGAACATGGTCGACTTGCCTGCGCCGTTCGGCCCGATCAGCCCGACGATCTCGCCGGCACGCACGTCGAAGCTCACGTCGTTCACCGCCACCAGCCCGCCGAAGCGCTTGACCGCACCGGCCACCGACAGCACCGGCGCGCCGCGCTCCGGGAGCTTGCGCCGTGGCAGCGGGTCGACCGCGACCGGTGCAGCGGGCCGGTCGGTGCGCCGGCCGCGCGTCCAGCGCCGCACGAACCCCATCGCACCGCCGCGCGCGAAATGCAGGAGCAGGATGAAGAGCGCCGCGAAGGTGATCGCTTCCAGTTGACCGGCGCGCTGCGTGAGGAGCGGCAGCAGGTCCTGCAGGCCGTTCTTCAGCACCAGCACCAGCGCCGACCCGATCAGCGCACCGGCCAGT
>JAHJOG010000077.1 GCA_018820395.1 Gammaproteobacteria bacterium | reverse complement strand
TTGAAGGCCTCGCCCACCGGAAACTCCTGCATCAGCTGGGGGATGTCGATGGCCTCGAAGTACGTTGCGTAGTGCATGAGTGGCGCCTTGATCGGCGTGAGGGATGAGGAGTAGAGTTGTCCGTACATATTGTGCGTGCATACTCTGGCGAGATCAAGTGAAGCCCCCGGAGGATTCGTTTTGGAACACAAGCTGACCGGTTCTCGGAAGAGCGAGCAGAAGAGCGAACAGAAGAGCGAAGGCCCTTACTACAAGCTGCTTGCCGCCTTCCTGGCGAAGGAAATCAAGGAGCGTCGCTATGCCGTGGGCTCCGCGCTGCCGACCGAGCGTGAACTGTGCGAAAGCTTCGGTTACAGCCGCCACACCACGCGCGAGGCGCTGCGACTGCTCGAAGAAAAGGGCCTCATCAAGCGCCGCCAGGGTTCGGGCTCGACCGTGGTGGCGATCAGTCCGCCGGTGCGCTACGAACAGAACATCCAGACCATCGACGACGTGCTTCAGCACGGCAACGCGACCCGGCTGCACGTGCTGAGCAGCGAAGAGGTGGGCGCGGAACTCAACCAATACGCGAGCCAGGTGGTCAACCTGGCCGAGACGCCGTGCGTGCTGGTGCGCTCCATCCGCTACCCGCGCAACGACGTGCGCCCGCTGGCCCTGGTCGATGTCTACGTGGCGATCCGTTCCAAGGCGCGCTTGCGCAAGCTGCTCGACGTCAAGACCGCCGCGCAGGAGATCGTGAACACGGTCGACCTGCACAAGATCGACCGCATCGACCAGGCCTTCAGCGCCGTCAACATCGGCGAGGCCGAAGCCCGGCTGCTGCACGTCAAGGCAGGCGACTCGGCCTTTCAGATCGTGCGGCGCTACTACGACCCGTCCGGCCGGCTGGTGGTCGTGGCGCATTCGCTCTACCACGGCACGCTCTTCACCTACGCGTCGACGCTGCACCGGTCCTGAGTCGGCCGCAATCTGTCCGGACATCAGTGGCACGGATCGTGCAGGCTTCGCCGTGTCCGTCCGGATGCGCGCTGGCGCCGAATTGGGGTTCAGGCCCTTTACAGTTGTCCGGACATATCGTGTAATTTGAGCCGTTGTTCGGTTCTCAATCCTTTTTCCAGGGGTAAGTCATGGCTCAATCTGAAGCGCTTTGGTCCCGGCTGGTGCGTCCGCTCGCACTGTCCTTTGCACTCTTGTCCGCCGTGGGCGCGAGCGCGCAGGTCAAGCTGGACATTTCGGTGCCGTGGGGCCCGAACGAATTCCACTCGCTCGACGCCGCTGCCTTCGCGGAGCGCGTGACCAAGGAAACCAACGGCGAGGTGGTGGTGACGTCGCGGCCCGGCGGCGAGCTCGGGGTGAAGGCCAACGAATCGGTGCGCGCCGTGTCCGAGAACGTGGTGCCGATGGCCGACCTGGCGCTGTTCCAGAACGCGAGCCGCGGCCCGGCGCTCGCGGTCGAGACCTTGCCTTTCCTGGTGAACGACTACGAGCAGCTCGCCGTGCTGCACAAGTCGTTCCGGCCGGTCTGGGAAGCGATCCTCGCCAAGAACAACCAGAAGGTGCTGTACCTCGTGCCGTGGCCCAAGCAGTTCTTCTTCACGAAGAAGCCGATCACCTCGATCGACGACCTGAAGGGCATGAAGATGCGCACGCTCGACAAGCTCACCACCGACTGGATCAACCGCCTGGGCATGACGCCGGTGCAAATGACCAACCTCGAAATCCTGCAGGCGCTGGGCTCCGGCATGCTCGACGGCGTGCCCACTTCGGCCGGCACGGCGGTGGCGCAGAAGTACTGGGACTTCATGAAGTACGGCTACGAGACCAACCACATCTGGGCCTCGAACGTGATGACCATCAACATGGACGTCTGGAAGAAGCTGACGCCCAAGCAGCAGGCCACCATCGAGCGCATCGGCCGCGAGATGGAGCCCGGCTTCTGGGAGGCCAGCAAGCGCGACCACGCGACCAAGGTGGCCGAGCTGGCTTCGCACGGCATGGCCATCGCGCCGATGCCCAAGCCGATCATCGACGAGATGCGCACGCGCACCCAGGTCCTGTGGGACACGTACACCAAGCCGATGGGCGAAGAATCCGTGAAGGCGCTGGCCGACTACCGCAAGGCCACGGGGCGCTGATCCGGACATGCGCAAGGCTCTCGACACGCTCTATGCCGCCGCGCTCTTCGCCGCGGGCGTCTTTTTGGTCGGCATCTTTCTCACGATGGTCTTCGAGTCCATCTTGCGCAAGTTCGGCAGCTACATTCCCGGCGCTTCGGAGCTGATCGGGTGGTTCCTGGCGGCCGCCGGTTTCCTGGCGCTGCCGGCCACCTTCAAGCGCGGAGACATGGTGCGTGTCGGGATCCTGGTGGACGTGCTGCCGCCGGTCATCCGCAAGCCGCTCTTGCTGGTGTGCGTCGCGGTGGCGCTGGTGTTCACCACCTACATGGTGTGGGCGGTCGGCGTCTATCTTTTCGACGGCTGGCGCTCGGAAGAGCTGACGCAGGGGATGCTCGAAGTCGCGGTCTGGGTGCCGCAGTCGAGCTTTCTGGTGGGCGCCGCGCTGCTGCTGGTCGCCGTCGTCGACGAGTGCGTGAACTTGCTCGCGACGCCGGCCGCCGCGCTGCGCGCCGAACGCGTCAAGAACATCGACGACGCTGCCAGCCACTGATCGAACCCTCACGCCCATGCAAGCTTCCGCCATTCTCATCGTCCTCCTGTGCCTGCTGCTCGCCGGCGGCCTGTGGATCGCCTTCACCCTCGGCATCGTGGCCTGGGCCGGCGTCGCCTTCTTCTCGACCACGCGCCCCGAGATCAACCTCTTCACCTCGTACTGGAACACCTACTCGTCGCTGTCGCTCGCGTCGCTGCCGATGTTCATCTGGATGGGCGAGATTCTTTTTCGCACGCGGCTCGCCGAGCAGATGTTCGCGGGGCTCGCGCCCTGGCTCGACAAGCTGCCGGGCCGGCTGCTGCACGTCAACGTGATCGGCTGCGGCATCTTCGGCGCGGTGTCGGGCTCGTCGGCCGCGACGTGCGCGACGATCGCGAAGATCTCGCTGCCCGAACTCGCCAAGCGCGGCTACGACCAGCGGCTCAGCCTGGGCTCGCTGTGCGGCGCCGGCACGCTGGGCATCCTGATTCCGCCGTCGATCGCGATGATCGTCTACGCCGTTGCGGCGGACGTGTCGATCATCCGCATGTTCCTCGCGGGCATCGTGCCGGGCGTGATGCTGCTGTTGTTCTTCTCGGGCTACATCGTGTTCTGGGCCTTGCGCCATCCGGAGCGCATGCCGCCGCAGAGCTTTCGCATGGGCTTCTGGGAGCGAGTGAAAGCCACGCGCAGCCTGATCCCGGTGTTTCTGCTGATCGTCTTCGTCTTTTTGTCGATGCTCACCGGCTTCGCCACGGCCAACGAGGCGTCTGCCTTCGGCGTGCTGGGTGCGCTGGTGGTTGCCGCGCTCGGGCGCACGCTGACCTTGAAGACCTTCCTCGACAGCCTATCGGGCGCGCTGCGGATGGCCTGCATGATCATGTTCATCCTGGGCGCGGCGTCTTTCCTGACGGTGGCCATGGGCTTCACCGGCATCCCGCGCGCGCTGGCCGAATGGGTGGTGTCTTTGCACCTCTCGCCGTTTGCGCTGATCGCGGTGCTCACGGTGGTGTACGTGGCGCTGGGTTGTGCGCTCGACGGCGTGTCGATGATCGTGCTGACCACCGCCGTCGTGTTGCCGATGGTGCAGGCCGCGGGCTTCGATCCGGTCTGGTTCGGCATCTACATCGTGATCATGATCGAGCTGGCGCAGATCAGCCCGCCGGTCGGCTTCAACCTGTTCGTGCTGCAGGGGATGAGCGGGGAATCGATCCTGACCATCGCGAAGGCGAGCATTCCGTTCTTCCTGTTGCTGGTGGCCTCGGTGGTGCTGATCGTCGCGTTCCCCGGCATCGTGACGTGGTTCCCGCAGCTGGTGATGGGCCGGGCCTGAGACCGAATAAACCCAAGAGACAAGAGTCGAACGCATGAAAAAATCGCTGCCGCTCGCCGGCATCCGCATCCTGAGCGCAGAGCAGTACGGGGCTGGCCCGTTCGGCTCGATGCTGCTCGCCGACCTCGGCGCCGAGGTGATCAAGATCGAGAACCCGAAGGACGGCGGCGACGTGTCGCGGCAGACCGGGCCTTTCTTTCTCGGCGACGACCCGGCCTCGCCGGACAGCCAGTTCTTCCAGACCTTCAACCGCAACAAGAAGAGCCTGACGCTCGACCTGAAGAGCGCCGCGGGCCAGTCGGTCTTCCGGCGCCTGGCCGCGACGTCGGACGCGGTCATGAACAACCTGCGCGGCGACCAGCCGGCGCGGCTCGGGCTGACCTACGACGCGCTGATGGCCGTGAAGCCGTCGCTGGTCTGCGTGCACCTGTCGGCCTACGGCCGCGACAACGAGCGCGCCGCCTGGCCCGGCTACGACTACCTGATGCAGGCCGAAGCCGGCTACCTGCAGCTCACCGGCGAGCCCGACGGCCCGCCGGCGCGCATGGGCCTGAGCATGGTCGACTACGTGACCGGCACCACCACCGCGATGGCCCTGCTGGCCGGCCTGCTCGGCGCGCAGCGCAGCGGCGAGGGCCGCGACATCGACATCAGCCTGTTCGACGTGGCGCTGGCCCAGCTCACCTATCCGGCGACGTGGTACCTGAACGGCGGGCACGTCGTGCAGCGCATGCCGCGCTCGGCCCATCCGTCCACCGTGCCGTGCCAGCTCGTGAAGACGCAGGACGGCTGGATCTTCGTGATGTGCATGACGCCCAAGTTCTGGGAGGCGATGGCACACGGCATCGGTCGGCCCGAGCTTCTGGCCGACCCGCGCTTCGCGACGCCGGCCACGCGCCGCGAACACCGCGAGGCGCTCGGTGCGCTGATGGACCAAAGCTTCTCGACCGCGACGACTGCCGACTGGATGCAGCGGCTCGCCGGCAAGCTGCCGGTGGCGCCGGTGCTCGACCTGCCGCAGGCGCTGGACAACCCGCGCCTGGCCGCCACCGGCATGGTGCAGACGGTGCCGCATCCGGCCCTGCCCGAACTGCGGATGGTCGCCAACCCCGTCATGCTCGACGGCGAACGCACCGCAGCCCGCGTGTGCTCGCCGCTGGGCGCCGACACCGACGCCTTGCTGCGCGACGCCGGCATCGAGCCCGCCGAGATCGCGCGGCTTCGCAACGAGAAGGTGATCTGATGGCCGACAGCCTGGGCTGGCGCCGCAAGTTCGCCGTGCTGGTTCCGTCGACCAACACCAGCGTGCAGCCGGAGTTCGACGACATGCGTCCGCCCGGGGTGACGAACCACATCAGCCGCATCCGCATCCCCAACATGAGCCTGCAGGGCGACGACGACTTCAATCGGCTGATCGCGCTCATCATGGAAGCGCAGGACGAGGCGGTCGATGCGGTGATGTCCTGCGAGCCCGACCAGCTGGTGCTCGGCATCTCGGCCGAAACCTTCTGGGACGGCCTGGCCGCCAGCCGCGAGCTCAAGTCCCGGCTCGAAGCGCGCACCGGCCTGCCGGTGTCGATGGGTGCCGATGCCTGCGAGGCGGCCTTGCGACTGCATGGCGCGAAGACGATTGCCGTGCTGACGCCCTACCAGCCGGTGGGCGACCGCAACGTGGTCCGCTTCTTCGAGGAAAGCGGCTACACGGTCAAGCGCATCCATGGGCTGCGCTGCGACAGCCCGGTGCACATCGCCCACGTGACGACCGACACGCTGCGGTCGAGCCTGCGGCAGCTGGACGGCGACGACATCGACGCCGTGGTGCAGGTCGGCACCAACCTCGCGATGGCGCGTCTGGCGGCCGTGGCCGAGCGCGAATTCGCCAAGCCGGTGCTCGCGATCAACACCACCATCTACTGGCACGCGCTGCGCAGTGCCGGCATCCACGACAAGATGAAGGGATTCGGATCCCTCATGGAGACCCACTGACATGAGCCGAGAAGACATCTACCGCCACCAGAACTTCGGACAATCCTCGGGCATCGGCGCGCGCTGCGGGCTGGTGCTGGTCGACTTCGTCAACGGCTTCGTCGACGAAGACGCTTTCGGCGGGCCGCACATCGCTGCGGCCGTCGAGCGCACCGGCCCGCTGCTCGATGCGTTTCGCAGCCGCGAACTGCCGATCGCGCACACCCGCGTGGTGTTTGCCGACGACGGGTCGCAGCGCAACGTGTTCTGCATGAAGGTGCCGTCGCTTTCCAAGCTCACCGAAACTGCGGCCGTGTCGCAGATCGTGCCGTCGCTCGCGCCGCGCCCGGGCGAGCACGTGCTGCGCAAGACCTCGGCATCGGCCTTCTTCTCGACCGGACTGTCGCATTGGCTGCGCCTGCGCGGCGTGGACACGGCGGTGGTGGTCGGCTGCACCACGAGCGGCTGCATCCGCGCCACCGTCATCGACGCAATGCAGCACGACTTCCGCACGGTGGTCATCGAGGACTGCGTGGGCGACCGCGCGATCGAGCCGCACGAGGCCAACCTCTTCGACATGCGCCAGAAATACGCCGACGTCATGCCGCGCGACGCTTTCATCTCCCTGCTTGCGAAGGGCTGAGCCATGGACCATCTCGGCTGGCGCATGAAGTTCGGCACGCTGGGGCCGTCGACCAACACCATCGTGCAGCCCGACTTCGACGACATGCGCCCGGTGGGCGTCACCAACCACTACAGCAGGATCGTCATCCCCAACCGGCCGGTCTCGAACGACGACGACTTCATGCGGCTGGTGGCCGAGATCCAGGACAACACGCTCGAAGCGGCCGCCACCCTCAAGAGCTGCGAGATGCAATACCTGGTGATGGGCATGTCGGCCACCACCTTCTGGGACGGCCGAAAGGGCGCCGAAGCGTACCGCGAGCTGCTGCGCAACCATGCGGGGGTGGACGTGTCCTGCGGTTCGTTCGCGACCGAGGCGGCGCTGAATGCGCACGGTGCGAAGCGCATCGCGTTCTTCTCGCCGTACTTTCCGGTCGCCAACGCGCAGGTGCGGCGCTTCTACGAAGAAAGCGGCTTCACGGTCGTGCGCGATTTGTGCCTCGAGCGGCCGACGCCGGTGCAGATCGCGCACAGCACCGACGCGATGTGCCGCGACTCGATCCGCGCGCTCGACGGCGACGACGTGGATGCGATCGTGCAGGTGGGCACGAACATGTCAATGGTCCGCATGGCCGCGGCGGCCGAGCTGTACCTCGACAAGCCGGTGATCGCGATCAACACCGCGACCTACTGGCACGCGCTGCGCGCGAACGGCATCGACGACAAGCTCCAGGGCTTCGGGCGCCTGCTGTCCCACTTCTAGGGCCGACGGCACCGGCGTGCGCGTGCGAGGCACGCCGCTTCGGCGGTGCCGCGGACCGGGGTCGCTCGGCCTTCGCATACGATGCCGCCATGGCAGCCAGCACACCGAATCCGCCGATGCGCGATCTTCAACAGTACGGACGGCCCGACGACGGGTGGCGGCTCAAGATGTACACCGTCATCTTCGAAGCCGACACGCGCGCCGGGCGCATCTTCGACCTGGCGCTCATCGCCTGCATCCTCGCCAGCGTGGGCGTGGTGGTGCTCGACAGCATGGCCACGATGCATGCGCGCTTTCAGCACATCTTCCAGTGGCTCGAATGGGTCTTCACGGCCGTGTTCACGGTCGAATACGTCTGCCGGCTCTTGTGCGTGCGGCATCCGTCGCGCTATGCGCGCAGCGGCTTCGGCATCATCGATCTGCTGGCGCTGCTGCCGACCTACATCGCGCTGCTGGTGCCGGGCGTGTATGCGCTGGTCGACGTGCGCGTGCTGCGGCTCTTGCGCATCTTCAGGCTCTTCAAGCTCACCGAATACGTTGCCGAGTTCGGCGCCCTGGGGCGCGCGCTCTCGGCTTCACGGCGCAAGATCCTGGTGTTCATGTCGTTCGTCATGCTCGTCGTCGTGGTGATGGGCACACTGATGTACGTCGCCGAGGGGCCCGTGCATGGCTTCAGCAGCATTCCGGTCGGCGTGTACTGGGCGATCACCACCATGACCACGGTGGGTTTCGGCGACATCACGCCCAAGACCGACCTGGGCCGGCTGATCGCCTCGGTGATGATGCTGCTCGGCTGGGGCACGCTCGCGGTACCCACCGGTATCGTCAGCGCAGAGTTTGCGATTCAGCAGCGCGCGCACCGGCCGACGACGCGCACCTGCCACGAATGCCTGAGCGAAGGGCACTCGCCGTCGGCGCGCTTCTGCAGCGATTGCGGCGCCAAGCTGCCGCCCTGGCAGCACGACGCGGCCAACGCGGCCTGATCAAGGGGCGCCTGCGCCTGACCTGCCCCGACGAGATCAGGCGCGACGCTTGCGCGGACGGGCGGGCCGGTCGTTACGATCGGCAACGCGCGGTGCCCCCGGCGCGGCGCGCGAGGCCTTCTGCCGTCGCTCCCAGCGGTTCAGCAACGAGTTGACCGCGGTCAGGGAGGCCAGCACGATCACGTTGCGGATCATGGTGTTGGTGGCGTTCTGCAAGCGCAGGTTGCTCTTTTCGCGCTGCTTGATGCGGGCGACGACGGCGGGATCGTCGGCGTCCGTGTCACTGTCGCCCGGCAGGGCGACCCGGCCCGTGCCCACGGCATGCCGAACGTGCGCGGCATCGGTGCCCTGGGCGCTGATCTCGGCAGCGGCCTTGGTCGCCGCGGTCGCCTTGGTGCCTGCGATGGAGCCGTGCTCATTGGCATAGACCTTGGTGAACTCGGCGCCCAACAAGAAGATCTGCGCCGCGTAATACACCCACGCCAACAGCACCACCACCGAGCCAGCTGCCGCGTACGACTCGTTGACGCCGCTCTTGCCCAGATAGAGGCCGATCAGCGTCTTGCCGAGCTCGAACAGCACGGCCGTGACCCCGGCGCCGATCCACACGTCGTGCCAGCCGATGCTCGCGGTGGGCATGAACTTGAAGATCATGGCGAACAGCACCGTGCTGATGCCGATCGAGATCGCGATGTTGATCACCTGCAGCATCACTTCCCAACCCGGCAGCAGGCCCTGCGCCCAGCCGCCGAAAGCCGAAATGGCCGTGCTCACCATCAGCGACACCATGAGCAGAAAGGCGAGCCCCAGGATCAGGCCGACCGACAGGATGCGCGTGCGCACCAGGGCCGAGATGCCCGAGGGCTTGTCTTTTTCGGGCACGTGCCAGATGCGATCGAGCGCGCTCTGCAACTCGCCGAAGACCGTGGTGGCGCCGATGATCAGCACCACGATGCTGATGCCGCCCGCGATCAACCCTTTCTCGGGCGAACTGGCGCTGCGGATCAGGCCCTGCACCGCAATGGCGCCCTCCCGTCCGACCAAGTCGGACAGCTGGGCCACGATGCGGCCCTGCACGGCATCCTGCCCGAAGATCGCTCCCGCGACGGCAATGACGATCACCAGCAGCGGCGCCAGCGAGAACATCGTGTAGTAGGAGATCGCAGCGCCCATGCTCGGCGCGAAATCGTCGACCCATGCAGTGACGGCCTTGCGGCACAGATCGAAGAGGTGTTTGGCGTTCATGGGCGGCAGGCGTGCAGGTGGCGGACGCCGAACGTGTGCGGCGAATGCTGTCAAGCGTGGCAGGCACCATGACCGCGACCCTTAGGATAGACGCGCCTGCGGACGTCGGAATCCTTCCCGTGGCACCGCCTCGCTCTCTGACATCCACCGCTCCCGGACCGCGCCCATGCTCGACATCGTTGCCATCTGCCTCGTCATCACCGCGCTTTTGGCGTACCTCAACCACCGTTATGTGGGTCTGCCGATCACCATCGGCGTCATGGCCGCGTCGCTGGCCCTCTCATTGGCGATCATCGGGCTCGATTCGATCGGCCTGTCCTTCGGGGTGCGCGACGCCGAAGAATCGCTGCTCAAGTCGATCGATTTCGGCGAACTGCTCATGCAGGGCATGTTGTCGCTGCTGCTCTTCGCGGGCGCGCTGCACGTGCACCTGGCGGATCTGCGGTCGTTCCGGTGGCAGGTGGGCGGGCTCGCGTGCGTGGGCACGCTGCTGTCGACGATCGTGGTGGGTTTCGGCATGTGGTTCGCACTGCCTTTCGCGGGAGTGGAACTGGGCCTGCCTTTTTGCCTGGTGTTCGGCGCGCTGATCTCGCCCACCGACCCGGTGGCGGTGATGGGCATCCTCAAGTCGGCCGGTGCGCCGAAGAACCTCGAGGTGGTGATCACCGGCGAATCGCTCTTCAACGACGGCGTGGGCATCGTGCTCTTCACGCTGCTGCTGGGCGTCGCCGTCGGTGGCGTGCACCCGTCGGCGGGCGAGGTCGGGCTGACCTTGCTGCACGAGGCGGGCGGTGGCCTGGCGTTCGGCGCGGTGCTCGGCTTCGTCACCTACCGCCTGCTCAAGAGCATCGACCAGTACCAGGTCGAGGTCATGCTGACCCTGGCCGCCGTGGTCGGCGGCTATGCGCTGGCCAACCACCTGCACGTGTCCGGCCCGCTGGCGATGGTCGTCGCCGGACTGATGATCGGCAACCGGGGCCGGAAACACGCCATGTCGGACACCACCCGGCAGTACGTCGACATGTTCTGGGAACTGCTCGACGAGATCCTGAATGCCGTGCTGTTCGTGCTCATCGGCATGGAAGTGCTGCTTATCAAATTCAACGGCGACGTGTTGCTGGCCGGGGCCATCGCCATCGCGGTGACGCTTGCCGCCAGACTGTTCACCGTGGGCCTTCCTTTCGCGGCGACCGAGCGTTCGATGCGGCTGCCCAAGGGGTCGTGGCGGGTGCTGACCTGGGGCGGGCTGCGCGGCGGCATCTCGGTGGCGCTCGCGCTGTCGCTGCCTGCGAGCGATGCGCGCGATGTGGTGCTCGCGCTGACCTATTGCGTGGTGGTGTTCTCGATCCTGGTGCAGGGGCTGACAGTGTCGCGCGTCGTGCGGCGCGCGCTCGGCCGCGGCGACCGAGGCGACTCGCACTAGGGCGTGCGGGCTTCGAAGCCGCCGCGCTACACGTTGCCGCCTGCCACCACGGCTGCCGGGCCGTCGCGCAGCATCGTCTCGAAGACCGACCGTCGGCGCTGGATGTCGGCCATGTCGGAGGCCGTGGCGATTTCCTGCCCGGCACTGACCACGATCAGATCGGCATGGCGCTTGAGCACCGCGCGCCGTTCGGGGTCGAGCTCGCAGGCGGCGACGGCGGTGAGCACTTCGAGCATGCGGATCAGCACCGCCGAACTGCTGCGCGCGTTCTGCCGGATCATGTGGAACATGAGGCTCACGAGGCTTTCGTAGCTCACCTCGGGCACCACCAGCACGACCTCGTCGTTGCGCATGTGCACGCCGGTCGGCAGCTTGGCGTTGGCCAGGTCGCACAGTGCCGTGCCCAGCCGGTCGAGCACGCTGATGGCGGTGTGCGGGTCGTTGATGCCGGGCGAGAGCGCGCGCACGGCGACCTCGACCAGTTGCCGCACCGCGTACTGCACGTCGCCCGTGCTGCCGCGCGTCGGGCTGAGTGCGCTGGCGCGGCGGATCGCGGCATCCGCGCCCGCCGCTGCCACGCGCATGAGCCCGATCGGCGCGCCGGGAAACACGTAATCGCCGCGGCGCACGAAGAGGCGGATGGCCGTGTGATGCTCTGCCGCCCAGTCGGCCAGGCCTTCGTCGTCCAACTGCTGCAGATAGCCGCGCCGGTCGTCGACGATGGGCATCGCGTTCTTCCAGAATTCCGGCGCGGGCGGAGCGGGCGACTTCTTGTCGGTGGCCCAGCCGCGGATGGCCGACTGCACGTCGTCGCTGACCAGGTCGACCACGGTGTCGACGTTGATGCGGCTGGCCATGTGGCCGACGAAGTACACCAGCGTCGCCACGCAGGCGAAGGCCATGAGCATGCCCACGCTCAGCGACAGGTGCGGCACGAAGACGCCTTCGTCTTGCGTGCGCACGCTGCGCAGCACCATGAGCGCATACGAGAAGGTGGCGAGAAACGCGCCCAGCGTGACCTGGTTGCCGCGGTCGCGCGTGAAGTTGCGCAGAAGCCGCGGCCCCATCTGGCCCGCCGCGAGCGACAGCGCGGCGATGGTGATCGAGAACACCGTGCCCGCGACGCCGATGGCCGACGATGCGATGGCGCCGAGCAGCGTGCGCGCACCGGTGCCGCCGCCGTTGTAGAGCAGGTCGCCTTCCATCAGCGATTCGGGCAACACGCCGCTGCGGTCGATCGCCAGGAGGGCAAAGGCCAGCAGGATGCCCGCGAGCACCATCGCAGCGGGCACGAGCCAGAAGCTCTCGCGCAATGCGTGGGACAGTCGCAGGAGTCGTGCTTTCACGGGAATGCTTTCATGGAGCGTGTTCGGCGTGGCGCCGCCGAGCGCAGCGCACAGTGTAGAACTCCAAGTTGGCACGCTCCGAGCAGCTCGGGGCTGGGCCGCCACGCAGTTCGCGTGTCAGCGACGGCCCCTTTCAAGGGCGGCGTGGCTCCTTCGGCTTCAAGCGTCCGAGCCGAAACGCGCCACGAAGCGCCGGTCGATCCGATCCTTCCAGCGCCAGACCCAGCCTTCCAATGCGCCGGCCCACGCCCATCGGCCCCAGGCGGCGATCGCGCGACGGTCGCCAGTGCTGATGAGGTAGAGCGCACGGGGCTGCGGCGTCCATTCGCCGGGCGATCGGCCTTCGCACAGGGCGCGCAGGTGGTCGGCCAGCACCGGCCCGGCCCGGACCGCGAAGACGCCCGACTTGGGCCGCGCATCCGCGTACGCCGCCACGTCGCCGGCCGCTATCACCTGAGGATGCGACACGCTCTGCAGGCTGCGGCTTACGCGGATGAAGCCCTGTGCATCGGTCGCCAGACCGCTTTGGCGCGGCCAGTCGGGCGCGGCGGCGCCGGTGACCATCAGGCAGGCGTCGAAGGCCAGCGGATCGCCCTCGGCGAAGTGCATGCGCCCGGCCTCCAGCCGCGTCGCCTGCCGATGCCCGAGCCAGCGCACGCCGCGTTGCTTCAAGAGCGCGACGATGCGCGCGCGGGCGCGCTCGGCCACGCCTTCGAGCGGCCGCGCGTTCGAGCCCACCAGCGTGATGCGCAGATGCGACCAGCCGTCGGTGGTGGCGCGGCGATGGATCGCCAGCGCGAGTTCGACACCGGCGGCCCCCGCGCCGAGGATCGCCAGGTCGAAGCGGCGGCTGCACTGGGCCAGGATGCGATCGACCAGCGCCGGCCAGCGCGCGACAAAGTGTTCGATGGGGCGGATGGCGAGCGCGTGCTCGATAGCGCCCGGCAGCGCGTCGAGCGCGGGCAGCGGGCCGGTGTCGATGGAGAGCCGGTCGAAGCCGATGCGCGAGCCGTCGGCGCATTGCACTTCGTTGGTGGTGAGGTCGAGCCCCTGGGCCGTCGTGAGGTGGAGTGCGACACCGGCGCGCGCGCACAACGCGTCGAGCGCGATCGCACAGGCGTCGATGGCGTAGTGGCCGGCTACCCAGCCGGGCAGCATGCCGGAGTAGATCTGTCTGCGGAAGGGCGTCACCAATTGCACGTCCCAGCCCGTGAGCGCGTGGCGCGCGAGGTCGTCGAGCACCGCGAGGTGCGCGTGGCCGCCGCCGAGCAGCACCAGCCGCTTCATGCGCTGGCGTCGAAGCGCGGGTCGTCGAACCAGGTCTCGACCTCGCTCGCGGTGTTGTCGGTGTCGGCCCCGACGCCGATGCCGCTGATGCGCGGCACCGGGCCGTCGAAGGCCTCGGCCCAGTCGCGTCGCACGTCGCGCACGTGGCTGCGCCAAGTGCCGGCCTGTGCGTCGCCGCTGTCGAGGACCACCATGCGCACGCGGTCGGTGTAGGGGTTCCATGCCGTCGCGCCGGCGGCCTGCGCGCGGCCCCACACGTAGCACAGCGACGCGGCCGGAATGTCGGCGCTCGAGAGGGCGCGGGCCGCCTGCATGCGCAACCGGTCGGCGAGCGTCAGCCGGTCGAGCGGCAGGTCGAAGAACACGTAGAGCCGCGCGGCGTAGTCGTCGCCGCCCTTGATGCGCACGTCCGAGCCCGGCAGCGAGCGCGACACTTTCCAGCGCCAGTGCAGAAAGGGCGTGCGGGCCGGGTCGATGTCGAGCCCGCACACCCACGACGAGGCAGAGGACGACGAGCTCACGCGCAGCACCGAGCGGCCGTCGTCGGCCACGATGGCGTATCGGTTGGCGCGCTCCACTTTCGGAAGCGTCTGGTGGCGCCAGCCCGGGGCCACCTTGTCGCCGGGCGGTGCGCTCGAAAGCGGCGGCACCTGCGCCGGGTCGCCCGGCTGCGCGGCGGCCGGACCGGTGGCGAGCCCGAGCGCGAGCAGCGCATTCATCTGTCGTCGATCGATCATTCGGAGGGGTCTTTCTCTGGCTTTTCGACTTGTGTTTCGCCTGGGGCCGGGCGCGCTGCGGGCGACCGTGCGTCCGGCGCCAGCGCGGCGAGACGGTCGAGGTCGGCCGGCACGTCGACGTCCCAGAGCGGCGCGAGTTCGTGGGTGCGCAAGCCGAGCGACCGGGCGCGCGTGCGCGTGTCGGCCATCACGCGATCGGTGCTCCAGGTCATGTCGGCGAAGAGCGCCGGCTGCGGTTGGCGCAAGCCGACGAGCACGTAGCCGCCGTCTTCGGCGGGGATGAACACTGCGTCCACGCCGCGGTGCAGCGCGGCGGCCGCCTCGCGCAGGTGCGAGGGGCGCAGCGCAGGGCAGTCGGTGCCGGCGATCAACACCGGGCCGGGCGCAGCGCTGCAGCGCGAGGCGCGGTCGATGCGTTCGCCCAGGTCGCCTTCGGGCTGGTCTTCGCAGCGAATGCCGCGCGAGTGGCAGAGCGAGCGGAAGAAGCGGTGGCCGGCATCGGGCGCGCACCACAGCACCACGGGGCCGAGGCGCGCGTCGAGGGCGGTCTGCACCGCGCTGCGGCAGAAGTCGCGCTGCAGCCGGGCCGCGCCCGCCGGGCCGAGCGCCGGAATCAGCCGCGTCTTGGCGAAGCCCGGAATCGGCGCCTTGGCGAGCAGGCAGATGGCGGTGGTGGACGTCATGCGGTCAGGGTGGGCGTGGCCGGTAGCCGTATTTCAGCGCGAGCCGCGCCGGGTCGGCGCCCAGGGCATAAGCCGCTCGCAGGCGCCACATCAGCCATAGGGTTCGCCAGACGCCGTTTCGTTCCCAGCGCCGCGCCGACGTGGTGACGGTGTCGCGCAGACAGGCGGGCCGCCCGGTGCGGCGCAGCGTGAGCGACAGCGCGATGTCTTCCATCAGCGCGATGTCCGCAAAGCCGCCGACCGAGCGGAACAGATCGGCGCGCACGAACATCGCCTGGTCGCCGGTGGCCATGCCGGTCCAGCGAGAGCGCAGGTTCATCATCAACTCGATCATCCGGAAGGCGGGCTGCGGGCTGTCGATGCGAACGTCGAATCGGCCCCAGCCGGCGCCCTGCTGCAGGGCCTGGCGCACGAGGGCGTCGGCGTTCGCGGGCAGCACGGTGTCGGCATGCAGGAAGAGCAGCAACTCGGCCTGGCACGCGGCGGCGCCCGCGTTCATCTGCGCGCCGCGGCCGCGCGGCGCGACCAGCGCGAGGTCGGCCTGCGCGCGGCCGATGGCGAGCGAATCGTCTGCGCTGCCGCCGTCCACCACGACGAGTTGCGATCCGCGTTCGCGAAACGGCTGGAGCGCGCACAGCCGCGGTTCGAGGCTCGCCGCTTCGTCGAGCACCGGCACGATGATGCCGAGCGAAGGGCCGGTGTCGGCGCTCTCTGCGGTGTGCGTTGCGGTGTGCGTTGGCGGGTGTGTCGCCGTACGTGTTGCCGTATGTGTTGCCGTACGTGTTGCCATGGGCGCTGCCGGTGCTCGTGTGCTTGCCGCCTGCCTCTGCCTCAACCGCGCCGCCACGCGTGAAAGCGCTCGACCCAGTGCAGAAGGCGCTCGGGCGCGTGCGCGCGCTTCCAGTTGCCGGCCGCGTACTTGTTGGCCTCGGCCATGGTCGGGTAGATGTGGATGGTGCCGAGAATCTTGTTCAGGCCGATGCCCTGCTTCATGGCCAGCACGTATTCGGCGATCAGCTCGGCGGCATGCTCGCCGACGATCGTCACGCCCAGGATGCGGTCCTTGCCCGGCACCGTCAGCACCTTGACGAAGCCGTGCGCCTCGCTGTCGGCGATCGCGCGGTCGAGGTCCTCGATGGGATAGACCGTGACTTCGTGCGGCACCTTCTGCGCGCGGGCTTCCTGCTCGTTCAGCCCGACGCGCGCGACCTCGGGCTCGACGAAGGTGGCCCACGGGATCACGCGGTAGTCGGCGCTGAATTTCTTGAACGGATCGAAGAGCGCGTTGACCGCCGCGTACCACGCCTGATGCGCTGCCACGTGCGTGAACTGATAGGGGCCCGCCACGTCGCCGGCCGCGTAGATGTTCGGAAAATTGGTTTGCAGAAAGCCGTTGACCGTGAGCGTGCGCCCCGCGGCCACACCGAGTTCCTGCAGGCCGTAGCCGGTGAGGTTGGCCTGGCGGCCGACCGCCACCAGCAGCGCGTCGAAGGCGATGCGCACTTCGCTGCCGTGGTGCCGCGCGACCATCGTCTTCTCGCGGTCGACCACCTCGATGCGCAAGGCCTCGTGGCCGAGCCGCACGTCGATGCCTTCGGCCACGAAGCGGCGCAGGACGAGCTCGGACACGTCGGCGTCTTCGCGGGCCAGCAGGCGCGTGTCCATCTCGACCTGCGTCACGCGGCAGCCGAGCCGGGCGAAGGCCTGCGCCAGCTCGCAGCCGATCGGCCCGCCGCCCATCACCAGCAGCCGCTCGGGGCGCTCGCGCAACTGCCACACGTTGCCCGAATGCAGCACCTCGATCTGCTCGATGCCCGGAATGGGCGGAACGAAAGGCCGCGCGCCCGCGGCGATCACCACCGCGCGGGTGGTCAGGCGCTCGGTGCGCCCGTCGTGATGAAGGATCTCGACCTCCCACGGCGACACCAGCCGCGCTTCACCCAATGCGACCTCCACGCCGAGGCCGGTGTAGCGTTCCACCGAGTCGTGCGGCTCGATGGCTTGCACCACGCGCTGCACGCGCTCCATGACCTGGGCGAAGTCGAAGTCGGCCCGGGCCGAGCGGATGCCGAACTCGGCCGATCGCTGCACGTGCGACAGCAATCGGGCGGAGCGGATCAGCGCCTTCGACGGCACGCAGCCGGTGTGCAGGCAGTCGCCGCCCATGGCGTCTTTCTCGACCAGGGTGACCTTGGCGCGCACCGCGGCCGCGATGTAGGCCGTCACGAGCCCGGCCGAGCCGGCGCCGATCACGACGAGGTTGCGGTCGAATCGGGCGGGCCTGACAAAGCGCGCATACACCTTGCGCGCCTTGAGCGTGTCGATCACGCGTCGGGCCGCGAGCGGCAGCAGCCCGAGCAGCACCAGAGAGGCCAGCAGGCCCGGCGACACGATGCCCGACGGCGAATCGATGCGTGCCAGCTGCGTGCCCGCGTTGACGTAGAGCACCGTGGCCGCCAGCATGCCGAGCTGGCTCACCCCATAGAACGTCGTCACCTTGATGCGGGTGAGCCCCATCGCCAGGTTGATCAGGAAGAACGGGAACACCGGCACCAGGCGCAGCGTGAAGAGATAGAAGCCGCCTTCGCGCGCGATGCCTTCGTTGACCGTCTTGAGCCGCTCGCCGAAGCGCTCTTGCACCCAGCTGCCGAGCAGCCAGCGCGACGCCAGAAAGGCCAGCGTGGCGCCGATGCTCGAGGCGAAGGAAACGATCACCGTGCCCCATCCCAGGCCGAAGATGGCGCCGGCCGCGAGCGTCAGCACCGTGGCGCCCGGCACCGAAAGCGCGGTCACGGCCACGTACGCCGCGAAGAAGATCAGCGCGGCCCGCAGCGGCTGCGCGGCGCGCCAGTTTTCGAGCTCGGCCTGGCTGTCCTTGAGCGTCTGCAGGTTGAGCAAGCGGCCGATGTCGAACGCGAAGAAGAGCACGACGGCCGCTGCCAGCGCGACCCCCAGCAGCCACCGCTTGTCGAATCGCATGGTCTTGCGCGCGGACGCGTCAGACATCGAGGCTGGCGAGCACGCGGCTTGCCAGCGCGTCGAAGCCGTCTTCGATGAAGTCGTAGGCCATGTTGGGGTGCGGGTCGGGCG
>JAHJOG010000076.1 GCA_018820395.1 Gammaproteobacteria bacterium | reverse complement strand
CTCTGGGCCGCCGAAGCGCGCAGCCTTTCGCGGATCAGGGCTCGCAGCTGTCTGAGCCGAAGGCGAGTTCTGCGAGACCCCGCGAAAGGCGAGCACTGCAGGGAAGCCGCGAAGCGGCCGGCACAGTGAAGCAGGTCCGCCCCGCATCGCCTACCGGGCGGACGCCGAAACACTGCGCATTCCATCGAAGCATGACGGCCACGGACAACGCTCGAACCAGACATCCGGCTCAAGCCTTCAACGGAAACACCGGCTCGACTTCCCGGTAGTCGCGCGGAATGATCACCTTGATGTCGTTGCTGACGACCTGGGTCATGAGCGGTTGCGCACCTTCGTTCTGGCCGTTGACGAACTTGGTGGGGCCGTACGGCATGATGTGATTGGAGAAGGTGCTCGATTCGAGCGCCGCCTGAATGGCCGGCCGCTCGGCCGAACGCGCGCGCTCCAGCGCGTCGGCCAGAAGAAACATGGCCGTGTAGGTCATGAAAACCTCGTAGCTGAAGAACTGGCCCTTGGCCTCCACCTGTTTGCGCAGCGCCTGCGAGCGCTTGTCCTTGGGGTTGAACCAGTGGTTGCAGTCGATGATGCCGTTGGCCGCGTCGGGAAACTCCTTCACGAACTTGTAGCTCGACGCCGCGCCGCCGAGCACCGAGAAGATCGCCTTGGGCTGCACCTTCTGCTGCTGCATGGTGCGCACCAGCAGCGCGTATTCGTTGTAGTAGTTGGCCGGGATCACGATGTCCGGATTGATCGCCTTCATGCGCAGCACGATGTTGTTGAAATCGCGCGTCGGGTTGGCGTGCTTCACGACTTCCTTCACCTCGAAACCGTAGCCCGGCAGCTCGCGCGACAGCAGTGCCGCAGTGCCCGAGCCGAAGAGCGATTCCTCGTGGATGATCATCACCGTCTTGGCCGGATTGCCCGCAGCCTTGTTGAGCACCAGCAGGTTGGCCATGGCGACTTCGGTCGACTTCTTGTAGCCGGGCCCGAAGCGGAAGGTGTTCTTCAAGCCGCGCTCGACGATCTGGTCGGCGACGCCCACGTCGACGATGTGCGGCAGGTTGTACTTGGCCGCCGCCTGCGTGGTGGCCAGGCAGATAGCCGATGCGAAGGCACCGACGATGGCCGAGACGCCCGCCTCGTTCATCTTCTCGACTTCGGCCGCGCCGGCCTGCGGCTGCGATTGCGCGTCGCCCAGCAAGGCCTCGATCTTCGCGCCGCCCATCGACTTGATGCCGCCGGCCTTGTTGATCTCGTCGATGGCCATCTGCGCCCCGAGGCGGCACTGCTGGCCCGAATAGGCGAGCGCACCCGTGACCGGATGCAGCACGCCGACCTTGACCGATTGGGTCTGGGCACCGCCCACGAGCGGGAAAGCGATGGCCGATGCCGCGGCGGCGGTCTGCGACATGAAGCGACGACGGTTCTGCATGGAGATCTTCCTTTTTCTTCAGTTGAACTGGGCTGACACATCCTGGCTGACCCACACCTTGGCGTCGACGTCGCCGACGCGCGAAAGCTGCATGTCATAGCTGTAGCGGTCCGGGCGGTAGAAGCCGTGCAACCACTGGACCGGCCGGTCGGCGTCGTCGTAGACCAGGCGCCGCACGGCCAGCAATGCCGAGCCGACCGAGACGTCGAGGTGCTCGGCCAGCACGTTGTCCGCGAGGCGCGCGCTGAGCGTCTGGTGCGCGCGGCCGACCTTGACGCCGGACTCTTCGAGCAGCACGAGAATCGCCTTCTTGGCGAGCTCGCGGCGGCCGAAGCGGCGCGCGATGCCGGCCGGCACGTAGGTGGTGATGTGCGACAACGGCCCGGCCCGCGTCGAGCGAACGCGCACGGCCTTCTGCACCGGGTCGCCCGGCGCGAGCAGCAGCGCCTCGGCCACCTGCGCGGAAGCGGAGATGGTCGAGACGTCGACCACCTTCACCGACGTGTGCATGCTCATCGCCACGAGGTTTTCGAGCAGGCCGCTGAGCCGGGCGCGGCCCGCACCGCCAGCGTCGGGGGGGCCGGACTCGGCCGGCGGCGTGAGGGCCCGCGTCCGGCGGCCTGGGTTGCGCGAGATCAGGCCCTCGGCGGACAGCAGCTCCAGCGCCCGGCGCACCGTGACCCGCGCCACCGCGAACTGTTGCATCAGCGACAGCTCGCCCGGAAGCCCCTGCGCAAAGCGCCCTTCGCTCAGTTGCTCGCGCAGCACCAGGTAGATCTGGTGGTACTTGGGCAAGGGCATCTGCGACATGCCCGGATGGTTGGGCACATCGAATGTTCTGTCAATGGGACATTTGAAGCCGTCCCTGCCCGCGCCTGCGCACGGTCAGTTTCAGGCTCACGCTCAGGCCATGAAGTTGCCGCCGTTCACGTCCAGTGACGCCCCCGTGAGATAGCCCGCGCCTTCCGACACCAGAAAGGCGACCGTGGCGGCCACCTCCTCCGGCAGGCCGAGCCGGCCGACCGGAATCAACTCGGCCAATGCCGCGTTCTGGCGCGGATCGATGGCCGCGGTCATCGCGCTCGCGATGCGGCCGGGCGCGACGCAATTGACGGTGACGCCGTGCACCGCGATCTCGCCGGCCAGCACCCGCGCGAAGCCCGTGAGCCCGGCCTTGCTGGCCGAGTAGTGCGCACCCGGCACCGGCGTGCGCGTGCGTGCGGCCTGGCTGGTGATCATCACGACGCGGCCCCAGCCGTGCGCGCACAGCCGCGGCAGGCAGGTCTGCGTGACGAGAAACGCGCCGGTCAGGTTGACCGCCAGCACGCGCCGCCATTCGTCGGCCGGCATGTCCGACACGAGGCGCTTTCGTCCGTCGGTCTTGGGCGAGATGCCGGCGTTGTTGACCAGGATCGACAGGCGCTCCCACTGCGTGCCCAGCGCCTGCAGCCTGGCCGGCAGCGCGCGAACCTCGTCGTCCTGCGACACGTCGACGCGCAGACCCTGAGCGTCGATGCCGTCGCTTCGCAATTGCGCCGCGCTGGTTTCGACGTCGTCGCTGGCGTCGAGCAGCACCACGGGGTGTCCGAGATGGCCGAGCCGGGTGGCGATGGCCAGCCCCAGCCCGCGTGCGGCGCCGGTGACGAGTGCGGCGCGGGTCGATGCCTTGCGCGCGTCGTCGACGGCATCGGCGACGGATTTCGGTGTGTTCATGTGTTTGCCCGGGGGCCTCCATAGAATCGACGGCGATGGAACTCCGGCACCTGCGCTACTTTCTCGCCGTTGCCGAGGCGCGCCACTTCGGCCGCGCCGCCGCACGCCTCAACATCGCACAGCCGCCCTTGTCGGTGCAGATCCGCGATCTCGAAAACGAACTGGGCACCGCCCTCTTCCAGCGCACCGCGCGCGGCGTCACGCTGAGCGACGCGGGCGCCGCCTTCCTGCCGCATGCCGAGGCGGTGCTGGCCGCGTCGCGGCAGGCCGTGTCGGTGGCGCGCGATGCCGCGGCGGGCCGGGGCGGCCGGCTGGTGATCGGCTTCATCCCGACGCTGGCCTACACGCTGCTGCCGCACCTGCTGCCCTCTTACCGCGAGGCCTACCCCGGCGTCGCGATCTCGCTGCGCGAGGTGCTGGTGACCGACAAGGAAGACGCGCTGCTGTCGGGCAGCATCGACGTCGGCATCTACCGCCCGCCGGCGCGGCACCCGGAAATCCAGACCGCCACCATCGGCGAGGAACGCATGATCCTCGCAGTGCCCACGGGCCACCGGCTGGCGCGCCGCAAGCAGGTCGCTGCGGCAGAGATCGCCGGCGAACCGCTCCTCATGTATCCGCCCAGCCGCGGCGACCAGGGCCTGTACGGGACCGTCGCGACCTGGCTGCGCACGCAGGACATCCAGCCCGAGTCGGCTGAGATCGCCGGCACCATCCACACGGCCCTGGGCATGGTGCTGTCGGGCGCGGGCATCGCGATCGTGCCCGAGAGCTCGGCCTGCCTGCGCATTGCAGGCATCGCGTTTCGTCCGTTCGCGGAGCCGCAAGCGCGCGTGCCGCTCGCGGTGTGCTGGCGCCACGGCGACCCCAACGGGCTGTGCGCGTCGTTCATCCGGCATGTGCAGGCCGCGCCTCATCCGTGGTCCGGCGCCGCTCGCCCCGACACGGGCAAGCCGGCACGCTGAGCGGCAGCGGCGCAGGCCACGGACACAGACACTTCGAGCTTCGATCGGACGGCTCGGCAAGGCCGTCAGTTGAGCTTGATATTGGCCGCCTTGACGACCGCGCCCCACGTCTTGTATTCGGTCGCGACCACCTTGCCGAAGGCGGCGGGGTCGTTGCCGACGATGACTGCGCCCTGGTCTTCCAGGCTCTTGCGCGTCTCCGGCTTGGCGAGCGCCGCCAGCACGGCCGCATGCACCTTGGCGACGATG
This sequence comes from Gammaproteobacteria bacterium, assembly GCA_018820395.1. Classification (GTDB taxonomy): domain Bacteria; phylum Pseudomonadota; class Gammaproteobacteria; order Burkholderiales; family Burkholderiaceae_C; genus Variovorax. The sequence goes on along the minus strand of JAHJOG010000076.1, from coordinate 998 downwards.
GGCGCGGGCGTCTTCCCGGGCGCGAACAGGCCGAACCAGGCCTGCACGTCGAAGTCTTTCACGCCCGCCTCCTGCATGGTCGGCACGTCGGGCAGGCTCGCCGAACGCTTGGCGCCGGTGGTCGCCAGCGCGCGCAGCGAGCCGCTGCGGATGTGGCCGATGGCCGATGGCAGGTTGTCGAACATCACCTGCACGCCCTGCCCCCCGATCAGGTCAGTGAGGGCCGGCCCACTGCCCTTGTAGGGAACATGCACGAGGTCCAGGCCGGTCTTCATCTTGAAGAGCTCGCCCGTCATGTGCGGTGTGTTGCCGGTGCCGGACGACGCGAAGAACACCTTGCCCGGCCGCTCCTTGGCCCAGGCGATGAATTCGCCCACGGTCTTGGCAGGCACCGACGGGTTGACCACCATCACGTTGGGCACCGCAGCGACCAGTGAGATGGGCGCGAAGTCACGCACCGTGTCGAACTTCATGTTGTCGTAGATCCAAGGGTTGACCGTCATGTTGCCGGCCGTGCCCATCATCAGCGTGTAGCCGTCGGCCGCCGCGTTGGCGGTGACTTCGGCGCCCAGGTTGCCGCCCGCACCGGGACGGTTTTCGATGACGACGCTCTGGCCCAGGCTCTCGGCCATGCCGGGCGCGATCAGGCGCGCGACGATGTCGGTGGTTCCGCCGGGCGAGTAACCGACGATGATCTTGATCGGACGCTTGGGGTAGTCGGTGTCGGCTGCATGCGCGAGCGACGCGACGCCCATTGCGCCCATGCCACCGGCGGCCAGGGTCGCCCCTGCCAGTGCGCCCAACAGCCGGCGACGCGGGCGGTCGAGGCCCGCGGTCGCGATCGTTGCTGTGCGTGTTCCTGTCTTCGGTTGAAAAGCCATGCAAGTCTCCGGTTGGATGCGATCGATGTCGCGTTTCTGGTTATCGGGTCGGGGGTCGGGGGTCGGGGGTCGGGTCGTCAAAGATGGATCTGGCTGATGCTCGCGCCGCCGCAGACG
>JAHJOG010000075.1 GCA_018820395.1 Gammaproteobacteria bacterium | reverse complement strand
GGTTGGTCAAGGCCGGCAAGGTGCGCGCCATCGGCCTGTCGAACGAAACGCCCTATGGCGTGCACGAGTTCGTGCGGCTGGCCGAGCAGCACGGGCTGCCGCGCGTGGCGTCGGTGCAGAACGTCTACAACCTGCTGAGCCGCGCGGTCGACAACGGCTTGGACGAAACCTTGCACCGGCTCGGCGTGTCGCTGCTGGCCTATTCGCCGCTGGGCTTCGGCCTTTTGACCGGCAAGTACGACCAGAGCGGCGTGCTCGGGCCCGACGCGCCGCAGCAGGCCCGCATCACCCGCTACGAATCGATGCGCAAGCAGCGCTGGGGCCGCCCGGCCTCGCTCGAGGCGGCGCGCCGCTACAACGCGCTGGCGCGCGAAGCCGGCATGACGCCGACGCAGATGGCCCTGGCCTTCTGCCACACGCGCTGGGTGGTGACCAGCACCATCATCGGCGTGACCTCCGTGGCGCAGCTCGACGAGAACATCGACGCTTTCGACACCACGCTGTCTGCCGACCTGATGGCCGAGATCGACAAGCTGCGTTGGGAAATGCGAGACCCGGCGATCTGAGACCCGCCGCCGCGGCAACCACATGGCGAAGAAGACCCACGTCAGCGAAACACCGGCCACGCAGATGCTGCGAGCCAAGGGCGTGGCTTTCACGGAGCACCCCTACGAGTACCTCGAGCGCGGCGGCGCGCAGCACAGCGCCGAGGTGCTGGGCGTCGACCCCTTCACGGTGGTCAAGACGCTGGTCATGCAGGACCAGGACGCCAAGCCGCTGATCGTGCTCATGCACGGCAACCGCACCGTCTCGACCAAGAATCTGGCGCGCCAGATCGGTGCCAAGACCGTGGCGCCGTGTACGCCGGAAGTCGCCTCGCGGCACAGCGGCTACCAGGTGGGCGGCACCTCACCCTTCGGGACGCGGCGCGCGATGCCGGTGTATGTGGAGTCGACCGTGCTCGACCTGCCACGCATCCTGATCAACGGCGGGCGGCGCGGCTATCTGGTGGGTATCGACCCCCGGGCCTGCTTGAGCCTGCTCGGCGCCAGGCCGGTCCAATGCGCGCTGGCAGAATAGCCGGCCGGCCGGGGAGCGATGCGCTTGCCCGGCACGAGCTGGAGACACAGTGAGTTCCTATCTACCTTCGATCGTCGCGATCGTCCTGGCTTACCTGCTGGGGTCGCTGTCCTTCGCGGTCATCGTGACCCGGGCCATGGGCATGGCCGACCCGCGCAGCTATGGCAGCAAGAACCCGGGCGCCACCAACGTCCTTCGTTCGGGCAACAAGCTCGCGGCCCTGGCGACCTTGCTGCTGGACGGCATCAAGGGCTGGGTGCCGGTGTTCCTCATCCATCGCTACGGCGCCGCCTACGGGCTGCAAGAGGGCACCGCGGCCATCGCCGGGCTGGCGGCCTTTCTGGGCCACCTGTACCCGATCTTCTTCGGGTTTCGCGGCGGCAAGGGCGTGGCGACGGCGCTGGGCGTGCTGGTGGGCATCCACCCGTGGCTCGGGCTCGCGACGGGCCTCACGTGGGTGATCATCGCGTTCTTCTTTCGCTATTCGTCGCTTGCGTCGATGGCGGCGGCCTTCTTCGCGCCGGCCTACTACGTGATCGGCGGCGGCGTCGCCTGGCCGCTCGACTTCGCGGTGCTGATCGCGATCATCTTCATCAGCCTGCTGCTCTTCTGGCGGCATCGCGAAAACATCCGCCGGCTCGTGGCCGGCACCGAATCCAGACTCGGCTCCACCAAGAAGGACTAGCCATGGCAACCATCGAACGATTCCACGTCGGCCCCCGTCTCAGCGACATGGCCGTGCACAACGGCACCATCTATCTCGCAGGCCAGGTGCCCGACGACACGTCGCAAGACATCCGCGGCCAGGCCGAGCAGGTGCTCGACACCATCGACCGCCTGCTCGCAGAAGCCGGCAGCGACAAGTCGTGCATCCTCATGGCGCAGATCTTTCTGAAAGACATCGCCGACATCACCGCGATGAACGAGGTCTGGGACGCCTGGATCACCTCGGGCCACACGCCGCCCCGCGCGACCGTGCAGGCATCGCTGGCCAACGCTGCCTACAAGATCGAGATCGTGGTGACTGCGGCGGTGCGGTAGCGCCGATTCAGTAGCGCTTTTCGAGCACCATCTGGTCCGAGTCGCGCCGCATCGAAAAGCGGCTGATGAAGCTGTTGCCCAACAGTACGAACGGCATCGACTGGGGCGACACGATGGCGTCGACTTCGCGCACTTCGACATCGCCCACGCGCACCGAGTCGAGGCGCACGCGCCGCCCGGCGACCACGCCGTTGGCGGTGTTGAGATTGACGATCTGACCCTTGCTGAAGTCCAGCCCGATGCGCTGTGCGTCGGCATTGGACAGCGCCACCGACGTGGCGCCCGTGTCGAGCATGAAGTTGACGGTGCGGCCGTTGATGGCCCCTTGCGTCATGAAATGGCCGCCCGTGGATACCGGCAGCACGATGCGCGTGCCGCCACCGCCGCCCGGCGCGCCGCCACCCACGCTCACCGGCGAATCCATCCGCAGCGTGGCCCGCCGCCCCTCCGCCTCCACCGTCGCCTGCCCCTCCGACAGCGCCAACAGCTTCACCCCCTGATACGTCTCGCCCACCGCCACCGTCTTCGGCGCCCCGCCATTCACGATCAGAATCGCCCGGCTCCCGATGGTGCCGGTCAGCGTCACCGACTGCGCTGCCTGCGCCGTGCCGCCCAAGCCCACTGCCAGTACCCCCGCCACTGCCAGCGCTATGCCAAGAACCCCACGGAACCGGCTTTGCCGGGCCGTCGGGGTTGCCCCCGGCGAGGGGGTTGGCGAAGCGACACGAAGTGCGCGCAGCCTGGGGGAGATGTCAAGAACCCCACGGAACCGGCTTTGCCGGGCCGTCGGGGTTGCCCCCGGTGAGGGGGTTGGCGGCCACACGAAGTGGGCAAGCCTGGGGGAGTGCATAGCTAGTCTCGAAAGTTGTTGAACGAGAGCGGCAGGTCCGGCAGATCCTTCTTGATCAGCGCCATCGCCGCCTGAAGATCGTCGCGCTTGGCTCCCGTCACGCGAACTGCATCGCCCTGGATCGCGGCCTGCACCTTGAGCTTGCTGTCCTTGAGCAGCCGCGTGATCTTCTTGGCCTGGTCGGTCTCGATGCCGCTCTTGACCTTGATCACCTGCTTGACCTTGTCGCCGCCGATCTTCTGCACGTCGCCCTTGTCGAGAAAGCGCACGTCGACGTTGCGCTTGGTGAGCTTGCCGCGCAGCACGTCCTCGATCTGCACGAGCTGGAACTCGGCGTCGCCCGTGAGGGTGATCTCCTTGTCCTTGAGGTCGACGGCAGCGGACGTGCCCTTGAAGTCGAAGCGGGTGCCGATCTCCTTGGCGGAGTTGTCGACCGCATTCTTGACTTCGGGGAGGTTGGGTTCGCAGACGGTGTCGAATGAGGGCATGGACTCTCCTGGATTGCGCTCTCACGCGCAGGCATGTGAATGCGACAATTCTCCCATGATCGTCGAGCACAACGTCCCGCTGCAGCCGCACAACAGCTTCGGCATCGTGGCGCGCGCGCAGCACCTGGTGCGCATCGCCGACGCGTCCGACGTGGCCGATCTGCTGGCCGACGAAGCGTGGCGCAACGCACCGAAGTTCGTGCTGGGCGGAGGCAGCAACATCGTGATCACGGGCGACGTGAAGCCGCTGGTGCTCAAGGTCGAGATCAAGGGGCTCCGGCTGGTCGACGAGCAGCCTCGGGCCTGGATCGTCGAAGCCGGCGCGGGCGAGCTCTGGCACGACACCGTGCGCTGGACGCTCGACCAGGGCTTGCCGGGGCTGGAAAACCTGGCGCTCATCCCAGGCACGGTGGGCGGTGCGCCGGTGCAGAACATCGGCGCCTATGGCGTCGAGTTGCAAGACCGCTTCGAGTCGCTCGACGCGATCGACCTGGAAACCGGCCGCAGCTTCACTCTCGATGCGGCGCAGTGCGCCTTCGGCTACCGCGATTCGGTCTTCAAGCACGTGGCGCCGGGGCCCAACGATTTCGGGCTGGCCGGACGGGCGCTGATCACGCGGGTGCGGTTTCGGCTGCCCAGGCCCTGGAAGGCGGTGGCCGGCTACGTCGACCTGGAACGCAAGATGGCCGAGACCGGCAACTTCACGCCCAACCCAAGGGACATCTTCGACTGGATCTGCGCCATCCGAAAGGCCAAGCTCCCGGACTGGCGGGTGCTGGGCAACGCCGGCAGCTTCTTCAAGAACCCGACCGTCACGCCCGAGCAGTGCGCCGACATCATCGCGCGCGACCCGAAGATCGTGCACTACCCGATGGCCGACGGCAGCGTGAAGCTCGCAGCCGGCTGGCTCATCGACGCCTGCGGTTGGAAGGGCAAGACCGTGGGCAACGCGGGCGTCTACGAGCGTCAGGCGCTGGTGCTGGTCAACCGCGGCGGGCAGAAGAACCCGGTGACCGGCGGTGAGGTAATGACGCTCGCCAAGGCCATTCAGACGAGTGTTTACGAGCGCTTCGGGATCCGGCTGGAGCCTGAGCCGGTGGTGGTTTAGCGCCAGGGTTGCGATCCCGGCATGCGCTAACGCGAGGACATCGATCGGGGCGCTGTATGCCGCGTCCGGCTGGGGACGGGCGTCGGCTCAGGGGCGCGTGCGGGAGGCCAGCCAGCCGCCGTCGACGGCGATGACCTGGCCGTTCACGAACGCGGCGTCGTCCGAGCACAGGAACGCGATCACCGAGGCCACTTGCGCGGCCGTGCCGATGCGCGCGAGAGGCGTGCCCCCGATCATGGCCTTGCGATAGGCTTCATCGCCGTTCAGGCGTGCCTCCGTCATGGCAGTGCGGATGACGCCGGGCGCCACGGCGTTGACGCGCACGCCGCCGGCGGAGAGGTCGGCCACGAGTTGCCGCGTCATTTGCGAGATGCCGGCCTTCGTGACCGCGTAGGCGGTGGAGGTGGGGTAGCCTGTCTCTCCGAAGACCGAAGACACGTTGACGATGCTCGCGTCCGGGCCGAGCAGCGGCAACATGTCTCGCGTGAGTCGCAGTACGGCGCGAAGATTGGTCCCGATCACGCGGTCGATGAGTTCGTCGTCGCTGTCCGCGAGCGACTTCGCTGCGCCGATGCCTGCGTTGTTGACCAGGCAATGCACTGGGCCGAGCCGACGAGCCTCGGAGGCGACCCGCGCAGGGCCATCGTGCGATGCCAGGTCGACCGCCAGCCGATGCAACGGAAGGTGGCCGATCTCCTCCACGCTCAGATCGACGGCCAACACCTGTGCACCTTCGGCGATGAGGCGCTCGGCGGTGGCGCGCCCGATGCCGCGGTTGGCGCCGGTGACGACGGCGACCTTTCCCTGCAGGCTCATGCCAAGCGTCCCCCATCCACCGGCAGCGCCACGCCCGTGAGATACGAGGCGCCGGGGCTGGCGAGGAACAAGGCGGCCTCGGTGACCTCGCTGGCTTGGCCGAAGCGGCCGAAGGGAATGCGCTGCAGGTAGAGGGCGATCCGGTCTTGCCGGTCGTGCAGCTCGCCGGCCACGCCGAAGGTGGCGTCGAGCATCGGCGTCTCGATCGATCCGGGGCACACGCAGTTGGCGCGGATGCCTTCGGCCGCATGCACCGCCGCCAGGCTGCGTGTCATGAGAACGACGGCGCCCTTGGATGCCGAGTAGGGTCCGAGCGCCGTGCTCCCGGCCAGGCCGGCGGTGGATCCGAAGGTCACGATGCAGCCCTTCTTGAGGCGAAGGCGCGGCAGCGCGTGTTTGACCGCGAGGAAGGTGCCCCGGACGTTCACTTCGAAGATGCGATCCCACTCCGCCACGTCGCAATGTTCGATGGAGCTGCCGTTGCCGATGGTGCCGGCGGCCGTCATCAGCACGTCGAGTGCTTCCGGGACCTCGTCACGCCCCCAGGCTTCGGCCACCTGCTCGGGCGACGAGGCATCGCAGACCACGGTGCGTGCCGCCGCGCCGATGCGCTCGGCGGTCTCGTCCAGGCCACGCGCGCTCACATCCATGAGCACCACGCAGGTTGCGCCTTCCTGGGCAAGGCGGATGGCGGCGTCCCGGCCCAAGCCGGAGGCCGCGCCGGTCACGACGGCAGACATGCCTTCGAATCGTTTGTGCGTGGTGGGAGGATGCATTTGCAGTGTGCTCAGCTCAGGCTGCCCGGGTGATCCTGCCAGACGCTGTTCTCGAGATGCAGCGTCGAACTCGCGGGATAGGTGTGAAGCCAGTGGTCGGCAAGGGCCTGGCAAGTGGGATTCCAGACGTCGCCGATGCTGCGCACGTGTTGCAGGAAGCGCTCCAACGCGTGCAGGCGATGGAACCAGCCCGAGTTCTTCGGATGGATCGTCATCTCGAAAAGCCGACCCCGCGCATGCTGCGCGGTGAATTCGAGATGCCGGTTTCGATCCAGGAAATCGGGGTTCTCCAGGCCCGAGCCGCGGCTCGGGTACATCATGAAAAACTGGTCGTCGAAGTGGTAGTAATAGGGCAGAGCGAGGATGTTCTTCCGGCTCGCGAAATCCACGACCCAGTAGTGCGGGATGTCATCCGCCAGGCTGTTGCCCATGTACGAATAGCCTTCGTCCACCAAGAGATCCATGGTGGATTCGCTGATGGCGCCGACCGCAAACGCGTCGCCGGGCCGCGGCAGGGCGAACCACCCGGTCGGACGCTGACCGGTCACCTCGGCCAGCAGTTCGGTGGTGCGGCGCAGGCGTGCCGCTTCATCGGTCCGTTCGAGGCGGCTCACATCCTCGTGCAGCAGCCCTTGCGCGGCGATCTCGTGGCCGGCGGACAGGACTTGGCGGATCTTCGCGGGGTAGGCCTGCGCGATCACTGCGGGCACGGCAAGCGTCGCCTTGAAGTCGTGGCGTGCGAGGCAGGCGAGCAGCGCATCCAGTCCTTCGTTCATCGTGAAGTACGCGTCGTCGCCTCCGAGATCGGATGGGCCCACGCCATCCGGCCCCGTCGCGAGGCTGAGGTTGATCACGATCTTCAGACAGCATCGCGCATCACTCGGCCAGCGGATCGATGCATCGGCGAGAGTCCTCTCGTCGGAGATGGTGTAACCCTCTTTCCATGGCATGGCGTCGACGTCTCCGGGTCAGAACTTCAGGGACTGGGGCGGAAAGCGATCGAGCACATAGCGTGCGAGCTGTGCGCAGGTCGGGAACCAGACGCCTTCCTTGCCCTTCATGCGCTCGATCAGTTGTCCGAGCAGGTGCGTGCGCAGCGCACGGCCCGAGACGAAGGGATGAAGGCAAATGTTGAGGTAGCCGTTGCCGGTTTCGTACTGTTGTTCGAAGGCGTCCCACCACATTTCCATGATCCGCTCCGGATCCGTCAGGCGCTGCGCCGACGGTTCGCTCGTGAACCAACCGAAGTTGTAGAACTGCGCGTCGTCGATCGAGAAATGGAAGGGAAGGATCAGCAGGCAGTTCTCGACATTCGCGTCGGCTGCGTAGTAGGGCAGCCGGCTCGATCGTCCCTCGCTGTTGTAGAGATAGCCCGCTTCCTTGAGGTGGGCCTGCTGGTAGTAGCTGCGCGTGCCGATGGGTCGCACGCCGCCGATTTGCGCGAGTGCGTCGGCGGTTTTCCGGATGTGGTCGCGCTGAAGTGCATCGGTCTTGGGGGTCAGGTGCTCCCACATGTGATCGGCCAGTTCGTGTCCGCTCGCGGCAGCTGCGCGCAGCGCTTGCGGGTAGAGCTCGCAGATCCTGCCCGGCGTGAAAAAGGTGGCCTTGACGCCGTGAGCGTCGAAGAGTTCGATCAGTCGCCAGATGCCGACCCGGCCGCCGTACTCGCCCTTGGCTTTCTGCATCGGTGGCTCGTCGAGCGCGCGGCGAAAAAGCATTGCGTCGAAATCGGCAGTGAAGTTCACGGCGATGCGAATCCCGTCGGGATACCGAAAACCGTCGATCGTCTCGTGGCGCGCCTCGAAAGCCCTGGCCGCCGCGACGGCGGCTGTCCAGTCGTCGTCGGGTACTGCGCCAGCGCTCTGCGGGAGGACGGCCGTCATTGCATTGCCTCGGTCGAACGATGGCTACTTGAAGTAGATCTCGTCATAGGGCGACAAGGGGCCCCAGATCGAGGTCGGCGGATTCGCCATGCGAGCGCTGACCACCGTGCGGTAGCCCTGTGTCGTGAGGAAGGCCACGGGCAGTTCGTCGGTCACGATCTTCTGAAACTCCGCGTACTCCGCCTTGCGCTTGGCCGGATCGACCTCCTGGCCGGCCTGGTTGAGCAGAGCGTCGACCTTCGGATTCTTGTAGGACTGCGTGTTGGACCAGACGACTGGCTTGATGTTGCTCGAAAGATAGGTGCGATGCACGCCAATCACCGGGTCGCCCCAGTTGAAGACGCCATCGATCGAAACGTCGAAGTCGTGATCCGCCATCCGCTTGGCCCAGGTCGGGAAGTCGGGCTGCGCCCGGATGTCGACCATGATGCCGACTTTCTTGAGTTGGGTGCGGGCGTATTCCGCACCGTTCTTGGACCATTCGTCTGCGCCCGGGAAATAGTCCATCGTCATCCTGAAGCGCTCGCCGTTCTCGCCGGCCTTGTAGCCCGCATCGTCCAGGATCTGTGCCGCTTTCTTCAGATCGAGCGGGTAGTGCACGACGTCTTTCGTGGCGAAGGGGCTGGACGGGTGGAGCGGGCCTTCGAGTGGCTCTGCGTAACCGCCCTGGAGCGCCTTGGCGATGAACTTGCGGTCGAGGCTCATGGCGATCGCCTTGCGCACGGCGATGTCGGAGAAGGGCTTGCGCGTCAGGTTGAAGGCGAGCCAGGTGACGCCGCCGAATCCCTCGTAGCCCTTGGACAACACGGCCACCTTGTTGTTGTCCGCAAGGCGGCTGAGGTTCGCCGGCTTGGAAGTGAAGGGCATCATTTGCGCATCGCCGCGTTCGACGCCGAGCGTGGCGCTGGTCGCGTCCGCCGACATCGCGACGATCACTTTGTCGAGGTAGGGCTTGCCTTCGAGGAAGAACTTGTCGAACTTCTCGAGCACGATGCGTTGGTTCGGCTGCCATTCGACGAGCTTGAAGGGGCCGGAGCCGACCACGTTCGTGCTGTTGCGCGGGTGGGTCTTCAGATCCTGGCCGTCGCCATAGATGTGTTTGGGCAGGATGGGGCACAGCGCGGGCGACATCGCCAGCAGGATGGCCGGGTGCGGGGTGCGCAACCTGATGATCGCGGTGTGCGCATCGGGCGTATCTACCTTCTCCACCGGCGCGAGCATGGTGTTGAAGGGGTGGTTTGCCTTGATCGCCATGATCGAGAAGGCGACATCGGCCGAGGTGATCGGCTGGCCGTCGTGGAAGACCGCGTTCTTGCGCAGATTCAGAGTGAGGGAGAGGCCGTCGGAAGAGAGCGACCATTTCTCCGCGAGGTAGGGTTGCGGGTTCCACTTGTCGTCGAATCGCAGCGGGCTGGCGAACAGCTGCGTCGACGGGATGCCGGTGGCCCAGCCGGACTGGACGGCGCCGTTCAGGTGTCGCGGCGAATCGACGGTGGCGACGACCAGCGTGCCGCCCTTCTTGATTTCCTGGGCCGCTGCAGGGGACACGGCGGCGGCCGAGGCGAGGGCCAGGCCCGCGAGAGCGAGCGATGCACGGCGCGTCATTGAATAGTTCAGCATGGACATCCTCTGTGTTGTTAAAGCGATCGGACCGGGCCCGCGGCGGGCGACTCGAAGCTCAGGGCGTGCGCCAGCGTGGCGCCTGCATCCAGTGGGTGGATGGGCCGTCGCAGGTGCCGGAACGGGAACAGCGCATAGTCGGAACTGCAGACGCCGGGGCCAGAGACCATCAGGATGTGTCGGGCACCTTGCTCGAAGCCTGCGCGGAAATGCTGGCGCGATTTGATAAGCACGTAGCGTGCCGCCGTTGGATCGAGGCCTGCATGCGTGAACACGCCGGCATCGAAAGGCTCCTGCGGCTTTTCGCAGACCATGACCGACACCCCCCGCACGTCGATGACTGCGGTGCGTCCGAGGCTCAGTTGCATGCCTGTGAACATCGGACCGGTCACGCGATAGTTGCCGTCGGTGATGCAGCGCACGCGGCCTTTGAGCTCCAGTGGCCGACCGCGAAGGCCGAGGGCCGGCGTGTCGGTTCTGCCGCCCACGTCCACGGTGAGCTCGCGCCCTTCACCGGCTTCGACGATCCGGGCCACGGCCTGCGGGTCCCAGAATGGCCCGGCGATGACGTCTTCCAGCCCCTGGTCGAGCACTTCGCTCAGGACGCGCATGTTGTCGGTGGGGCCGCCTGCGCCGCAGTTGTCGCCATGGTCCACCAGCAGGATCGGGCCGTCTCGCAGCGTCTTGGCGTGGGCGATGGTCTGCTCGAGCGGCTCGCCCGCATAGACGAAGTCGTCGCGCCGGGCCCAGGCCATGGCGGCCAGTTCGTCGACAAGGCGCCGCGCGGGCTCGAGGCGGCTCGCGTCGGCCACGACGACGATCCCCAGCGACACATGGGGGATGTCTGCCAGCGGAAAACCACCGAAGACCGAGGCGTTCAACACTTCGCCTTCGGCTTCGGCTCGGACCGCGCGGTCCATGATGTCCTTCATCGGCTGCCGGCTCGGCGTCTGGCACAGCATGTGGGTGATCATCGGCAGAGCGCGCCACAGAATGCGTGGCTCGGCCTGCCCGATCAGCTTGGCCATGAGAGTGCGCGCGGCGCGCACGCCGGTTTCGTACATGTCCGTGTGGGGGTAGGTGCAGTAGCCCGCAATCACGGTGGCATGAGACATCAGCTCTGCACTGAGATTCGCATGGAAGTCCAGCGCCACTGCGATGGGCACCGATGGCGCGACAGCCCGGATGCGCCGGAGCAATTCGCCTTCCGCATCGGGAATGCCGTCGGCGACCATGGCGCCGTGCAGGTCGAGCATCACGGCATCGCAGCCATGCCGGACAGCTTCGAGGATGGTCCCGGCCATCGACTCGAAGGCCTCCGCAGTCACCGTGCCGCTGGGGACTGCGTTGGCGAGTAACGGCATCACGAACTCGTCACCGCGTTCGCAGACGATGTCGATGAATGCAGCTGCGGCGCAGCCAGTGTTCCGGCACGCCTCGGCGGCTGCGAGGCCATAGGCCGGGCCGTCGGCACCGGTGCCGCGCGAGAACGCGCCCAGGGGCGTCTCGATCGGCGAAAAGGTATTGGTTTCGTGCCGGATCACGGCGATGACAAAGCGCATGGACCAGTCTTCAACGTGCAATGAACTTCAGTCTAGGATCTTTCAAAAGCAACCAAAAGCGAGTTTTTTTGTGGGAGAGTTGAGCATTTGGTTAAAGAGAGCGCGTTTCCGCTCAGTTCCATGCAGGCACCCGCTTCCATTGATGCACTCATCTCACGGCTCAAGCTGCGCCATCTCAGGCTGGTGGTGGCCCTGAGCGAACTTGGCAGTCTTGCCCGGGTGGCCGTTCAGTTCCACGTGAGCCCCGCCGCCATCTCGAAGACGCTGGCTGAAGTCGAGGAGATTGCGGGCGTCGAACTGTTCGAGCGAGGGCGTCGTGGCATGCACCCGACCGAAGTCGGGCAGGAGGTCATCCGCTGCGCCACTTTCGTTGGCGCCCAGTTGATGCAGATGGCAGAGTTCGTGCAGTCGACGCGAGAAGGCACGCGGGGTCGGCTCACGATCGCGTATCGCACGATATCCGTGCAGCCGTTATTGGCCCAGGCCGTATGCGAATTCCGTCAAGCCAATCCGCTCGTCAGTGTCAACGTGACCGAAGGCGCGGTAGGCGATCTGATCGAGCAGATCACGGAAGGCGAACTTGACCTGCTTTTCGCGTACAAGGATCCGCGTTTCGAGCGCAGCGAACTGCTGAGCACGCCAGTGGTCGACGGACAGCGGCTGGTCATCGTGGCAAGCCGAAGCCACCCCTTGCTGCGCAGCCCGAAGGTCAGCGCTGAAGAGTTGACCCAGCAGCAGTGGCTGCTGCCCGCGCTCGGCTCGCGGCTGCAGCATCACCTCGAGGCTTCATTCCAGGCGCACGACCTGATGCCGCCAGCGCTCGGCATTCGCACCAGCGACATTCCCATGACGGTCTACGTTCTGGGCAACGCGGATTTTCTTGCGGTGCTGCCGGTGCGGATTGCAGCGCAGCTCGTGTCTGCAGGCGTGGCCAGGACGTTGCGCTTCAATCTGGCGAGCCGCGTCGAGCCCGTGGTCGCGGTTCGCAATGCTGTGCTGAGGCCGCGCAGATCCACTGTCGCCTTCATCGACTTCATCCTGCGACGGGCGATGGATACGGGTGTGCTCACGTCCGATGCTCGGCTCGATCCGGCCGACGTCGCGAGTCGCCGTACCTAAAGCTCTCTTCTGTCGGAGGTCATGATGCGCCTGGGACCCTGAAGGGGAGTCTCGTTCCCCGGGGGCCGCAGCACGCCAGCCCCACTCGGGCGCCTGCTATGTCGGTTCGTCGTTCTTGAGCTGCGGCAGCGACGCGCCCTGCGAGGGAAGCATCAGGCCGGCCTGGGTGTAGATCGCGAGCTTGGCGCGGGTGTCGACGATGTCCAGGTTGCGCATGGTGAGCTGGCCGATGCGGTCGAGCGGGGTGAAGGCGCCTTCGACCTTTTCCATGCTCAAGCGTTCGGGCTTGTAGGTGAGGTTGGCCGACTCCGTGTTCAGGATCGAATAGTCGTTGCCGCGGCGCAGCTCCAAGGTCACTTCTCCGGTGACGGCGCGCGCCACCCAGCGTTGTGCGGTCTCGCGCAGCATGATGGCCTGGGGGTCGAACCAGCGACCCTGGTAGAGCAGGCGGCCCAGGCGCCGGCCGTGGTCGCGGTATTGCTCGATGGTGTCTTCGTTGTGGATGCCCGTCACCAGGCGCTCGTAGGCGATGAAGAGCAGCGCCAGGCCCGGTGCCTCGTAGATGCCGCGGCTCTTGGCCTCGATGATGCGGTTCTCGATCTGGTCGCTCATGCCCAGGCCGTGCCGGCCGCCGACGCGGTTGGCTTCGAGCAGCAGCTCGACCAGGCTCGGGTATTCGACGCCGTTGATGGCGACCGGGCGGCCTTCATCGAAACGCACCGAGACCTCTTCGCGCTTGACCTCGACCTCGTCCTTCCAGAAGGCGACGCCCATGATCGGCTGCACGATCTTCATGCCGCTCGACAGGTGCTCCAGGTCCTTGGCCTCGTGCGTGGCGCCGAGCATGTTGGAGTCGGTGGAATAGGCCTTCTCGGACGACATCTTGTAGGCGAAGCCGGCCTTCTGCATGAATTCGGACATTTCCTTGCGGCCGCCCAATTCATCGATGAAGGTCTGGTCGAGCCAGGGCTTGTAGATCTTGAGCGCCGGGTTGGTGAGCAGGCCGTAGCGGTAGAAGCGCTCGATGTCGTTGCCCTTGTAGGTGCTTCCGTCGCCCCAGATGTGGACGTCGTCTTCCTTCATGGCCGACACCAGCATGGTGCCGGTCACGGCGCGCCCGAGCGGGGTTGTGTTGAAGTAGGTGACGCCCGCGGTCGTGACGTGAAAGGCCCCGGCCTGCAGCGCCGCGATGCCTTCGGCTGCGAGCTGCTGGCGGCAGTCGATCAGCCGGGCCTTCTCGGCGCCGTAGAGCATCGCCTTGCGCGGGATCTCGTCGTAGTCGGGCTCGTCCGGCTGGCCGAGATTGGCCGTGTAAGCATAGGGAATCGCGCCCTTGTTGCGCATCCAGTGCAACGCGGCACTGGTGTCGAGGCCGCCTGAAAAGGCGATGCCGACCTTCTGGCCGGCGGGAACGTTCTGAAGAATGGTCGACATGCTCGGGTTCTCTCGGAGCCGTCGATTCTAGGCCCGGCCGCGCGCCGGGCCGTCTCAACGCCAGTGGCCGCGGTGATGCCCGCCACCCCAGCCGCGCGAGTACCCGATGCCGAGCGAGATGCCGACCGGCGGGTACACGTACGGCGCGTAGCCATAGGAAGGCTGGACGTACACCGGGGCAGGGTAGTAGATCGGCGCGGGCTGCGCGTAGACGGGAGCGGGCTGCGCGTACACAGGAGCGGGAGCGCCACTGGAGACCACCACGCCCTGTTCGGGCACGACGTTGTTCCAGTCGGGCCGCACTTCGGTCGGCTGGGGCGCGAGCCGCGCTTGTGGGGCGACGGGTGCCGTGGTTGCCACGCCATAGTCGCCGACCTGGATCGGCAGGCGCGAGCCGGGCTGGGTGTCGGTGCGCGTGGTGTATTGCTGACCTTCGTACTCGTAGGTCACGTTGTAGCGAATGTTGCCGGTCGATTCGGTCACCGGGGTCGCCGAAACGACGCGGGCCCAGGCCTGCTCGGCCCGCGCGCTCGATGCCACGCCAGCCGCGGCGATGGCCAGCACCGACAGCGCGACGAAATGCCTCATCCGGAGGCTGGGCGCTTGGCGGGCGGTGGAGGTTCTGGTTTGCATGTCGGTTCTCCTGAAAGTCTTTCGCACGATCGAGCACGAGCGGCGATGTATCCGTTGGAGGCGCAAGCCCCACTAGGGTTCCATCATTTACACGACCAGACGGTCCCACTGGGTAGGATCGAATCCCGTCGTAACGCCCCCGCGCGGCCCCCAGTTGACCACCGGACGCTTGATGAGGCTCGGGTGGGCAAGCAGTGCGGCCCGCGCCGTGGGCGCGTCGACCACGGCAGCGCGCTCGGCATCGTCGAGTTTTCGCCAGGTGGTGCCGCGGCGATTGACCAGCTCTTCCCAGCCGCGCTCGGCCAGCCAGCGGTCGAGTTCGACTTCGGGAACGCCCATTTTCTTGAAGTCGTGAAACTGATAGGCGACATCGCGTTCGCCCAGCCAGGCACGGGCGCGTTTGACGGTGTCGCAGTTGGTGATGCCGTAGACGAGGGTCATGGCCGGATGATGCCTTTGCCGCGGGTCGGCGACAATGACGGGCTCCATGAAAACCCTTGCCGAATGGCTCGACCATGCCGAGCGCCTGCACCCCAAGAACATCGAACTGGGCCTGGAGCGCGCGCGTGAAATGGCCACCCGGCTGAAGCTCGGCTTCGAGTGCCCGGTGATCACCGTGGCAGGCACCAACGGCAAGGGCTCGACCTGCGCCATGCTGGAGTCGATCACCCAGCGCGCGGGCTACCGCACGGCGGTGTTCACCTCGCCGCACCTGGTCCACTTCGAAGAACGGCTCAGGCTCGGCGGAGAGGCCGTGGACGGCGCACGGCTGTCGGAGCATTTCGAGGCGGTCGAAGCGGCTCGCGACGGCATGGCGCTGACCTATTTCGAGTTCACCACGCTGGCAATCCTGCGCTGCATGGCGGCCAGCCAGCCCGACGTCGCCATCCTCGAAGTCGGGCTGGGCGGTCGGCTGGACGCCGTCAACATCATCGATGCCGACTGCGCGGTGATCACGAGCATCGACCTCGACCACATGGAGTTCCTCGGGCCCGACCGCGAAAGCATCGGCTTCGAGAAAGCCGGCATCCTGCGCGCCGGCCGGCCGGCCATCGTGTCGGACCCGGTGCCGCCACAGAGCGTGATCGACCACGCGGAGGCGATCGGTGCTGATCTATGGCGGGTCGGCCGCGACTTCAACGTGTCGGGCGACAAGCAGCAGTGGGGCTGGAGCGGCCGTGGGCGGCGCTACAGCGGCCTGGCCTACCCGGCGCTGCGCGGTGCCAACCAGCTGATCAATGCCGCGGGCGTGCTGGCCGCGCTCGAATCGCTGCGCCAGAAGCTGCCGGTGACGGCCCAGGCCGTGCGCACGGGAATGGCGATGGTCGAACTGCCGGGCCGCTTCCAGATCGTGCCGGGCGAGCCCGCGCTCGTGCTCGACGTGGCGCACAACACGCACGCCGTGGCCGCGCTGGCCGAAAACCTCGATGCGATGGGCTTCTACCCGACCACCCATGCCGTGTTCGGCGTGATGGCGGACAAGGACATCGCGTCGATCTTCGCGCGCATCGGTCCGCTGATCGACCGCTGGTACTTCACCGACCTGCCGACCCCCCGGGCTGCGCGGGCCGACGATCTGCAGGCGCGTTGGCAGGCGCAGAACACCCGCAGCGATGCAGCGTCGAGCGCTCATGCGAGCCCGATGCAGGCCCTGCAGGCGGCCATCGATGCAGCAGACCCCACTGATAGAATCGTTGTCTTCGGATCGTTCTTCACGGTGGGTGGCGTGCTCGAGCACGGAACGCCTCGGCTGCGCGCCAGGCACTTGTCGCCGGGCTCCTGATCGGCTTGATTCCGGCGCTTTTTTCTCTTCCTTTTCTTCGTCCACGCTGCATCCCTCAGGAATCGAATTCATGGCGTTCTTCCAGCTCCGCAACCGCGGTCCGCAAGCCAACGAAGGTCGAAACACAAGCGCCGCGGCGGCACCGGCCGAGAGCGTCGAGGCCATGCGCCGACGTGCTCGCCACCGCCTGGTCGGCGCGGCCGTGCTGGTGCTGGCAGGGGTCATCGGGTTTCCGCTGCTGTTCGACACGCAGCCGCGCCCGGTGGCGGTCGACATCCCGATCGAGATCCCCGACCGCAATCAGGCCAAGCCATTGCCGCTGCCGACACCGCCGACCGCGGCGGCACCGGCACCACCCGCTGCAGGGCCTGCTCCGGCCAACCGCTCGGGCGCGCCGTCTTCGTCCGGTTCGATGATCACGGAGAAGGCCGACGGCACCGAAGTGCCGGCCACGCCGCCCGCCGCCAACCAGGCCACCTCGCGGCCCGAACCCGAGCCGGCCCCCGAACCGAAGGCCGAGGCCCGGGCAGAGCCAAAGCCTGAAACCAAACCGAAATCCGAAGCCAAGTCCGAGCCGTCGGAGCCGAAGCCCGACACGCGCTCGGCCGAAGCCAAGTCGCCGCCCGCCAAGCCGGCCGCGGACGAAAGCGGTGCGCGTGCACGCGCCTTGCTCGAAGGCAAGTCCGTCGCGGCCGCCAAGGCCGCTGCCGCCGCCGCCGCTGCCAAGTCGCAGCCCGCGGCTGCGGCCGAAGACAGCGGTCGTTTCGTCGTCCAGGTCGGCGCCTTCGCCGAGGCCGACAAGGCGCGCGAAGTGCGTCAGAAACTCGACCAGGCCGGCCTCAAGGCCTACACGCAGGTGTTGAAGACGCCGCAGGGCGAGCGCACGCGCGTGCGGGTCGGCCCGTTTGCATCGCGCGCCGAGGCCGACCGCGCCGCAAGCCGCATCAAGGGCTTGTCATTGGCCGCGTCCGTCCTCACCTTGTAGGTGCGGAGCAACGTGGCCACGCTCGACTGGATCGCCATCGCGTTGCTCGTGATCTCGATGCTCTTCGGTCTGGTGCGGGGGCTGGTGTTCGAGATCATCTCGCTGGTCGGCTGGGTCGCAGCCTTTCTGTGCGCGCAGTGGCTGGCCGACGACGTGGCCAACTGGCTGCCCATCGGCGACCCGGCTGCGACGTGGCGCTATGCGGCAGGGTTCGTGATCGTCTTCGTGCTGGTCGCGTTCGGCGTCGGCCTCCTGGCGGCGTTGGCGCGCAAGCTGATCGTGGTGGTGGGCCTGCGGCCTGTCGACCGTGTGTTGGGCGGCGCCTTCGGGCTGGCACGCGGTGTGGTGGCGCTGTTGGCGCTGGGCGTCATGGTGCATCTGCTGTCGCTTGCCGGCACGACGTGGTGGCATGGCTCGCAGACGGCCCTGGTTCTGGATGCGGCATTGCAGGGACTCAAACCTACCTTGCCTGAAAAGTTGGCAAGCTTCCTGCCCTGAGAGGATCAAGTCATGTGTGGAATCGTCGGCGTTGTCAGCAACGCACCCGTGAACCAGTTGCTCTACGACGCGCTGCTGCTGCTGCAGCATCGCGGCCAGGACGCCGCCGGCATCGTGACCTTGCTCGACCGCAAGTTCTTCATGCACAAGGCCAAGGGCATGGTGCGCGACGTCTTCCGCACGCGCAACATGCGAGCCTTGCCCGGCGACGTCGGCCTCGGCCAGGTGCGCTATCCCACCGCGGGCAACGCCTACAGCGAGGAAGAGGCGCAGCCTTTCTACGTCAACGCGCCTTTCGGCATCGTGCTGGTGCACAACGGCAACCTGACCAACGCGCATGCGCTGCGCGCCGAGTTGTTTTCCACCGACCATCGCCACACCAACACCGAGAGCGATTCCGAAGTCCTGCTCAACGTGCTGGCTCACGAGATCGAGCGCGCGACCCGCGGCGGCATGCTCACGTCCGACGCCTTGTTCGCGGCCGTGCACAGCGTGCATCGCCGGGTGCGTGGCTCCTATGCCGTGGTGGCACTCATTTCGGGCCACGGGCTCCTGGCCTTTCGCGATCCGTACGGCATCCGCCCGCTGTCCATGGGGCGTGGCGGTGACGGCACCGTGATGGTGGCGAGCGAATCGGTGGCGCTCGAAGGGTCCGGCTACACGTTCGAGCGCAACATCGCGCCGGGCGAGGCGGTGTTCGTCGACCTGCAGGGCCAGGTGCATGCCCAGCAGTGCGCCGACGCGCCGACGCTCAATCCCTGCATCTTCGAATTCGTGTACCTGGCTCGGCCCGATTCGGTGCTCGACGGCATCTCGGTCTATCAGGCGCGACTGAACCTGGGCGAAACGCTCGCCAAGCGCGTGGTGTCGACCGTGCCTCCGAGCGCCATCGACGTGATCATTCCCATTCCCGAATCGAGCCGTCCGAGCGCCACGCAACTCGCGCATCTGCTGGGCGTTCCGTACCGCGAAGGCTTCGTCAAGAACCGCTACGTGGGGCGCACTTTCATCATGCCGGGGCAGGGCGTGCGCAAGAAGTCGGTGCGGCAGAAGCTCAACGTGATCGGCAGCGAATTCAAGGGACGCAACGTGCTGCTGGTGGATGATTCGATCGTGCGCGGCACGACCAGCCGCGAGATCGTGCAGATGGCGCGCGACGCCGGCGCGCGCAAGGTGTATCTGGCGAGCGCTGCGCCGCCGGTGCGCTTTCCCAACGTGTACGGCATCGACATGCCGACCAAGGACGAACTCGTGGCCCACGACCGTTCGATCGAGGAGATCCGCGAACTCATCGGTTGCGACGCGCTGATCTACCAGGACGTCGAAGGCATGAAGCGCGCCATCATGAAGGCCGCACCCGCGTCGCCGCGTGTTCCGCTCGACGGCTTCGACGCGTCCTGCTTCGACGGCGTCTACGTGACCGGCGACATCGATCTCGAAGCCATTCTGCGCATGAGTGGCAACCGGCCGCGCATCGAAGAGGACGAGGAAGATTCCTCGCGTCTCGCGCTCCCCAATCACAGTGAATGACCCGAGGCACTCCGTGACCGACCGAACCCTGCCGCCCGGCCTGCACCGCGACACGCTCGCAGTGCGCACCGCGCTCGACAAGAGCCAGTACGGCGAGAACTCCGAAGCGCTGTTTCTCACCAGCAGCTTCGTGCAGCCCGACGCCGAAACCTCCGCACGCCGCTTTGCCGGCA
Organism: Gammaproteobacteria bacterium; assembly: GCA_018820395.1. Lineage (GTDB taxonomy): Bacteria > Pseudomonadota > Gammaproteobacteria > Burkholderiales > Burkholderiaceae_C > Variovorax. Next base: position 2,910 of record JAHJOG010000075.1, on the reverse strand, counting down.
CCGAAGAGGGCTACACCTACACGCGCACGTCGAACCCGACGGTGACCAGCTTCGAGCGTCGGCTCGCCGCGCTCGAGGGCACCGAATCGGCCATTGCCGCATCCAGCGGGATGGGCGCCATTCTGATGATGTGCATGGGCCTGTTGAAGGCGGGCGACCACGTGGTCTGCTCGCGCTCGGTATTCGGCTCCACGCTCAATCTGATCGGCCGCGACTTCGGCAAGTTCGGCGTCGAGACCACCTTCGTCTCGCAGACCGACATCGCGGAATGGAAGTCTGCGATGCGGCCCAACACCAAGCTCCTCTTCGCCGAGACGCCGACCAATCCGCTCACCGACGTGTGCGACATCCGCGCGCTCGCCGACCTGGCCCATTCGGGCAATGCGCTGCTGGTGGTCGACAACTGCTTCTGCTCGCCGGCGCTGCAGCGCCCGACCGAGTTCGGCGCCGACCTCGTGATCCATTCCGGCACCAAGTACCTCGACGGACAAGGGCGCGTGCTCGCCGGCGCCATCTGCGGGCCGAACAAGTACATGGACATCTTCGCGACCGTGGTGCGCACTGCGGGCATGGCGCTTTCTCCATTCAATGCGTGGGTCGTGCTCAAGGGGCTCGAAACGCTCGGCATCCGCATGCAGGCGCACTGCGCAGGCGCGCTGGCGCTCGCGCAGTGGCTCGAAACGCAGCCGGGTGTGGCGCGCGTGTATTACCCCGGCCTCGCGTCGCATCCGCAGCATGAGCTCGCGATGCGCCAGCAGTCGGGGCAGGGCGGGGCGGTGGTGTCGTTCGACGTGCCCGGCCACACGCCCGAAGAATCGCGTGCCAATGCCTTCCACGTGATCGACAGCACGCGCGTGTTGAGCGTCACCGCCAATCTCGGCGACACCAAGACCACCATCACCCATCCGGCCACCACGTCGCACGGGCGGCTCAGCGAAGCACAGCGGCAGGCGGCCGGCATCGGGCAGGGGCTGATCCGCATCGCGGTCGGGCTCGACCACATCGACGACATCCGCACCGACCTGCTGCGCGGGCTCGACACCATGGGCAGCAAGGCATGACCGGCAAGACCCGCACCCGCTTCGCACCGTCGCCGACCGGATTCATCCACCTCGGCAACATCCGCTCGGCCCTGTACCCGTGGGCCTTCGCGCGCTCGACGGGCGGCGACTTCATCCTGCGCATCGAAGACACCGATGTCGAGCGCTCGTCGCAAGCCGCGGTCGACGTGATCCTCGAAGGCATGCAGTGGCTCGGCCTCGACCACGACGAAGGCCCGTACTACCAGATGCAGCGCATGGACCGCTACAAGGCCGTGCTCGCCGAACTGCAGGCCGCCGACCAGCTCTACCCGTGCTACATGAGCGTGGCCGAGCTCGACGCGCTGCGCGAGCGGCAGATGGCCGACAAGCAGAAGCCCCGCTACGACGGAACCTGGCGGCCCGAGCCCGGCAAGACGCTGCCGCCGGTGCCGCAGGGCGTGCAACCCGTGCTGCGCTTCCGGAACCCGCAAGGCGGCGTCGTCGCTTGGGACGACAAGGTCAAGGGTCGCATCGAGATCGGCAACGACGAACTCGACGACCTGGTGATCGCGCGGCCCGACGGAACGCCCACCTACAACTTCTGCGTGGTGGTCGACGACATCGACATGAACATCACGCACGTGATCCGCGGCGACGACCACGTCAACAACACGCCGCGCCAGATCAACATCTTCAAGGCGCTGGGCAAGGAGCCGCCGGTGTATGCGCACCTGCCGACCGTGCTCAACGAGCAGGGCGAGAAGATGAGCAAGCGCAACGGTGCCAAGCCCGTCACGCAGTTCCGCGACGAAGGCTTTTTGCCCGAGGCAATGGTCAACTACCTGGCGCGCCTGGGCTGGAGCCACGGCGACGACGAGATCTTTTCGCGCGCGCAGTTCATCGAATGGTTCAACCTCGACCATCTCGGCCGCAGCGCGGCGCAGTTCGACGAGGCCAAGCTGCGCTGGGTCAACGCTCAGCATCTGAAGGCCATGAGCGACGAAGACCTTGCGCCATTGGTGGCTGCGCAACTGGCCAAGCAGGGTGTCGAGTCCGACGACCGCCTGCCCGCCATCTGCGGACTCTTCAAAGACCGGTGCGACACCACCGTCGCGCTGGCCCAGTGGGCGAAGGCCTTCTATGCCGATGTCTCGCCGAGCGATGCGGACCTTGCGCAGCATGTCACCGATGCGGTGCGGCCCGCGATTGCCACGCTCGCCGAGAAGCTCGCAACGGTCGAATGGAGCAAGCCCGCCATCGCCGCCGCGGTCAAGGAAGTGCTGGCTGCGCACAGCCTCAAGATGCCCGCCATCGCGATGCCCGTGCGTGTGCTCGTCATGGGAACGCCGCAGACACCGTCGCTCGATGCGGTTCTTGCGCTCTTCGCGCGAGAAACCGTGCTCGGGCGTTTAAAGAAGGCGTGAAGTTCAGGCTATAATTTGAGGCTCGACACCCAAGGGGGTATAGCTCAGCTGGGAGAGCGCTTGCATGGCATGCAAGAGGTCAGCGGTTCGATCCCGCTTACCTCCACCATCAGGGCGTCGAGTAAAGTTCAAGCGTTGATCGCAACGCGGTTCCTCAGGTTTTGACCCTATCGTCTAGAGGCCTAGGACATCACCCTTTCACGGTGAGTACCGGGGTTCGAATCCCCGTAGGGTCGCCAGTTTCACGCAAGTGAACCAGGCACAAGTCGGCAACACTTGGCTCGCCAGCGAGCAGACGTCGCCTACCAGGAGTGGTAGTTCAGTTGGTTAGAATACCGGCCTGTCACGCCGGGGGTCGCGGGTTCGAGCCCCGTCCACTCCGCCAGTTAAAGACAAACCGCCCAGTTGCAAGACTGCGGCGGTTTTTTCTTGTGCGCTTCAGAATGGGTTTGGTCTTGAGTGCG
>JAHJOG010000074.1 GCA_018820395.1 Gammaproteobacteria bacterium | reverse complement strand
CGCTGAAGCTCAACATCCTCGTCGCGATCGCCGCGGCCGTGGCCTTCGGTCTGCTGCTCGAAGCGACCGCCAAGAAGATGTCCCCCGCCCTCTCGACGCCGTCCGGCGGCGGAGACAACAAATGAGCCGCACCGACCTGTGGACCCTCCTGACCGTCGTGGGCATGGTCTTCATCACCGTGCTGACGCGCGCGTTCTTCTTTCTGTCCAACAACGCGTGGGAACTCCCGGCCTGGGTCGCGAAGGGCCTGAAGTACGCGCCCATCGCCGCGCTGGCGGCGGTCGTGGTGCCGGAAATCGTCACCAGCGCCGGTCAGTGGGTGTCGACCTGGAAAGACGCGCGACTGTTCGCAGCCGGCTTCGCGATCGTGTGGTTCTTCTGGCGGCGCGGCTTGCTCGGGACGATCCTCGCCGGCATGGCGGTGTATCTGCCCTTGCATCTGATATGGGGCTGGTAGGTCTTTTCAACCGCTCGTCTGCTGCAGGCGCATCGAGATGGCAAAGCGCTCGGCCGGATGCACCGACACCGACACCTCGAAAGCCTTGCCCGCGCCGTCGAGATAGCGACGCAACACCTTCAAGGCCGGCGCGCCGATGTCGAGCCCGAGCGCTTTGGCGATGGCCACATCGTCGACGGCAAGCGCCCTCACCTCCTGATGGATCTCTGCGATGCGCAGGCCGTGCCGCCTTTGCAACAAGTCGCTCACGAGCACGTCGGGCGCGTCGCGCACCGCCGCGCCGATGTCTGCATAGGCCGGATCGACATAGACGTCGGTCCACCCGATGGGTGCGCCACTGACTTGCCCCGCGACTTCGGCAGCGGGGACGCGTAGGCTCGATATGCGCAGCCACCGCTGGCCGTTGGCACAGCCCAGGTCGGCGGCCTGCGCGCGAGTCACGTTCACGAGCCGGATCGATCGCAGTTGGCGCCGATGCTGCGTGCCGAACTGCACCAGGTCGTCGATCGAGGCCAACGAAGGGCGGAACATGGCGCGCGGCGTCGCGGTCTCGACCCGCGTCCCGACATTCTTGCGCCGGGAAACGAGCCCTGCGCTCTGCAGTTCCGCGAGGGCCGCTCGAATCGTGTGCCGGCTGGTCCGGTAGTGCCCGACGAGTTCCAGCTCCGTCGGCAGCACCGAGCCCACGGCGAAATGCCCGCATGCGATGCCCTCGGTCAGATGGCGCGCGATGTCGGTGTAATGGGGCTTGGCAGGTCGGGGCATGGTTTTGGGCGGTGACGGTTCGCTGGGGAGCACACCGTCGATGGCGCCCATTATGTTCGGACATAGCGGAGTCAAACATGTCCGGACATAATCGGCCCCAACTCACCCTCCCACCATCTATCGAGCCCCATTCATGACTCCATCCGGTTCTCCCGCATCTACCGCCACGCGGTCTTCCTTGCCCGCAGCGAGCACGGTCGTCGATTCCATCCTCTTTCGCGACGCCTTCGGCACGCAGAAGATGCGCCAGCTCTTCTCCGACGGCGCGCTCGTCCAGCGCTACATCGACGCGGAAGTGGCACTGGCCAAGGCGGAAGCGCGCGTGGGGCTGATCCCCGCCGACGCAGCCGAGGTCATCGCCCGCGAATCCCGGATCGAGCGCATCGACTTCGACCACATGCGCGAAGAGACCGACATCGTCGGCTACCCGATCCTCCCGCTCGTGCACCAGCTGGTGGCGATGTGCGGCGAAGCCGGCCGCTACGTGCACTGGGGCGCCACCACGCAGGACATCATGGACACCGCCGTGGCCTTGCAGGTGCGCGACGGGCTCGACAGCATCGACGCGGACATCCGCGAACTGCGTGCCATCCTTTCCGCGCTGGCGGTGAAGCATCGCGACACGCCGATGGCCGGACGCACGCACCTGCAACAGGCCTTGCCCGTGACCTTCGGCTACAAGGTCGCGATCTGGCTCGCCATGTTCGACCGGCACCAGCAACGCCTGGCCGAGCTTCGCCCGCGCGTGGCGCTGGTGGAATTCGGCGGCGCGGCCGGCACGCTGGCCTCGGTGGGCGACAAGGGTTTCGAGGTGCAGCAAGCGATGGCCGACGAGCTGAAGCTCGGCGTGCCGGCCACCACCTGGCACGTGGCACGCGACGGCCTCGCGGAAGCAGTGAACCTGCTCGCGCTCGTCACCGGCTCGCTCGGCAAGATCGCGCTCGACATCATGCTCATGGCCTCGACCGAATTCGCCGAGGTCTACGAGCCCTTCGTCAAGGGCCGTGGCGCGTCGAGCACCATGCCGCAGAAGCGCAACCCTATTTCGAGCGAGCTGAT
>JAHJOG010000322.1 GCA_018820395.1 Gammaproteobacteria bacterium | reverse complement strand
TGCTGTTCACCCCGCCTAATCAACTCGGGGTCTATGGAGACTTCACCGCTATTCTTGCGAAAGTCTTTCATGTGCCATGTCCTACAAAGTATTCCACTGCGCTAAGTGCAACTCACGCATATAGCCGTGACTCTCGGGCTCGCCCCATTCCTGCACTAGCCACTTGGCGTCTGTCTTAGTAAGCAAGCTTACATGCTTGTAGCCTAACACGGCATAGGGGCTGCTAAGGGCCTTCCATGCAGCGTAATCGATCTGCTTCACGGCGCTGGGTGCCAAAGCCTTAGTATTTGGAGTTTTGCCATGGAAGAAATCTGCCTGAGCGGCGAGCTGGTACAGTTGCTCCAGCGCGTGGGAATGAGAATGCCGCTTCTTTTTCAATTCGCGAATCTGCGCGCGCAAGACCACGCAGGATTGCCGAAATGCTCCCATCTGGGGAAGCGCGCTTTCGCATAACTGCAAGGCTGCCTCGAAATCGCCCTGCGACGCGCACTCGCGACTTCGGACTAACCACTGATCCGGAGATGCGACAGAGTCGCTTAGCTCTACTTTCGCTGCCACAGGGGCAGGGCGCGGGGCTGGCGAGGACTCTGGCTCTATGCCCAGCATGTCCTCGACATCAGACAACTCATTTGCGTCGCTCTGTTTTAACTCGATAGGCGGAAGCGGGAGGTTGCGATCGACGCTCTCCTGATTCTCTATGCGTTGGTTGCGATGCAATGCCCAAACGATCAGCACCAATAGACCGATCGCAGCAAGGATGCTCAGTCCTATTAAGATCAATTCACTACTCCATTAACTTTCGTGATTTTCAAGCAAGTGTGCAGTTAACTGCCAAGGGTTGCGGGCAGCGCTTGTGGTATTAGGCGATTCTACCAATCTTATCGCTATCGGGTCGATCTCTGATTACACTGTCACAATGCGCTGTAATGGCGCTGCGGTATGGGTCTCAGGCAGACTCGAAAGTCACTTTGTAAGCTTGCTCGAAATCAGTAATATTAAAAATCATCAATTAACTCTTGACGAGAGCACTAAGGCTTCCTAAAATGCGCCGCTTTCCGCAATAAGGCATATCGATTGCGGAGAGATTGTACGACTCTAGTCCCCTTCGTCTAGAGGCCTAGGACACCTGGTTTTCATCCAGGCAACAGGGGTTCGAAACCCCTAGGGGACGCCAAATTTAAAGGCCCGACTTTTGTCGGGCCTTTTTTTTGCCTCCCAAAACCTTGCCCCCCCTAAAACCGATTCCTCACCCAAGTGTGTCCAGTAGTTAAATAGCGCAGCCAATATTGATTTGCTATGATGGCGACCCGCTGACGATGCTAATGTTCTACCTCCGTCAGACCTCTCATCCGTATACAAAGCCAAGAAGTAACGAGTATGACTAGCGCCATATCGATAAAAGATTTGTACAAGACCTATGGGAATGGACACCAGGCCCTTAAGGGGGTCGACCTAGAGGTGGAAGAGGGCGACTTCTTCGCCTTGCTAGGGCCAAACGGTGCAGGTAAGTCTACGACCATAGGCGTGATCTCGACACTCGTAAAACAGACCTCGGGCACCGTTAGTGTTTTTGGCAAAGATGTAGCAACCCACGTCTACGAGACCAAACTCGACCTCGGCATAGTTCCCCAGGAAGTCAATTTCAGTCTCTTCGAAAAGGTGATGGATATCGTTATGACCCAGGCGGGTTATTACGGGCTGCCCCGCGCCTTAGCCAGAGAGCGCACCGAGAAATATTTGAAGAAGCTTGGCCTTTGGGACAAGCGTAATAATCGCGCACGCATGCTCTCCGGAGGCATGAAGCGCAGGCTGATGATCGCACGGGCGCTCGTTCACGAACCGCGCTTGTTGATCCTGGACGAGCCCACCGCGGGGGTCGATATAGAATTGCGGCGCTCGATGTGGGAGTTCCTACAAGAGATCAACGACAATGGCACTACCATTATTCTGACGACCCACTATTTGGAAGAGGCCGAGAGCCTTTGTCGCAACATTGCGATCATCGACGAAGGCCGCATTATCGAGAACACGAGCATGAAACTATTGCTCAATAAATTGGACTCGCAAACCCTTGTGTTC
>JAHJOG010000073.1 GCA_018820395.1 Gammaproteobacteria bacterium | reverse complement strand
GGCCGGGCGCGTGGTCGGCGTGCTCGCGGCCGGCCTCGACCTGACGCGGTCGAACGTGCTCGGCGACCTGGCGCGCTCGCGCGTCGGCGCCGAGGGGCACTATCTCATCGAGACCGGCGGCGCGCGCCCCGTTTATGTGGTGCACCCCGATGCCAACCGCGTGCTCGCCGCCGTCGGGCCGGCGACGGACGACAGCCTGATGGCCAGCGCCCCCGTCCCCACGGCCGGCTGGACGCTGCGCGTCGTGCTGCCGCACGGCGCCGCCTACGGGCCGCTCGACCATGCGCGCCGGACGCTGCTCGCGCAAATGGGGGTGCTCGGCCTGATCTTCGGCGCGCTCGTGTGGGCCGGCACCTTCTTCATGCTGCGGCCCTTCGGCCGGCTGCATCGGGCCATCCGCATGCTGCGGCAGTCGCCCGATTCGGCGGTGACGCTCGACGTGCACGCACGCGACGAGCGCGGCGACCTGGCGCGCGAGTTCGATGCGTTGATCACCGAGCTGCGCAACAAGCGCTCCGAAATGGCCGCGGTGATGGATGCGTCCCCGCTCGGTCTGTTCCGCTGCGACGCCGATGGGCTGATGGTCTACGTGAACGACGCCTATCTGACGATCCACGGTTTGGTGCGATCCGAATCCGACCGTGGCTGGCTCTACCTGCTGCCCGAAGCCGTGCAGGACGACGTGTGGGCCGACTGGCAGCAGCGTGTGCGCGACGACAAGCCGTTTCACGTCACGCGCTGGCTGCGCCGCCGCGAAGGCAACGACGTGCGCATTTCGCTGCAGATGCGCCCGGTGATGGTCGACGGCAAAGTCTCCGGTCAGGTCGGAACGGTGGCAGACATCACCCAGCGCATGCGAGCCGAGCAGGCGCTGCGCACGCTCACGGCGATCTTCGAGTCGACCACCGACTTCGTGGTGCAGCTCGACAACGAGGGCAAGCTGACCTACATGAACCCGGCGGCGCGCAGCGTCACCGGCGTGCCGCTGGATGCCTCGGTGTCGCATCTGACGATGTCGGATTTCAATCCGCCGCACACCCTACGACGGCTCATGAGCGAAGTCGTGCCCACGGCCGTCGCCAAGGGCGTGTGGGTGGGCGAATCGGAAATCTGGGACGCGCACAAGAACGTGTTTCCGGTCAGCCACATGGTCATCGCGCACCGCGACAAGCGCGGCAAGGTCGAGCGCTTCTCGGCCATCATGCGCGACATCTCGCTGGCCAAGTCGACCGAGCTCGCGCTGTCCGAAAGCGAAGCGCGGCTGCGCACCATGGCCGATGCGCTGCCGATGCGCGTGGCGTACATCGATGCCGACGGCCGCTACCTGTTCGCCAACCGCGCCTACGAAGGATTTTTCGGATTGAGCCGCGGCCAGATCGAAGGCCGCACCGTGCGCGAAGTGCTCGGCGCCGAGCGCTACGCGGCCATCGAGACGCAGATCGCCGCGGTGCAGTCGGGCAGGAAGGTGACTTTCGAGAATTCGGTGATCACACCGGACGACTCGATGTACTACCAGTCGAATTACATCCCGCAGCGCAGCGTCGACGGCGAGTCGGTCATCGGCTTCCATGCCGTGACCATCGACATCACCGAGCAGAAGCGCGAGGAGCAGCGGCTGGTGCAGATGGCCAGCCAGGACCCGCTCACCGGACTCGGCAACCGCATCGCCTTCGAAAGGCGCCTGGCCGATGCCATGGCGCACTGCCAGCAACATCGCGCGATCATGGCGCTGATGTACATCGACCTCGACCGGTTCAAGCAGGTCAACGACCGCTTCGGCCATCCGTGCGGCGATGCCTTGCTGAAGGCAGTGGCCGAACGGTTGTCAGGCGCGACCCGCTCGACCGATTTCGTCTCGCGGCTCGGCGGCGACGAGTTCACTGTCATCCTGCAGACGCTGCGCGAATCCGAAGACGCCACCCATGTGGCGGAGAAGATCATCGCCGCGATGAAAGAGCCATTCCGGCTCGGCAAGCTGACGCTCGACATCAGCGCGAGCGTGGGGGTCGCCTGCTACGGCGGCGCGCCGGCTACGCCCGACCAGCTCACACGCCGGGCCGACGAGATGCTCTACCAGGCCAAGGCCGCAGGACGCGACAACTACCAGGTCGCGCTGGTGTCCGACGGGCTGGAAATCGGCGGCTGAGCGTGCGGCGCTGCGGCCCGCGAGGCCGCTCAAGCGTTGCTGGTTGCGCGCACCTCGGCCAGGCTGGTGTCGCCGGCCAGCACTTTCATGATGCCGTCCTGGCGCAGCGTGCGCATGCCCTCGCGCAGGGCTGCTTCCTGCAGCTCTTCGGCCCGCGTGCCGCTCTGGATGAGCCGGCGCACCAGGGGCGACACGATCATCAGCTCATGGATCGCGACGCGCCCCTTGTAGCCCGTGCCCTTGCAGTGATCGCAGCCCGGCGCGTGGTAGACCGGCACGGTGCCGTCTTTGCCGTAACGCTGCAGCCAGCCGTTGCGGAGGGTCTCGCGCTGCGCCGGCGTGTCGAGCTTCTGGAAGGCGTGCATGAAGTCACCCACCAGTTCTTCGAACTCCTCGGGCGTGGCAGGGCGGCTGGTCACGCACTGCGAGCAGAGCCGCCGCACCAGCCGCTGCGCCAGCACCGCGAGCAGCGAGTCGGCGAAGTTGAAGGGGTCCATGCCCATGTCGAGCAGGCGGGTCACCGTCTCGGGTGCGCTGTTGGTGTGCAGCGTCGAGAGCACCAGGTGGCCGGTGAGCGACGCTTCGATCGCGGTCTTGGCGGTTTCCTCGTCGCGGATTTCGCCGACCATGATCACGTCCGGGTCGGCCCGCACGAAAGCGCGCAGCGCCTTGGCAAAGGTCCAATCGATGCGCGGGTTGACCTGCACCTGTCGGAGCCCGGTCTGGGTGATCTCGATCGGGTCTTCGGCCGTCCAGATCTTGCGCTCGGGCGTGTTGATGTGCATCAGCGCGGAATGCAGCGTGGTGGTCTTGCCGGAGCCGGTCGGCCCCACGCACAGCACCATGCCGTAAGGCCGCTCGACCGCCTTGATGAAAGCCGCCAGGTTGCGCGGCGACAGGCCGATCTTCTCGAGCGGGATTGGTTTGGCCGATGCCAGGATCCGCATCACCACGTCTTCGAGGCCGTTGTTGGTGGGGATGGTGGCCACGCGCAGCTCGATCTTGTGCTGCGGCGAGAACTTGGCGAAGTTGATCTTGCCGTCCTGCGGCTTGCGCTTTTCGCTGATGTCGAGGTCGCACATGATCTTGATTCGGGCGATCAGCGCGTTGCGGTAGTTGGGCGGCAGTTCCAGATAGGTGTACAGCCGGCCATCGCGGCGAAAGCGGATGCGGATCTTCTCGCGGCCCGGGTAGCTTTCGATGTGGATGTCCGAGACGCCTTCGCCATGCGCCTCGAGGATCATCCGGTTGATCAGCCGCACCAGGGAGTTGTCGGACTGCTCGATCGGCACGTCCTCGGCGGAGGTGGTGGCCTGGCCTTCTTTTTCGAGCGTTTGCAGCAGCTCGGTGGTGCCTGCCTCGTCGAATTCGATGGGCCGCAGCGTGTCGCCGCTCGCGAAGCGCGAGCCGGAAACCGCTCCGATCTTCTCGTAGGCCTGCGACAGCACGGCCTCGAAATCCTGCCACTTGCCGATCACCGCCACGACCTTGCATTGCGCGACGAACTCGATTTCGTCGATGGCGGCATGCCGGTTGGCCGGGTCGTCGAGCGCGATGACCAGGCGGCCTTCGTGCAGCATCAGCGGCGCCACCTGCAGCCTCCGAGCCACCTCGAACGGCACCTTGCGCAACGCTTCGGCAGCCACCGGAAACACCTGCAGGTCGACCAGCGGATAGCCCATCTTCCGTGCGAGTGCGATCTGCAGGTCGCCGCGCGAAACGGCGCCCATGCGCACCAGCACTTCGCCCAAGGGCACGCTTCGGTCGAGCTGCTGGCGCTCGAGCGCCTCGCTCAACTGGACGTTGCTGATCATGCCGAGCGAGGTCAGGGCCTGGCCGATGCGCACGATCGGCATGCGGCTCTGGGCGGCGACTTGTTCCAGCAGTTGTTCGGGGGTGGTGACTTCTGACAAGACGAATTCTTCACTTTCGGACAGATCCGGATGCGGCACGGCAGCGTCTGCGGCGGCATCCGGTTCGATCGACGGGCCGGCAGGAAGAAGCTGCCACTCGGCGATCTCGGTTTCAGGATGAATGCGTTCGAAGCTCGAGGCTGGAACGAATACGCGGCGAAATGCGCTCTGGTTGTCGTCGACCGGAAACAGGAAGACGCCAGCCGAATGCTCGACGCGGCCGAGCGTGGCGCCACTCGTCTTGCCGCCGTCCTTCCAGACGATTTCGAAGGGGACTGCGCCCGACTTGACCGCCAACGCCGGCGCCGGCCAGGTGGGCGTCAGCGTCAGCACGCGAAACTGGTCGAAGCGCAAAACCGTGACACGGCGGGAGTTCTGCAACCGGATGTGCAGTTCTTTCTCGTCGAGCAGGAAATGCAGAAGGCTCCCGTTGGCGGCCCGGTCGTTCAGGCCGACGATCTCGCACTCGAGCTGTTGGCCCAGCACCGGTGGCGGCCAATAGCCCGGGATCGGCGGCGAAGGCCACTCGAAGGGTTCGTCCGAGGATGAAAGCGCGGCGCTGACCATGGGTGGGGCACATGCTACTTGATCGCTGGGTCATGCCGTCTGAAAAAGTGCGGGTTTCAGTAGCGCAGCTTGGGGTACCAGTCGGTGCTGCGCCCACCCGGCGTGAGGTCGAGCACGCTCCAGAGCGAAGCGATGTCGGGTGCGTCGCGCGGGTCCTGCCCCGGGTCCGCCATGTCGGCGATCATCTCGCTGGCCCAGAAAAGCCGCACCCGGTCGCCGTCTCGCCGGTAGACGGTGAGCGCCGGGTACTCGTCGCCTTCGGGGGTCAGCCTACCCAGATCCAGGGCGTAGTCGTCGCCGACGGTCTGCACGAAGTCCAGGTCCCGCCAGCCGCGTTCCTGCGCGAAGGCAAACTGCCGTTCGACCGGCGAGCGCCCGAGGATCTTGAGGGCGACCCGCTGCTTGATGTCGGCCGCGTTGCCGTTGACGGCGCCGAGCCAGTTGGTGCACATGGGGCAGGGCCTCTCGCGCTGCGGGCCGTACATCCAAAAATAGCAGACCAGCGTGTCCTTGTTGCCGAACAGGTCGAGCAGGCCCACTTCGAAGCCTTGCTCGTCCTTGAAGCGGTAGTCCTTCTCGATCACCGGTCCGGGCGGGAGGGCCTGCCGTTGCGCCACCACCCGCGTCATGTGGCGGCGGAACTCGATCTCCTGCGCGAGCAGGGCTTTGCGCGCCGCTTCGTATTCGGGCGACGCGCCTGGATACGGGGTCTTGGCCTTTTCTGCCAAGGCGTCGGCGGACGCCGGTGGGGCTTCTTGCATCGGTGTGCTCCTGAAGTCGCCGAAAGCATGGTTCGACATCTAAAAACTGCGCCGCGGAGAGCCACCGCGAAGCAGGAAAACGCAATCGATGAGGGAAGGCCTTGTCCTGCAACGAATCGGTTAGTCGGCTCTCATCGTAGACGGGGAGATTCGCTCACTTGCATTCTTACTCCGCATTCGCCGCTGCTGCTCCTTGCGGCGAAGCAGCCCATCCGAAACCACCATGACATCCGACCTTGACCGCTTCGTCACCGCACAAGCCCCCGTTCTGGAGGCAGTCCGCCGCGAACTTGCGGCGGGACGCAAGACCAGCCATTGGATGTGGTTCGTGTTCCCTCAACTGCGCGGCCTCGGCCGCAGCGAAACGGCCCGCTTCTATGGCATCGAGGACGCAGCCGAGGCGCTGGCCTACTGGCGCCACCCGGTGCTGGGGCAACGCCTGCGCGAATGCACGCTTCAGCTATTGGACATCGACGGACGGAGCGCGCACGAGGTTTTCGGCTCGCCGGACGATCTCAAGCTGCGGTCATGCATGACGCTGTTCGACGCCGTCGCGCCCGAAGAGAAAGCCTTCGCGCAGGTGCTCGAACGCTTCTATGGCGGGGAGCGCGACGGGGCGACGCTGGCGTTGCTCGGTGCTGCAGAGGGTCGCGACCAGACGAGGGCTGATTTGCGCGGACCGTGAAGCTTGTGGCAATTTGCAGCGCATTCGCACAGTGATCGTCACGGAGACGCGCCATGGCCGGGCTACATTGTTTGGAGAAAGGAATACGCATGCCCTGGCCCAAGCGCAAGCTCGCCGAGCCGACTTTGACGACCGCCGCGGCGGGCGAGGTCGGACGAACCGCCCGGCAGATCGAGTCGGCACCGTCTGCGCCCAGACTGAATGAATGGGCACCGCAGGTTTTTGAGCACATTGAATGGCGCCGGTTCGAAGCCCTGTGCGAGGCACTCTACGGGCAGGCGGGTGTGCGCACTGAGTCGCAGTCCCATGGGGCGGACGGCGGCGTGGACATCTGGCTCTATCTTCGGCACGCCAGCAAGCCCATGATCGTGCAGTGCAAACACTGGACCAGGAAGGTTGCTGTGGACGATGTCCGAGCGTTTTTCGGCGTTCTCAAATCACACGACCTTGAACGCGGCATCTATGCGACGAGTTCTGGTTTCACGTCCGATGCGAGCGATTTTGCAGCAGCGCATGGCATCAGCGCGCAGAACCGGGCTGGTTTGCTCGAGCTGATCGCGTCGCGCACAGCAGTGCAGCAAGCCACGCTTCTCGACGTGGCCTACGAAGGGGAGTACTGGCGACCCACCTGCGCAAGCTGCGGCGTAAAGATGGTCGTGCGCGAATCGAAAGAGGGCGGCAGCATGTTCTGGGGCTGCCCAAACTACGGAAAGCTTCGCTGTCGATCGCGCATTCAGATGCGCCCCAGCGGATCACCGAAGCGCACCTAACATTTCTTGTTGCGCGTCCGACAGGGGAGCCATCGATCGACCTACGCCGCGGGGCGGCGAAGTTTCGGAACGTCGCCATCGAGGGAGTTCCACGAACTCACACCGAGAGGCCACCCACTTCATGAGCGACACATCCACCCCCAAGGGCTACCCGCACGCGGTCGGCGGCTGGGGCTCCGTCAAGGCAGTCAGCACCTACCTGATGCGCGAACGGATTCCCATCGTCGGCGCAGCAGCGCTTTCCAAACAGAACAAGCCCGGCGGCTTCATGTGCGTCAGTTGCGCCTGGGCCAAGCCGGCCGAGCCGCACCCGGCCGAGTTCTGCGAGAACGGCGCGAAGGCCACCGCATGGGAACTCACGGCCAAGCGCCGCACCGCGGAATTCTTCGAGCAGCACACGCTGAGTTCGCTCGAATCGTGGAGCGATCATGATTTGGAAGAGGGTGGCCGACTCACCGTGCCGATGCGCTGGGACGCACAGAGCGACCGCTATGTGGAAGTGAGCTGGGAAGACGCCTTTGCCGGCATCGGCGCCGAGCTGAAGGCGCTGCAACAGCAAGACCCGGCCTCGGTCGTGTTCTATGCATCGGGTCGCGCCTCGCTCGAAACCAGCTACATGTACCAGCTGCTCGCGCGCCTCTACGGCAACAACAATCTGCCGGACAGCTCGAACATGTGCCACGAGAGCACGTCGGTTGCGCTGCCGCAGACCATCGGCGTGCCGGTGGGCACCGTCACGCTGGACGACTTCAAGCACACCGACGCGGTCTTCGTCTTCGGCCAGAACACCGGCGTCAACAGCCCGCGCATGCTGCACGACCTGCAGGAGGCGCGGCAGCGCGGCGTGCCGATCGTCACCTTTAACCCCTTGCGCGAGCCGGGCTCGTTGCGCTTCGCGAATCCGCAGTCGCCCACGCAGATGCTGACTCCGGCAGACACCCGAATGAGCACTCAGTATCTGCAGGTCAAGACCGGCGGCGACCTGGGCGCGCTCACCGGCCTGTGCAAGGCGCTGGTCGAGGCCGACGACGAGTCGCAGCGCATGGGCGTGCCGCGCGTGCTCGACGCCGAGTTCATCGCCGAGCACACCCATGGCTTCGATGCGTTCGCAGCCCACCTGCGGCAGACCACATGGGAAGACGTCGAACGTGAATCGGGCCTGCCGCGTGCCAGCCTGCAGGAGGCGGCAGTCACGTATGCGGGCTCGCGCGCCATCATCGGCATCTATGGCATGGGCCTGACGCAGCACCGCAAGGGCGTGCAGAACGTGCAGATGGTGTCGAACCTGCTGCTTCTCGGAGGGCACATCGGGCGCCAGGGCGCGGGCATCCTGCCGGTGCGCGGCCATTCGAACGTGCAGGGGCAGCGCACGGTCGGCATCACCGAGAAGCCCGAGCTCGCGCCGATGAAAAAGCTTGCCGAGCTCTACGGGTTCGAGCCGCCCATGAAGAAGGGGCTCAACACCGTGGAGGTGTGCGAAGGCGTCCTCGACGGATCGGTGCGCGCCTTCGTCTCGCTGGGCGGCAACTTCGTGCGCGCGGTGCCCGACACCGACCGGATCGAACCGGCGTGGCGCCGGCTGAGGCTAACGGTCAACATCGCGACCAAGCTCAACCGCAGCCATCTGATTCACGGCGAGGTGGCCTACCTGTTGCCCTGTCTCGGGCGCATCGAGATCGACCGACAGGCGAGCGGCGAGCAGACCGTGTCCATGGAAGATTCGACCGGCGTCATGCACCCGTCTACGGGAGTGGCCGAGCCGGCTGCGCCGACGCTGTTGTCCGAAGCAGCCATCGTCGCCGGCATCGCCAAGGCGACCGTGCCGCACAACCCGAAGGTGCCGTGGGATGAATGGGTGGGTGACTACTCGTTGGTGCGCGACCAGATCGCGCTGGCGTTTCCGGAGATCTTTCACGACTTCAACACCCGGCTGCAGGAGCCCGGCGGCTTTCACCGGCCGGTCGGCGCGCGGCACCGCGAGTGGAAGACCGAGAACGGCAAGGCCAACTTCAAGGGATTCGAGACGCTGGTGGCCGACCCCGACACGCCGGTGGACGGGCCGGACGTGCTGCGCCTCATGACGTTGCGCAGCGACGACCAGTTCAACACCACCGTCTACAGCCTGGACGATCGTTTTCGCGGCGTCTACGGCACGCGCAAGGTGTTATTGGTCCATCCGCAGGACATGCAGCGGCTCGGCCTGGAAGAGGGCGCGGTCGTCACGGCGCGCACGGCCGTCGACGACGGCCGCGTGCGCGAAGTCGCCGGCTTGCAGGTGAAGGCGTACGACGTGCCGCTGGGCTGCGCCGGGGGCTATTACCCGGAATGCAATCCGCTGATGCCGCTCGCGCACCATGCCGAGCAGAGCAAGGTGCCGGCGGCCAAGTTCATCCCCATTCGCCTGCGCATCGAAGCGCGTGCCGACGCGGAGGTGGCCCATGCTTGATGCACGCACGCTTGCCCACCTGGATGGCGCCAGCGCGTCCGCCGCGGCCATCCACCTGCAATGCGGCATCACGCCCTGGAGCGCGGGGGACGCTGCCCCTGTCGACGACCTGGTGCTCGAAGAAACGCCGGTCGCGCTGGTCTATAACGGCATCTCGCACGCCGTCATGCTCGCGTCGCCCATCGACCTCGAAGATTTCGCCATCGGCTTCAGCCTGACCGAAGGCATCGTCGATTCGACCGATGAGATCTACGACATCGACGAAGTGCCGAGCTGCGAGGGCATTGCGCTGCATCTGCGAATCGCGTCGAGCCGCATGGCAGCGCTCAAGCTGCGGCGACGCGCTCTCACGGGGCGCACGGGCTGCGGGTTGTGTGGCGTGGAGAGTCTGGCGCAGGCTGTGCAACCCGTGCGAGCCGTGTCGATGGGGGGCCGCATCGGTTGGCCTGCAGTCGAACTTGCTTTGTCAGTGCTAGCGGGCCGTCAGGCCTTGCACCAGGCTACGGGTGCGGCGCACGCAGCGGCGTTCGTCGGCTGGAACGGGGAGATGAAGTTGCTGCGGGAGGCTGTAGGGCGCCACAACGCGCTCGACATACTCGTCGGTGCCATGGCGAAGGATGGAAGCCACGGTGACGAAGGCTTCGCGCTCGTCACCAGCCGGGCGAGCTACGAGATGGTGCACAAGACGGCCGCTGCGGGCATCCGCGTGCTCGTCGCGCTCTCGGCGCCGACAGGCCTGGCCGTGCGGGCAGCGCAGGAGGCCGGTGTGACGCTGATCGGGTTCGCGGGGCGGCGGCGACCCTTGGTCTACTCGCATGCGGAACGAATCGAGGGGCACTGAGCCCCTCAACCAGCAGCCGTTGTGTGGCGGCTGCCAGTGCAGCCGATCAGGCGGCCACCGGCTGCATCTGCTGCATCAGCTCTTCCTTGCGGGCCATGAGCTGGTCGCGCATCTGCACCAGATCCAGCTTTCGAGCCGCACGCGCCTTCGGAAACATCTCGTTGCGCTCTTCCTTCACGTGGTGGTCGATGTACTCGCCGAGCACCGTCACCTTGGCGTCGAACTTCGGGTCGTTCTCGTCGCCTTCCTCGATCTGGGCAATCAGGTCCTTGGCGCTCGCGTGCTCCACCTCGGCTTCGTCGAGCAGATCGTGTTCCTTGATGGCGGCCCGCACGGCCGGGTAGAAAATTTCTTCCTCGATCTGGGCATGCACCTTGAGCTCCATGCAGATCTGATCGGCAAGGGCGCGCTTCTTCTTCGGTGCGCTTTTGGCCTTGGAGCCTGCCAGCTCCTCAAAATCCTTGAACAGCTTCTTGACGTTGCGGTGGTCTGCGTCGAGCAAGGTGCAGGCGTCGGGGGCGGAGCGTGTCGTGGTTGCCATGGTTCTCTCTCTCTCTCATCGTGTGTTGTGGGAGGAGAGAGTCTGGGCGCGTGCCGCGCGGCCGGCGTAGGAAGCCGGCGCATCGGCTTGCGCGCAATTCGGCACCCATCGTCAACTGGCGTCAGATGATCAAGGTTGCCGGCGGACCCTCGGCGTGCGAATCAGGTCGACGATCGCGAACGCCAGAGGCGCTCCGATGATCCAGATGGGCAACAGTGCACTCACGTCTTCTCCGAAGGTTCCGTGGTTTCCGAGGAGGACGCGTCATCGTCATGCTTGAGCGCGGGCTTCTGCCCGGGCTGCGGGGCATGCTCGGCACCCGGGGCGATCTCCTCGCCTCGGTGTTTCTTTTCCTGGTGCACTTTTTTGTCGTGCGCGACATTGCGTGGATCAGTCATTCGAAGATGGTGGGCCGAAGCAGACCCACGCGTGTGAGACAGCACCGCGAGTCGCCGAAGTCGATACCGCCAGCGCGCTCGCTTTGCCGCCTGAACGCCTTAGCCCGCCGTGTCGACAGCCAAACGCGCCGGCGCTCGGGACAAAAACATACGTTCAAGAGCCGGATTCCGCGCAATGTGAACGCTTTTGCACCGTGCATTCTCCTTCGACCGCCTGAGCCGTTAAGGGGCACTAACCTGCCGCTCGTCATCTCATGCACGTCACTCAATGAATCACATCTATCGCCTGGTCTTCAATCGCGCCACCGGCGCGCCTCAAGCTGTTTCGGAGACGGGTCGAAGTTCGGTTGCGGGGCGAGGCGCCCGATGCGCGCCGGTGAATCCCTGCGTTGCAGGACGTCTGTCGCCATTGGCCTTGGCGATTCGCCTGGGCGCGATCGGCATCGCAGGCATCGTGGCGGCTCCTTCCGCCATGGCCACGTGCTCGACCGCGGGCAGCACGGTCACCTGCACGGGCGTGCCGTCGCTGCCCTTGTTCTTGAACAACTTCTCGAGCGCCACCAACGGCCTGACCGTCAACGTCAACGCGGGTGCGCAGATGAATGCCACCTTGGGTGGCAAGGTCCTCGTGCTGACGGGGAGCAACATCACCCTGAACAATTCGGGGACCGTGGACCCCGCGTTGCTCGGCCTGGTGAGTGTGCTGTCCGGAGGTGCCCAGATCGGCAACACCGGAGCCAGCGTCGTCAACATCACGAACGCTTCGAGCGGAATCATCCGAGGGACCGGCGGTTATTTGGGTCAGGACCTCACGTCGCTCGACGGCGCGGCCCTAAACGTCTTCAACGGCGTCGGCGGATCCACCAACATCTTCAATAACGGCACCATCACATCGACCTCCTTGTCCAGTGAACCGGTCGTGGCGTCGGACACGCCCGTGGTGGCGGTCAGCGGCGGTTCACAGGTCAGCATGTTCAACACCGGCACGCTGACGGGCCGGGTGGCTTTCGAAACGTCGGCCAACGGCAATATCTTCATCAATGCCGGCACCATCAACGGCAGCGTCTCGATGGGCAACGCCAGCACCAACACCTTCACTGCGATCACCGGCTCCACCGTCTCGACCGGTGGCGGCAGCGGCACCAGCCTTGGCGGGCCGAGCGGCTACAACCTGAGCTTTGCACCGACCGGTCAGATCGACGGCGGCGCGGGTGGGCAAAACGCGCTGATTCTGCAGAACCCGATCGGCGTGGGCGGCGGCACCAGTGGCGTGGGCACCGCGTCCAGCGCGAACTATGCGAACTTCAACAACCTGACCGTCAACAGCGGCACATGGACGCTGCAGGGCCCGCTGGTGAGCGGGTCCACGACGCTCAATGGCGGCGTGGCCCAGTTCAACGACAACGCGACCTTCGGCAGCGGCGTGCTGACCTCCAATGGCGGGATCCTGCAGGCCAGTGCCGCGGGACTGACGCTCAACAATCTCGTCTCGCTGGGCAGCGGCGGGCTGACGGTGCAGGGCACCAACGCCACCAGCCTCGCCGGCACGATGTCGGGCAGCGGCGGCCTGATCAAGATCGGCTCAGGCAACCTGACCCTGACCGGTGCCAACACCTACCTCGGCGGTACCACCCTGAATGGAGGCACCCTCACGCTGGGCAACGCCTCGGCGATCAGTACTGGCGCGCTGACCGTGAGTGGTGCGAGTTCGCTGAGCAGCACGAGCGCGCTGACCTTGAACAACGGCGTGACGCTCAACGCCAACCTGAGTGCGGGGGGTGCCAACGCGGTGACGCTGGCCGGCAACATCGGCGGAAGCGGCAGCCTGATCAAGACCGGTATATCGAGCCTCACGCTCGGCGGCGCCAATACCTATACGGGGACGACCGCACTGAATGCCGGTTCGTTGATCGTCGGCTCCGACTCGGCGCTGGGCACCGGCGCATTGAATGTCGCCAACGGCACCACGCTCGACGCCACCACCGCGGTGACCTTGGCCAACAGCGTCAATCTGGGCGGAACTCTGAGCCTGGGCGGCAGCCAGGCCCTGACGCTGAATGGCGCGGTCAACGGCATCGGCGGCCTGATCAAGAACGGCGCCGCCGATCTGACCGTGAACGGCACCAGCAGCTACCTCGGCGACACCCGGCTCAACGCCGGCACCCTGACGGTGGGCAGCAGCAGCGCCCTGGGCCTTGGAAACCTGATCGTCGCCGGCCAGGCCACACTGGACAGCAGCACCTCGGCGAGCCTGGGCAACAACGTCGCCTTGAACACCGACCTGACGGTCGGCGGAAGCCAGAATCTGACCCTCGGTGGCGTCGTCAGCGGCACCGGCGCGTTGATCAAGAACGGCGCGACCGGCCTGACCCTCAACGGCATCAACACCTATCAGGGCGGCACCACCCTCAATGCCGGCACGCTGACCCTCGGCACGGGCGCCGCGCTCGGGAGCGGCGCACTGGTCGTCGGCGGCGCGGCCAGCCTGGACAACAGCGCGGCACTCAGCGTGGCCAACAACGTGGTGCTGAACGCCGGCCTCACCGTGGCGGGCAACAACGACCTGAACCTGAGCGGCGTCGTCAGCGGCGCCGGGGGGTTGATCAAGAACGGCCTGGCCGATCTGTCCCTGAGCGGCAACAACACCTTCACCGGACCGTTGAACATCGTTTCGGGCAGCGTCACCACCCTCGGCAGCGGTGCATTGGGCAACACCTCGGGTGCGAACGTCAGTGCTGGCGCCGGCCTCAATTTGGGGAGCAATGCCACCCTGGCGGCGCTGTCCGGCAGCGGCGACGTGCAGATCGGTGGCGGCAACAACTTGACGGTGGGCGGCGCGAGCTCCTCCAGCATCTTCGACGGCAGCCTGAGCGGGGGCGGCAGCCTCACCAAGGTCGGCAGCGGCACTTTCAGCCTGACCGGGATCAACGGCCTCACCGGCGACACGCAGGTCAGCGGCGGTACGCTGAATCTCAGCGGGTCGCTCGCCAGCGTCAACGTCGGCGTGGGCAACGGCGCGACCCTCACCGGCACGGGCTCGCTGCTCGGCGCGGTGGACGTCGCCAACGGCGGCCACCTGGCCTTGAGCTCGGGCAACACGCTGTCGATGGGCTCGCTGGCCATGGGCAGCGGCGCGCAGCTCGACGCCAGCCTGGGCACCCCGTCGACCACTTCACTGCTCAACGTCGGCGGCAACGTGACGCTCGACGGCACGCTCAATGTGGTCGACGCGGGCGGCTTCGGTGTCGGCGTGTATCGACTGATCAACTACACCGGCGGCCTGACCGACTTGGGTCTGGATCTGGGCATCCTTCCCTCGGGCTTCGGCCTGGGCGACCTGACGGTGCAGACGGCCGTGGGCAACCAGGTCAATCTGCTGGTGTCGGCACCCAACACCACCATCCGCTTCTGGGACGGCAGCCAGACGATCGCCAACGGCGCGGTCGATGGCGGCGCAGGCACCTGGAGTGCGGTGGGCACCAACTGGACTTCGTCCAACGGCCTGGTGAACCAGCCCTGGGCCAGCGACTTCGCGGTCTTCCAGGGCGCGGCAGGCACCGTCACGGTGGACGGGACGCAGACCTTCAGCGGCATGCAATTCACCACCAGCGGCTACACCCTGATGAACGGAAACGCGGGTCGACTCACGGCGGTGAACGGCGGCAGCGGCAACACTGCGGTGCGCGTCGATCCGGGCGTGGTCGCGACCATCGGCGTCGACATCGACGGTGCCGGCACGGTGGCCAAGCTCGACAGCGGCACGCTGGTGCTGAGCGGGGCCAACAGCTACACCGGCGGCACCTTGCTCAACGGGGGCACGCTGGTGGTGGGCCACAACACGGCGCTGGGCACGGGTCAGGTCACCGCCGCCAACGGCACCACGCTCGACAGCAATGCGCCGGTGAGCCTCGCCAACGCCTTCGACCTCGCAGGCACGCTGGCCATCGGCGGCAGCAACGACCTGGCACTTGCAGGGCCGATCGGCGGTATCGGCGGGCTCGTCAAGAACGGCGCGGCGTCGCTGACCCTCGGCGGCAACAACAGCTACCTGGGCAACACTGCCCTCAACGCCGGGCGGTTGGTGCTGGGCGCCGACTCGGCGCTGGGCTCGGGCACGCTCAACGCGGCCGGCGGCACCACGCTGGACGCCAGCACCGCCGTGGCCTTGAACAATGCCGTGAACCTGGCCGGCACGACGGGCATCGGCGGCACCGCGGACCTCGCGCTCGGCGGGCCGGTCAACGGCGCTGGCAGCCTGACCAAGAACGGCGCGGCCACGCTGACGCTCTCAGGCCCCAACGGCTACCTCGGCGGCACCACGCTCAATGCCGGACAGCTTGTGGTCGGCAACAACAACTCGCTGGGTCTGGGCAACCTCACCGTCGGCGGAGCCGCCACGCTGGACAGCAACGCGGCCGTGAGTCTGGCCAATGCAGTGACGCTCAATGCCGGCCTCGCGGTGGATGGCAGCCACGACCTGACGCTCGGCGGCATCGTCGGCGGCACGGGCGGCCTGACCAAGAACGGCGCCGCCAACCTCAGCCTCCTCGGCGCCAACACCTACCAGGGCGGCACCGTGCTGAATGCCGGCACCCTGACGCTGGGCAATGCCGCCGCACTGGGTACGGGCGCCGTCACGGTGAACGGCGCATCGACGCTGAACCCTCTTGCGCCGATGACCCTGGCCAACAACCTGAACGTGAACGCCGACCTGACGGTGGCCGGCGCCGCCGACCTGGCTCTGAGCGGCGTGCTGGCCGGCGCCGGCACGGTGAACAAGAACGGTCCGGCCGATCTCAGCCTGTCGGGCAACAACAGCTTCAACGGCGTCTTCAACGTGCTGGGCGGCAGCCTGTCCACCGTCGGCAGTGCGGCGCTGGGCAACAACGCCGGCATCCGGCTCGCGACAGGCACCCGCCTGAACCTGGGCGGCTCGGCCAACCTGGAGTCGCTGTCCGGCTCGGGAACGACCGTGATCGGCGCGGGCAGCACGCTGGGCATCAGCGGCAACAACCAGACCTACACGGGCAGCATCGACGGCGCGGGCGGACTGATCAAGCGGGGCAGCGGCACGCAGGTGCTTGCGGGCACCAACAGCTACAGCGGCGGCACCTTGCTGCAAGGCGGCACCTTGGCCGTGGGCAACAGCCAGGCGCTGGGCACGGGCGCGCTGTCGATGGACGACAACACCACGCTGGCCTTCGTCGCCGACGGATTGACGCTGACCAACCCGATCCGCTTCACCGGGCTGGTCGATCCCACCTTCGACACCGGCGCCAACACGGCCACGTTGTCCGGTGGCATCAGCGGCACGGCCGACCTGACGAAGCAAGGCAGCGGCACGCTGGTATTGGCTGCGGCCAACAACAGCTACTCGGGTGCCACCACGGTCAGCCAGGGCACCCTCCGGGCCGGTGCGGCGAATGCCTTCAGCGCCGCCTCCGCCCACACGGTCGCGGCGGGCGCCACCCTCGACCTCGGCGGCCGCAACCAGACGATCGCGGCCCTGAGCAATGCAGGCACCGTCAACCTCCTGTCCGCGGCGCCGGGCACCAGCCTCACCGTCACCGGACCCTACGTGGGCAACAACGGCGTCCTGAAAATGGGCACCACCCTGGCGGGCAGCACCAGCCTGTCGGACCGGCTGATCCTGAGCGGCCCGAGCGCCGTGGCCAGCGGCCGCACCACGGTGCAGATCACCAATCTCGGCGGACTCGGTGCACAGACCACGGGCAACGGCATCGAAGTCGTTTCCGCGCAGAACGGCGCCAGCAGCAGCCGCACGGCATTCGCGCTCGATGGCGAGCACGTGGACGCCGGCGCATTCCAGTACCGGCTCTACGCCGCGGATTCCAGCGGCCAGGACGGCAGTTGGTTCCTGAGCACGCAGGCGCCTGCGGGCGCGACACCGGGCGGCACGACAGCGCCGTCGACGTCGGCGGGCGCACCGATGTACCGCGCCGAAGTGCCGCTCTATGCGGCGCTGCCCGGCATGCTGCGTCAGGGCGACCTGGCCATGCTCGGCGATCTGCATCGCCGCGTGGGCGACCCGATTGGCTCGGACGCGGCCAAAGCCGGCGGCACCGACACCTCGGCCAACGGCTGGGGCGGCGCGAAGCGGCATGCCTGGGGACGTGCTCTCGGCGGCACCACCACCGTCAGCCAGGGCGGCGTGACGCAGGCCGAAAGCCGCACCAGCATGGGTGGCTTCCAGGCCGGCGTCGATCTGTTCGCCAACCCGCTGTGGAATGCCGGCGTGTATGCCGGGCTCCTGCGCGCCGACGCCGACGTGAAGGGTGCCTTCGGCCCCGGGGGGCTGATCGGCCGAGCCGGTACGCTGCACACCGACAGCACCTACGTCGGCGGCTACGCCACGTACGCCGACCCGCAGGGCCGCCATGCCGACTTCGTGCTGCAGTACGGTCACCACGACGTGACTGCCGGCAGCACCGGACGAGGCACGGACTTCGGCGCCACCAGCCTCACGGCTTCCGCCGAAGTCGGGCAGCGCTTTCCGCTGAGTGGCGGCTGGGGCATTGAGCCGCAGGCACAGCTGATCTATCACCGCCTGAACCTCGACAACGTCAGCATCAGCGGTGCGAACGTGCTGCAGAACGCCGACAACGCCGTCATCGGACGCATCGGCGCGCGCCTGTCGGGCGACCTGTCGACCTCGATGGGCCGCATGAAGCCCTACGCCGGCGTCAATCTGTGGCACGGCCTGTCGGGCCACGACACGACCACCTTCGCCAGCGCGGCCGGTGCCACGCCGATCGAAAGCGCGGTCGGCTACACGTCGACCGAACTCATGGTCGGCTTCACGCTCGGGCTCACGCCGAACGTGTCGCTCTACGGCCAGGTCGGCAAGCTGTTCCGCACGGGCAGCGGCGGCGGCAATGCCCAGGTCAAGTCGGGGGCGCAGGGCTCGCTGGGCCTCAACGTGGCGTTCTGACGCAACGCGGCTTCACCATGCGCTTCGCTGCCTGCCCGCAGCGGGCCGGTGGTGCCGAATGCCACCGGAAAAAAAGCGAAGTCGCACAGGCGCAATTGGCATGCGCCTCGCACATTCGTCGCAATAGGAGCGAAGGCCGCTTTCGTCGTGAACGGTCTCGTCCTCTGCACGCGCCGTCTGAAAAAGCGGCTACCCGATCCAGGGCATGGCGACCCATCGCCACCCAGCCGGGCCCCTCGAAACGCTGCCAAACGGACGCTGGGGTGATGCGTGGCTCGCACCGTGGCCGTCATCTGATGCATTAGCACTAGTGCAAAGATCCGATCAGTGCACAAAAGTAAGAAAAAGCTCTTCAAACGTCCTGACACTTCAGCTTTTGTCACTTTTGAGAACGCTATGAATCCCGTCCACCCAACCGTCCTGAATCATTCATTCGGCGCTTGCAGGCAGCTGGAAGATCGAGTCTCAACTGCAGGAAGCGCATCAGCGTCCGGGCCTGGACGAGGTGAGCCCGGCGGGCGCCACGGTGGGGTGGGGCAGCAATAGCCGCTTGATGCTGCGCGCGGGCGTGCGGCTCAAGGGCCAGATCGCCACCGGCGTCGGCATGGTGCAGCCCTATGCACGCGTGAACCTGTATCTGCGCGCCGGCGGCAGCGACATCGCCAACTTCGTGGGGCCGGCGGCCACCACGGCGATCGCCACACGCACCAGGGGCACCACCACCGAACTGGCCGCAGGCGACACGCTGGCGCGGAACGAGCGGGTGAGCCTCTACGCCGAGCTGGGCAAGTCGTGGGCCTCGGGCGGCAGCGCCAGGGTGGGCAGCTCTGTGCAGGCCAGCGTGGGTGCGCGCTGCAGGTGGTAGGGGTCGGGCGCTTCAGTCCAGCAGGTCAAGCAACAAAGACAGTCGAGGAAGTCCAATGAACCACATTTACCGCCTGGTCTGGAACCGGGCCACTGGCACACGTCACGCAGTCTCTGAACTGGCGAGAGCATCGTCACCTGGCAGCGGGTCTGTTGCGCGATGCGCGGTGGTGGCATCTTTTGCGCTGGTGTTGTCACCGGCTTGGGCGAATGGGGGGGCATCGGGCGCAGCAGACGGAGGGGACACAAGCTGCTTCACGCCAAGCGTTGCTGGCGCAACGCCTCAGCAGCCGGTGGGGAGCGACGGAGTTAACGGGACTACCACCTGCGGGAGTTTTTCTGGAGGAAGCGGCGGCGCAGGCGGGAGCACCTCGAACGTGACGGGAGCCGGCGGTGCCGGGGGGGGCGGCGGGGCGGGCTGGCTCTCTACTGATGGAACGCGGCCGGGTGGAATCGCGGGCAGTGGCGGAACGGCGGCCTTGGCGACAGGTGTCTTTGCCAACACCCTCGATCAGGTGGGCGGGGCGGGTGGCAACGGAGGTGACGCCCCTGGCGCTGTCATCCTGGGAGGATCAGGCGGCGGCGGCGGCGGTGGATTCGGTTGGGTGCTGAGTTCGCCAGGCAACAGCAGCAACAGTGCGCGCGTCGTTGGTGGCGCGGGCGGAGCAGGCGGCGCGACCCGTTTCGGCGGTGGTGGTGGCGGTGGGCAGGGCGGTGTTGGAACGCTGAGCACCGCTGGCGGCCGGATCGACAACACGGGTCAGCTCATGGGCGGCATGGGAGGTGCGGGCGGACCGAGCGTTTTCTACGTTGGGAGCGGTGGCGACGGTGGCGATGGCATCCTCATCACCCAAGGCGGTGTGCTGGTCAACCGCGGCGAGGTCAGAGGCGGCAACGGCGGGGCCGCAGGTGCGCAGTCCTTCGATCCATTGATGGGCGCTCCGGGCCTGGGTGGCGTCGGCGTCAACTACACGGGCAACAACGGTTCGATCGTCAACAGCGGCATGATCGCCGGCGGTCTCTCCGGCTCGGGGGCGCAGGCCGATGCGATCCGGATGACCGGCAACAACAACGTGCTGGAGCTGCAATCGGGCTATGCCGTCGTCGGGAACGTCATCGCCAGCGGCACCGGCAATCGGCTCGCACTGGGTGGCGCCGGAAATGGCAGTTTCAACGCGGGCAGCATCGGCGCGACGGCCCAATACCGCGGCTTCACGCAGTTCCAGAAGACGGGCACGAGCACCTGGACGCTTACCGGCAGCACCACCGAAACAACGCCATGGACCCTCGCAGGCGGCACGCTGTCCGTGGCGAGCGACGCCAGCCTCGGTGCGAGCGCGGGCACGCTCACGCTGCAGGGCGGTGTGCTGCAGACCACGGCGAGCTTCAGCAGCGCCCGCGCCGTCAGACTGCTTGTCGCGGGTAGCGGCATCGACACCGCCAGCGGCACCACGCTGACGCTGGCCGGAGCGATGTCCGGCGCCGCGCCGTGGAGCAAGACCGGCGCGGGCACGCTCTTGTTGACGGGCGCCAACACCGCCACCGGCGCCGCCACGATCGCGGCCGGCACCCTGCAGGTCGGCAACGGCGGCACGACCGGTTCGCTGGGCACCGGCGCTGTCACCAACAACGCAGCGCTGATCTTCAACCGCAGCAACACGCTGGTTGTCGGCGGCGCCATCAGCGGCACCGGCACGCTCACGCAAGCCGGCACGGGCACCACCGTGCTCTCCGGTGCCAACACCTACACGGGCGCCACCACGATCTCTGCCGGCACGCTGCAGATCGGCAACGGCGGCACGACCGGTTCTCTCGGCACCGGCGCCGTGACCAACAACGCTTCGCTGGTCTTCAACCGCAGCAACAACCTCGTCGTGCGGAACGTGATCACCGGCACCGGCACGTTGACGCAAGCCGGCACCGGCAACACAGCACTCTCCGGCAACAACACCTACACCGGAGTGACCACGATTTCCGGGGGAACGCTGCAGCTTGGCAACGGCGGCACCACCGGCTCGCTGGGCACCGGCGCTGTGATCAACAACGCCGGGCTGGTCTTCAACCGCGGCAACACCATGGTCGTGAACAACGCCATCAGTGGCACCGGCACGGTGTTGCAGGCCACAGGCGCAACCACGGTGCTCACGGGCGCCAACACTTACGCGGGCAGGACCACGATCGCTGCCGGCACGCTTCAGATCGGCAACGGCGGCACCACCGGCTCGCTGGGCAGCGGTGCCGTCAACAACAACGCTGCGTTGGTATTCAACCGCGGCGACACGCTCGTCGTGGGCAACGCCATCAGCGGCACAGGCAGGCTGACGCAAGCCGGCACGGGCACCACCGTGCTCACCGGTGCCAACAGCTATGCCGGCGTCACCACGGTCTCAGCCGGCACCCTTCAGATTGGCAACGGCGGCACGACCGGCTCGCTGGGCACCGGGGCCGTCACCAACAACGCGGCGCTGGTTTTCAACCGCAGCAATACCGTGGTCCTGGGCAACCTCATCAGCGGCACCGGCTCGCTGACGCAGGCTGGCACGGGCACCACCGTGCTCACCGGTGCCAACACCTACACGGGCGCCACCGCGATTTCGGCCGGCACGCTGCAGATCGGCAACGGCGGTGCGGTCGGCTCGCTGGGCACCGGCCCTGTCACCAACAACGCTGCGCTGGTCTTCAACCGAAGCAACAACCTGGTCCTGGGCAACGCCATCACCGGCACCGGCTCCTTGACGCAAGCCGGCACCGGCACGCTGGTCCTCACCGGGGACAACAGCTACAGCGGCGCCACCACGGTCTCTGCAGGAACGCTGCAGGTCGGCAACGGCGGCACCACCGGCTCGCTCGGCACCGGGCCTGTCATCAACAACGCTGCGCTGGTCTTCAACCGCAGCAACACGCTGATCGCGAACGGCGCCATCGGCGGGACCGGTACGGTGACGCAGGCCGGCAGCGGCACGCTCCTGCTGACCGCCGACAACACCTACACCGGCGCCACCACCATCTCAGCCGGCACGCTACAGATCGGCAACGGCGGCACGACCGGCTCGCTGGGCATCGGCCCTGTCATCAACAACGCTGCGCTGGTCTTCAACCGCAGCAACACCCTCGTCTCGATCGGCGCCATCAGCGGCACCGGCACGCTCACCCAGGCCGGCAGCGGCACGCTCCTGCTGACCGCCGACAACACCTACAGCGGCGCCACCACCATCTCGGCTGGCACCCTGCAGCTTGGCAACGGCGGCACCACCGGCTCGCTGGGCACCGGCGCTGTCACCAACAACGGCGCGCTGGTCTTCAACCGCAACAACAACGCGATCGTGGGCAGCGCCATCAGCGGCACCGGCTCTGTCACGCAAGCCGGCACCGGCACCACCGTCCTCAATGGCGCCAACAGCTACACCGGCGCCACCAATGTCTCGGCCGGCACCTTGCGCGCCGGCAGCGCCAACGCCTTCGGTGCCAGCTCGCTCTACAGCGTCTCCAGCGGCGCGCTGCTCGACCTCAACGGCTTCGATCACACAGTGAACGCGCTGGCCGGTTCGGGCGCGGTGGACCTGGGCAGCGCCAAGCTCAGCGTCGGCGTTGCCGACCCCAACGCCAGCGCCTCCTTCTTCGGTGCCATCAGCGGCACCGGCAGCCTCACCAAGACCGGCAGCGGCAGCCTCACCCTGGGCGGCGCCAGCAGCTACAGCGGCGGCACTGCCCTGAAGGGCGGGCGCATCGACATCGGCCACACCGACGCCCTGGGCACAGGCGCACTCGCGATGGACGACGGCACCACCCTGGGCTTTGCGGCCGACGGCCTCACCCTGGCCAACGCCATCCAGCTCACCGGCAGCAACGACCCCGTCATCGACACCGACATCTTCAGCGAGACCCTGGCCGGCGGCATCAGCGGAGGAGGCTTCCTCACCAAACTGGGCAGCGGAACGTTGACCCTGGCAGCGGCCAACAACAACTACACCGGCGCCACCAACGTCGCGGCCGGCACCTTGCGCGCGGGCGTGGCCAACGCCTTCAGCGCCGCCTCGCAACACACCGTGGCCGCGGGCGCGACGCTGGACACTGGCGGCTTCAACCAAACTCTTGCGGGCCTTGCGAACAGCGGCACCGTCTCGTTGCTCGGGGCGTCGCCGGGCAGCACCCTCACCGTCACCGGCCCGTACGTCGGCAACGGTGGCGTGCTCCGGCTCGGCACCGCTTTGGGCACCAGTGCCAGCGTGAGCGACCGCATGGTGCTGAGCGGTAGCAGTGCCGTCGCCAGCGGCACGACCACTCTGCAGATCACCAACCTCGGCGGTCTCGGCGGCTTCACCACGGGCAACGGCATCGAGGTGATCGGAACCGCCAACGGCGGCAGCCTGGCCGCTGGCGCCTTCACGTTGGCCAACGGACACGTGGATGCGGGCGCGTTCGAGTACCGGCTCAGCAGTTCCGTGGGTGGCGCGTATTTGAGCAACCTGGCGCCGGTCATTCCGCCGGCCACTCCGGCAGCTCCAGTCACTCCGGCCGCCGTGCCTGAAGTCTTGGCGTCGCCCCCTGCAGCGCCCGCCATCGGCCTGCCGCTCTATCGCGCCGAAGTGCCCCTGTTCGCGGCGTTGCCTGAACAACTGCGCCAGGCCAATCTGGCGATGATCGGCAATCTTGCGCTGCGGCAGGGCGATGACGACATCAAGATGGCCGCCGGCCCCACGGTCGCAGACGGTGAGCGTCGCGCATGGGGGCGCGTGCTGAGCATCGACCCCGACATCCGCCAGACCGGCACCGTGAGCCCCAGCAGCCAGGGCCGCTTGGCCGGCTTCCAGGCCGGCACCGACCTCTTGGTCGCCGCCCAGTGGCGCGCCGGCGTATACGTTGGCCAGCTCGAAGGCGACGTGCAGGTCCGCGGTTTCGCCCGCGGCGTCATGAACCTCGGTGCCGGCCGCAACGACCTGCGCAACCAGTACCTCGGCGCCTACGGCACGTGGAAGAACGTCGAAGGCCTGTACGTCGACGGCGTGCTGCAGGCAGGGCGTCATCGCTACGACGTCAACCCCTCAAATGCTTCCGCCACCACCGCGGGCAAGGGCCGCAGCCTGCTGGCATCCATCGAGGTCGGCCAGGCCTTTGCGCTCGGCGGCATCGGCAGCCGCTGGCAGATCGAGCCGCAGTTGCAACTGGTGCACCAGCGCTTGAGCATGGACGATGCCACCCTCGTCGGTGCCACGGTACGGCAGAACGCCGACAACGGCTGGCTCCTGCGCGCCGGCTTGCGCGTGAAGGGTGAGATCTCGACGCCGGTCGGTGCGATGCAACCCTACGCCAGACTGAACGTCTACCGCCGCGGCAGCGGAACCGACGTCGCCAGCTTCGTCGGCCCGGCGGCCACCATCGACATCGCGACGCGAAACGGCGGTACGTCGAGCGAACTCGCCGCAGGTGCCACCCTGGCGCTGAACGAGCGCATCAGCGTGTATGGCGAGGTCGGAAAGCTGTGGGCTTCGGGCGGCAGCGCGAAGGTCGCTTCGTCGGTGCAGGGAAGCCTGGGGGTTCGGGTCAAGTGGTAGGGGCCTGAGGGCCAACAAAGCAGTTGTTCGAGTCCGCTCGAGCCGGTCCCCGGCAGCTGGCGGACAGATCGACTTTCCTGCGTCATTCGTCCATGGATCGGACCGTGGCTTGCGCTTCGTCAAGCGTCCGCGGCCCGCGCCGGCGCAAGCTTGGGTGTCGCTCGGCCCATGTGCCGGCAGCGGTCATCCAGGAGTCATCGAATGTCGAGGTCGGACGAAAAGCAGCTTGTTGGCGGTGCGGCGGGGCGGTCTCCGATGGGCCGGCGCCTGGGTGCACGGCACTTGCATCTCGCGGCCTTCGTGTTGTTCGGCAGCCTGGCTCTGGTCCATTCGGTGTGGGCCGACGGGGTGGCGAGCGTGCAGGTGCGCGCAGGCACCGCCGCCGGTACGCAGGTGTTCGACGGCACCGTTCAGGCCGTGCGCCAGACCGTCGTGGCCGCGCAGGTGACCGGCTCCGTCGTGGCGCTGGAAGTCAAGGCGGGCGATGCGGTCAAGGCCGGCCAGCTGCTGCTGCGCATCGATGCGCGCGCCGCCGAGCAAACCGCCGCGGCGGGACAGGCGCAGGTGCAATCCGCACGCGCAGCCCAGCAGGTGGCGGCTCGCGAATTCGAGCGCCAGAAGCTGCTCTTCAAGCAGAACTACATCAGTCAGGCCGCGCTGGATCGGGCCGAGGCCCAGTTCAAGGCAACGCAGGCGGAAGTGGCCGCGCAACAGGCCGGCGCCGGTGCCGCACTCACCACCTCGGGCTTCTACGTCGTGAAGGCGCCGTACGCCGGCATCGTGGCCGACGTGGGCGTGGTGCTCGGCGACATGGCGATGCCTGGGAAAGCCCTGCTGACCCTCTACGATCCGACCAGTCTTCGCGTGAGCGTCAATCTGCCGCAGACCGCCGCGCTTCGCCTGGACGATGCGCCGGTCACGATCGAAGTCGAATTGCCCGGCCTGCCGATCGATGCGCGGCGGGTCAAGCCGACGCGGGTTCAGTTGCTTCCGTCGGTCGATTCGGCCACGCACACCCAGGAGCTGCGGCTCGAGCTGCCAACCCCCCTGCGCGGTGTCACGCCAGGCACCTTCGCCCGTGCCTGGGTACCGGCGCCGGCAGGCGAGGGCATGCGGCTGTACGTCCCGCAGAAAAGCATCGTGCATCGCGCCGAGCTCACGGGCCTCTACGTGATCGGAAGCGACGGCCGGCCGTCGCTGCGCCAGGTGCGCCTGGGTCGCAGCATCGGCGACGAGGTGGAAGTGCTGGCCGGGGTCGACCCAACCGATCGCGTCGCACTCGATCCGCAGGCCGCCGCGCGCGTGCGCTGAAGGCATGCCGTGACGCAACGACTCGGAATCTCCGGACGCATCGCCGCCTTCTTCCAGGCGGCGCAGATCACGCCCTTGCTGGCACTGGTGGCGCTGCTCCTCGGTGCTTTCGCCGTCGTCGTCACGCCGCGCGAGGAAGAGCCCCAGATCAACGTGACGATGGCCAACGTGATGGTGCCGTTCCCCGGCGCGTCGGCGCGCGACGTGGAGCAGATGGTCACCACCCCGGCCGAGCAGGTGCTTTCGCAGATCGCGGGCATCGAGCACGTCATGTCGGTGTCCCGGCCGGGTATGGCCGTCGTGACGGTGCAGTTCAAGGTCGGGGTCTCGCGCACCGAGGCACTCGTGCGGCTCTACGACACGGTTCATGCCAACGCCGACTGGTTGCCCAGGGGTCTGGGTGTGGGAGATCCCCTGATCAAGCCGAAAGGCATCGACGACGTGCCGATCGTCACGCTGACTCTCTTCGCGAAGAATGCGCAGACGGGTGCCTACGACCTCGAACGCGTGGCCCACAGCGTCGAGGCCGAGCTCAAGCGCGTGCCCGGCACGCGCGAAGTCACCACGCTCGGCGGACCCGGCCGCGCCATCCGCATCGACATCGACCCGGCACGCATGGCCGGGGCGGGGGTCACGGTGGTCGACCTGCGGCAGGCGTTGCAGTCCGCCAACCTGGGGCTGCCGACCGGCGAGCTGCTGTCGGGCAACCGCTCGGTGGCGATCGAGGCGGGCCCCTTCTTGCGCGATGCGCACGAGGTGGGGGAGCTGGTGGTCGGCGTGCATGCCGTCGAGGTGGCGGAAGGTCCTACCGCCGTCGCTGGAAACGCTGAGTGGAACGCCCAGTATGTAAACCGTCTCCGCGTCGGTCGGATCGACGCGGATCTGGCCGAAGACCCAGCCGTAGGTGTTGGAATGGCGTTCCATGAATTTTTTCATCTCCGGCGTTTGGCCGCTGACCTGGCGCCAGGAGTCGCCGCGGTCGTCGGAACGGAAGACCGTGGCACCCTTGATGAACCCGCAGGAAGGGACGCCGTATGGACTCCGTAATTCCTCGGCCGTGGGCTGGCGGGAAATCTCATAATTATCCACCAGGGCGTACAACACATTTGGATTGGATAACGAGACATCCAGGCCGATGCGGCCGCGGAATTTTGCTACCGGCAAGCCATTGTTGATGGACTGC
>JAHJOG010000072.1 GCA_018820395.1 Gammaproteobacteria bacterium | reverse complement strand
GGTGGATTCCAGGCACTGCGTCATCGCGGCCAATCCGCCGATGGAACAGCTGCTCGGCCGGTCGCGGCAGAGCATGTTGGGCGTCGACCTCGACGCGCTGGAGCCGGCCCTGTCGTTGGCGGACACGCTGCAGAGCGGGCTCGCGCAGCGCGGCGGCGTGCTGCAGCTCGCGCGCCGCGACTGGATCGTGCATCGCACGCCGATCCACGAGCGCGGCGTGCGGCACGGGGCCGTCATCACGCTGTACGACTCGCGCAGCATCGCTGATGCCGACACCACGCTGCGGACCCAGCGCCGCAGCCGCGAGTCGCCGACCGCGCGCTACAGCTTCCGCGATCTCTCCGGCGTCAGCCCGGCCTTCCTGCGCACGCGCGAGGCGGCCCTGCGCTTTGCCTGCACCGACCTGACTGTGCTCATCACCGGCGAGAGCGGCACCGGCAAGGAGCTGTTCGCCCAGGCCATCCATCGCGCCGGGCCGCGCGCCGACAAGCCCTTCATCGCGATGAACTGCTCGGCCTTTCCCGAAGCACTGCTCGAAAGCGAGCTCTTCGGCTACGACGACGGCGCCTTCACCGGCGCACGCAAGGGCGGCCGCTGCGGCATGTTCGAGGCGGCGCACACCGGCACCCTCTTTCTCGACGAGATCGGAGACATGCCGGTGTCGCTGCAGACCCGCTTGCTGCGCGTGCTGCAGGAACGCGAGGTGGTGCGGCTCGGTGGCCATGCGCCGATACCGATCGACGTGCGCGTGATCGCGGCCACGCACCAGCACCTGCCAGACCTGATCGCGGAGCGCCGCTTCCGGGCCGACCTGTACTACCGGTTGAACATCCTGCGACTGCAGCCGCCGCCCCTGCGCGAGCGGCGGGCGGACATCCCCGGGCTCGCCCGCGACCTGCTGGCGCGGGCGCTGCGGCGGCTCGACAGTGCGCTCGACGCCGAAGCGACGCTCGCCGTCATCGGCGACCGGCTGCTCGACTACGCCTGGCCGGGCAACGTGCGCGAGCTCGAAAACCTGTGCGAGCGCATCGCGGTCTTCGCCGCGCAGTACCGGCGGCTGGACGACCTTGCGGTCGACGACCTGGCGCACGATTGCCCCGAACTCTTCGACCCGGCGCAGCGACTGCCGATGCTGGGGACAGGCCGACCCGCAGCCAGCGCGGTCGAACCTTGGACGGCGCGGCTGCAGGCCGCCCTGGACGCCAGCGGCGGCAACCGCCAGGAAGCCGCCCGCCGGCTGGGCATGAGCCGCGCCACGCTGTGGCGAAAGATGAAGGCATGCGGCCTGCTCGATCCGCGGGCGGACAACGACACGGACCGGGCGTTTCACTGAGACGACCGCCGTGAGCCACTGAAACATCCGTGAAACCTGCCGGCCGACCGCCGGGCGCCGAGCGGCGGCGGCCCGGCCGCGGTTCCATGGCCCGGGCGAATCGGGTGCCAGGGCGCCAGTGAGCCGGCTTGCGTACGGGCAGGCAGGGCATCCCCGCCGTGGCACGGCGATTGCTCGACAAGGCGGCGAGCGCGCTGCAGACGCGGCCGCCGATCCGGACAAACCAGCATTCGCGCTGATTGATATGGACAAATAATCGATGAATGCGTTATTGTCCGCACCATAGAAGCGAGGCCGTTGTCGGCAGCGCACCCTGGAGACAGAAGACATGGAATTGATCGATCGCGGGCAGTCGCCCGCTGCCTCCGTCGTCACCGACGATGCCATCCGCGCTTTCCGGAGCATGCGCAGCGGCGGTGTGGCGGTGCTGCCGCTGGATGTGTCGTACGCGATCTTCGCGGCCACCGCCCGCGGCGTCGAACGCATCTACGAACTGAAGAACCGCAAGCCGACCAAGCCCAACGGCATCGTGGGCAATTGGGACATCTTCAGCCAGGTGCTGCAGACCACCGAGCGCGACAAGGACCTGGTCCGCTGCATCATCCAGGACCACGATCTGCCCCTGTCGGTGATCGCCCCCTACGACCGCGACCACGACTGGCTGCGCACGGTGGAATACGGCGCGCTGCGCCGCGCCACCAAGGACGGCACGATGGACCTGCTGCTCAACGCCGGCCCCCTGCACAACGAACTCGCTCGCCTGTCGTGGGAAAGCGCGACGCCGCTCATGGGCTCGTCGGCCAACGTGTCGCTCGCCGGCAGCAAGTTCCGCCTGGAAGACGTCGAGGATTCGGTCAAGCAGGGTTGCGACATCGTGCTTGGCTACGGCACCAGCCGCTACATCAACGACTATGGAATCGGCAGCACGATCCTCGAGCTTCCGAGCTGGAAGGTGCTGCGCTGGGGCGGCCTGTTCGAGCGGCAGGCCGAGATCATCAAGAAGCAGTTCGGGGTCGAACTCACGCCTCGGCCGAAGGAAGGCCTGCTCACGCTGACCTGAATCGGCATCCGCACCTCATCGCGCACCTGAAACCATTCAACGACAAACCCGGAGACGCATCCAAATGCCCAAGATCAAGACCCTGATTGCTTCCCTCGCCCTGATGTCGGTCGCGCTCGGCGCCGCCGCGCAAGAAGTGACCTTGCGCTTCCCCGTCGAGTATTCGCCGGACGTGGCCCAGGGCCAGGCCAACGTCGACTTCGTGAAGCGCATCGAGGCCAGCTCCAAGGGCCGGATCAAGGTGCGCTTCTCGCCGAACGGCGCGACCTTCAAGGGCAACGACCTGGTGCAGGCGCTGATCCGCGGCGATGCCGAGATGACGACGCTGGTGCCGGCCTACTGGACCAGCATCGCGCCCAAGGTGCAGCTGTTCGACCTGCCCTATGCCTTTCCCGACTTCGAGACCTTCGAGCGCGTGAAGGCCAACAAGGCCTTCGTCGCCAAGGTGTATTCCGAGGTCGAGTCCAAGGGCGTGAAGGTGCTGGGCCTCCTGCCCAACACCTACATCATCCCGGGCACGCGCAACAAGCAGCTGATCGACCCGAAGGACTATGCCGGCGTCAAGCTGCGCGGTGTCGGCAAGATCAATTCGAGCACCCTGAAGGCGCTCGATGCCAACGCCGTGTCGATCAACATCACCGAAGTCTCGACCGCGCTCCAGCAGGGCGTGGTGGACGGCATCCAGACGCTGATGGACGTCTACGTGCAGTACAAGTTCTACGACTACCTGAAGTTCATCACCGACACGCGCTATCAGCTCATCTACTACCCTTGGACCGTCAATGCCAAGTGGTGGAACAGCCTCACGCCCGGCGACCAGAAGCTGATCCAGACGGCGGTGGACGAAGCGATCGCGGCCAACGGCCCCGTCACGGCCAAGCTGGTCGCCGACGCCGAAGTCACGCTCAAGGCCAAGGGCGTGAAGATCGTGCACCTCGACGCCGCGCAAGAAAAGGCGATGCAGCAGGCGACCTCGGTCGTGTGGAAGCAGGTCGAGTCGGACATCGGCCGGGACCTGATCGAAGAGTTCAAGACCGTCAGCGCCAAGAAATGACGATGGGTGCGGCCGCTCGCGACAAGGAGCTTCTCGGCACGGCGCCCGACGCCGCGGCGCCGCGCCGGCATTCGCCGCTGATCCGCTTCGAAGAGACGGTTGCCGCGATCGGCCTCTTCGTCATGCTGGTCCAGGTGTGCACGGAGATCGTGCTGCGCAATTTCTTCAACACCTCCTTCCTCTGGTCGGAGGAGGTGTCGCGCTATCTGATGATCTGGTCGGTGTACTTCGGTGCGGCGGCCGCGGTCGGCACCAACGGCCACCTGCGCATCGACATGCTGATCGACAACGTGCCGGCGCCGGTGCGCCGGGTGCTCGACACCCTCGCGCAGCTGTGGGTGCTGGCGTTCAGCATCGCGCTCACCTGCGCCGGCTACATGGTCGTGCGCGACAGCTTCGCCATGGGCATGGTGTCGGCCGATTCCAATCTGCCCATCCAGCTGGGCTGGATCCAGCTCGTGATCCCGCTGACCTTCGGCCTTTCCGCCATTCATGCGGCATGGCGCACGTGGCTGCTGCTGACCGGCCGCAGCGGCGGCGATGCGCGCGAACCTGCGGGGCACTGACATGGCATTCGGCATCCTTCTCCTGATCCTGCTGGCCGTGCTCTTGGCCGGCGTGCCGATCGCCTACGCGATCGGTGGACTGTCGATCCTTGGCAACCAGTGGTTCGGCGCGACCTCGTTCACGCGGCTCGCGGAAACGCAGTTTTCCAGCATCAACAGTTTCGTCATCATGGCGATCCCGTTCTTCATCCTGGCCGGCAACATCATGTTGAAGGGGCAGATGGCGCGCAGCCTCTTCGACTTCATGAGCGCCTGCACGCGCTGGATGACGGGCGGCGTGGCGATCGGCGCGACCGGCGCTTGCGCGCTCTTCGGCTCGTTGACCGGGTCGTCGGCCGCGGCCGCGGCGGCGCTGTCGCCGGTGGTCGTGCCCGAGCTGACGCGCCTGGGCTATCCGCGCTCTTTCGCCTGCGGACTCATGGCCGCGGGCGGCACGCTCGGCATCATGATCCCGCCTTCGGTGGTGTTCGTGGTGTATGGAGCGCTCACCAGCACTTCGGTCGCCGACCTGTTCCTGGCGGGCGTGATCCCCGGGCTTTTTCTGGCGGGCGTGCTGGCGCTCTGCTGCTACCTGCTGGCCCGCCGCGGCGGCTACGGCGCGCCGCAGCAGCTGCTCATCGCCGACGTGTGGCGCACCTTCAAGTCGGCCGTGCCTTCGCTCATGATGCCGGTGATCGTGCTGGGCGGCATCTACTCGGGGCTCTTCACCCCGACCGAGGCGGCCGCGGTGAGCGTGGTGTATGCCGTGCTCGTGACCCGCTTCGTCTACCGCACGCTGGCCTTCGGCGACCTGCCCGGCATCTTCGCGGAATCGGCGCGCAGTTCGGCCGTGGTGCTGATCATCCTGGCGGCGTCGCTCGGCATCGGGCTGCTCGCGTCCTTTCTCGGCGTGGCCGAAGACCTGGCGAGCTGGCTGAAGGCACTCG
>JAHJOG010000071.1 GCA_018820395.1 Gammaproteobacteria bacterium | reverse complement strand
TCCATCCCGATGCCTCGGCCCGCCAGTTCAGAAATCTGCTCGGCCGTCGAGAAGCCCGGCTTCATGATCAGTTCGAAAACTTCGTCGTCTTCGAGATGCTGGTCCCTCGCAACCAGGCCCAGTGCGACGGCTCGGTCCACGATGCGTTTGCGGTTCAGCCCGGCGCCATCGTCGGTGAAGCTCACCGACACGTCGTTGCCCTCGTGGTGCAGGTCGATGGAGATCAGGCCGCTCGCATCCTTACCTGCCTTCTCGCGATCGGACGCGGATTCGATGCCGTGGGCCACGCTGTTGCGCAGCAGATGCTCGAAGGCGGGCATCATCCGATCGAGCACGCCGCGATCCATCTCGATGGTGCCACCTGTGATGTCGAGCCGCACCTGCTTGCCCGTGTCCTTGGACGCCTGCCGCACCACGCGATACAGACGCTCCGAGATCCCCTCGAACTCGACCATTCGCGTGCGGAGCAATCCGCGCTGGAGTTCCCGGGTCTGCCGTGCCTGCGCGCTCAAGTCGTCTTCGGTCGACTGAACAGTCTTTTGCAACGTACGCTGGACCGTTGCCACGTCATTGACCGATTCGGCCATCATCCGCGTGAGCTCTTGCACGCGCGTGAAGCGATCGAATTCAAGCGGGTCGAAGCCTTGCTGCGAATCCTTGGCCTGTGCCAGGCGCGACTGCATCTGGCTTTCGGCCTGGACCTCGATGTCGCGCAACTGCTGACGCAGGCGGTCGAGGTTGCCGGTGAGATCGGTGAGCGAACTTCGCAACTGGGCCAACTCCGCCTCGAGCCGCGAACGCGTGATCATGACCTCGCCCGCCTGTGCCACCAGCCGATCGAGAAGCTGCGTTCGGATGCGCACCACCTGGCTGGAAACGGCCCGAGACGGGGTGAGAGCCGACGGCAAGGGCATTGCCAGCGATTTGCGCTCCGACGGCAACACGGGCTGCGCATCACTCACATCGTCGAGGGCTTCAGCGATCGGGGGGATCGCTTCGGCGGCCGCGTCTTGCGGCACCGCTTCCTCGAGCTTGGTTGCGGCCACCGCGTCGGATGCGCGTTGCGCGATCGCTGCCTGAGCGACACGGTCGGCCTCTCGGAGCGAGTCGAAGTTGAGCTGCAAGACGTCGAAGCGGGCAAGCAGTCGCTCGATCGATGGCCGATCGGCGCCATCGTTGGAAATCTGCTCGACCTCCGATTCCATGCGATGAGCCAGTTCGCCAAGCCGCATGGCGCCAGCCAGCCGCGCGCTGCCCTTCAGGGTGTGCAGCGTGCGCAGGATCGACGCCCTGGGCGCGGCTTGCTCTGGCGCCACGGACCACTCGCGCAACGCGCCCCCGAGCTGGGGCAGGAGTTCGGCCGCTTCCTCCTCGAAGATGGGAAACAGGTCGAGATCGACGGCGTCCGAAACGTCGAAATCGTCGTCCGAATCGCCCAGCGACACATCGGCCACGTCGCTGCGCTGACGCGCTGTCCGGTCTGCAGGGTTCGCGTCTTCGTCGAAAGGAGAGATCGACGCGGCCAGCTCGCGCAACGCTTGCAGGATGTCCGCCGATGGCTCCTTGAGGAATCCGGCAGCGAATTGATGCAACAGGCGGCGCACCTCTTCGGCCGCGGTGACCAGCACGGCGCCTTGCGCCTTCGTGCCTTGCCCCTGTCGACGGAGGTGCTGCAGAGCCGCTTCGAGAAGCCGAGCCATGGCGGACAGGCTTTGAAAACCCACCGTCGCCGAGCTGCCGGCCAGCGAGTGCGCCAGTCCGATCGTGCTTTCCGCGAGGCGTTGCTTCGGATCGAGCGCCCATGCCTCCACGTCGGCACGAAGCTGCTGCGACCAATCGTCGGCTTCGACCAGGTAGACGTTGTAGAGCGCGACGCCGATCGAAAGCGGGCCGATGACCTTGATCTGTTCGTCCGCAACCGGAGGCTCGGGCTGTTCTTCTTCGATTGCCTCTGATTCGACGACCGGCTCGATGGCCGACTCTGCCTCAATCGTCTCGGGCAGCGGCGGCTCAACGTCTTCAGCCTCGCCGACTTCGGCCTGGCCCTCTTGGACTTGAACCTCTTCAGCTCGAACCTCTTCGGCCTGCATTTCCTCCTCGGTCCGGAGAACGGGTTCGGGTGCGGACTCTCCGTGAAGAAATTCAAGCAGCGCCCGCGCATCGGCAGCGGCTTCTTCGTCTGTTCGGGCGAAGGTCGGAGCTTCTTCGAGTGGTGCGCCCGGCGTTGCGCCGTCTTCGGAGACCACCGGCTCCGTACGGTCGGCCGAATCGGTCGATTCAGGCTCAACTGGAACTGCAGGTACGGCCGGAGCACCCGCGGACAGGTCCAGCTCCCTCGACTCTGCGGCTGCTGCACCGGCGGCCAGTTCAGGTGGCCTGTCGTTCGGTGGCGCGGCGATAGAGGGCTCGATAGAGGAATGCACCGTCTCGAGAAAGTCGATGTCCTCGAGCGCGATCGGCGCTGGCGAATCGTTGCCAGGCGACGCCGGCCGGCCGTCGAAATCGAGGAAATCGGTGGCGATGAAGTCGTCGTCCGTCTCGGGTCTTGCAGAAGGTTCCGATTCCTCTTTCGCCTGCGCGGCCGAGGCAGCCACGGTTGCAGGAATCAAGTCGAGACTCGGGAGGTCCGGCATCGGCAGCGGCGACGGAGGCGCCACCGGAACAGGTGTCTCGTCGGCGGCGATCCGACGCGCCGCCAGCTCCAACGCTGCCTCGTCCGCCACCCGCACGGCAGGGGCAATGGGCTCACCGGAGCGGAGCGCTTCGGCCGCACTGCGAAACGGGGCAGACTGCCAGTTGTGCGGCTCGTTGCCTGCGATGGCTTCGACCCATTTCGCGAAGTCTTTCAGCGCGCTGCCGGTGCCGGCAAGCAATTCCGGCGTCGCAGGATTCTGGTCCGCCAGCCAGGTGTTGAGCACCTGCTCGAACGCCCATGCCGCATCGCCGAAATCCATCAGCCCGACCATGCGCGAACTGCCCTTGAGGGTGTGGAATGCACGCCGCAAGACGGTCAGCTCGCCCGTGTCGGCGGGCTGGCTGGTCAACGCGGCAATGGCAGCCAGGCCGTTGTGCAACACCTCCCTCGCCTCGTCCAAGAAGATGTTCTGCAGGTCGTCTTCTTCCAGTTCGGTGACCTCGGTGTCGGGCAGGGGCTCTAGCGGTGCGGGCCCGGTGATCTTTGCCTTCCAGCTCGCAGGCGCCGGGGCGGGATCCGCGGGTGGCGCGCTGCCGCGGGGGGTCGAGCCCAGTGCAGCGAGCTTCGCTGCGATCTGGGCGTCCACTTCTTCCACGCTCGGTTCGCCGGTGGTGCGTTCCTGCGGCAGATCGAAGGTTGGATCGGCAGGCGTCGACGCGTCGGCTTGGGCCGCTTCGCCCTGTCGGCCCATGAGCGGCTTGAGTTCACCCGCGTCTGCGTCGAAGACGAACAGCCGCTTGGCGAGTGCCGGCTGGTAGCCGAGCATGTCGATCAGAAAGCCGAGAGCGCCCAGGTTGTTGCCGAGCGAGTCGTAGCTTTGCGCTTCGGCGTCGAGGCCGTCTTCGCCCAGCAAATGGTCGACTTCCTCTCGCATCCGCTGAACGGTCTGGGCCGCCTGATCGAGCCCCAGCACCGAGAAGACGCCGCGCATCTGCATGAGCTGCGTCGGTACGGCGCCGAGCAGGCTCTTTTCGGCGGGTCGGCGGAAAAACTGATCGAGCGACTTTTCGAGCTCGGCCAAGTGGCTGCGCAGTTCACCGACGACGGTGCCCATGGTCTGGCGATCGCTCACCTTCCGGTAGAGCTCTTCCATCCAGGGTTCGAGCGGCTCGGATCGCCCGCCGTTGCGCACGCGATCGATGCGCCCCGCGAGCTGCACCGTCCGCGCAGTGAGTTGCCGGTCTTGCGGATCGAGATCCTCGAAGGCCGCCTCCAGATAGAGGACTGCGGTGGCAACCTCCATCGACAGTTCGGTGCCGGGCGGACGCCCCGACTGCATGGACGCGTCCACCGCCTTGTTCAGCGCATGCACCATGGGCTGGCTCGGCGGATGGATCTTCTGCAGCGATTCGCCCAGATGCGCAAAGGAATCGGCCACCTGGCGAATTCGGTGCACATCGCCGCCCGAAAGCGCCGACCACATTTCTTTGGCGGACTCGATCCGCTTGCGCGCCTGCGCCAGCATGAGCGGATCGAAGCGCCCGAACTGCTCCGTGGCGTAGTCGATGGGCTCCTCGTCGGCGACGCCCCAGGCGAGCCGCACGGCCCTCAGCGTCGGGGCCTCCTCGCGCACATCGGGAACGGCTTGGGCGCAAAAGAAGAGCAGATCCTGGCCGAGGCGATCGGACACCGTGTTGTCGCCGCGCGCCAAGGTCGTGTACTGAAGCAAGACGCGAGAAGCTGCACGTTTGACGTGGGAGTCCGCAGGAACCAGCGACAGGGAGAGGGCTTCGAAGAAGCCCGCCGCGAGCATCCAGAAACTGGTGACGCGGGGCACCGACGCGCCACGGGCCAGGCCCAGGCACAGCGAATGAAGGCGTCGGGACGCGTGGTCGTCCCCATTCTTGACCACGTTGAGCACCTCGCGATCCAGCTTGGATCGGACCGCCGGGTCATAGACTAGCGCAGGTTGCGTGGGCG
Organism: Gammaproteobacteria bacterium; assembly: GCA_018820395.1. Lineage (GTDB taxonomy): Bacteria > Pseudomonadota > Gammaproteobacteria > Burkholderiales > Burkholderiaceae_C > Variovorax. Next base: position 24,901 of record JAHJOG010000071.1, on the reverse strand, counting down.
CCGGTCGAATCTCGACCCAACGCCATTTCGTGCTCCAGAGATCGGCCGGATGAATGCGCTCGTTGCCCACGAGCTCGAGCACGTCCCGGTATTGAGGAAAGAGCGCCACCGAAGAAACGGTTTTGCCGGCAAGCAGCGCATTGAGAAAATCTGCAACCGCAAAACCCGCGCGCTCGATCTTCTGGACGGCCGCCTCGGTGCACCGGATGGGCTCGGCGGAAAAACTCTGAACCGCGAACTCCATCGCACCCAACACCTGGGCCGACTCGGCATGGCCGACCATCTGCAGCGCACCGACCGCCTGGTGCAGCTGATGGCGCGCCATGCGCAGCGGTGCCGTGTCGATGTCCGGTGAGCCTGCGGACTCGCGCGAAAAACGGCGCAAGGTCTTGCTGACGCCATCCAGCGTCTTCTGGATCTCTCCGAGCACCCAGGCCAGCGGACCCAGGTCGACCGCGGGCGAAGCGTTGCCAGGTGGGGAGCCGAAGGCGGAGCTTGGAATCGACACTTTGGATGCTCGCGGTTCAGGCAATCTTGAATCTGGACACCGACTGGCGCAGCTCCTCGGCCATGTGCGACAGCTCGCGGACCTGCTGCGCCGTGGTGCGGGTGCCGTCGCCGGTTTGTTCGGTCACCGCGAAGATGTGCTGGATGTTGGCTGCCACGACGTTGGCCGAATCCGCCTCGCGGGAGGCCGACTGGGAAATCTGCTCGATCAGTTCGGCGAGACGGCGAGACACGCGGTCGATCTCCGACAGTGCGGTGCCGGCGTTATCGGAAAGCTTGGCGCCCTCCACCACCCCTTGCGTCGAACGCTCCATGGCGCCGACCGCGTCCTGGGTGTCGGTTTGAATCGCCTTGACCAGCGCGGAGATCTGGCGTGTGGCATCTGCCGAGCGTTCGGCGAGCCGCTGCACTTCTTCCGCGACCACCGAGAACCCTCGGCCGGCCTCGCCAGCCGAGGCGGCCTGGATTGCCGCATTGAGCGCGAGCACGTTGGTCTGCTCCGTGATGTCGGAAATCAGTTCGGTGATTTCGCCGATCTCCTGGGACGATTCGCCCAGCCGCTTGATCCGCTTGGAAGTTTCCTGGATCTGGTCACGGATGGAGTTCATGCCGCCGATGGCGTTCTGCACCGCTTGCAACCCCGACGATGCGGCCTCGAGCGACTGCCGGGCCACCATGGCCGACTCTTGCGCCTGCGAAGACACACCGTTGATCCGCTCGGCCATCGTCAGCACGGACTGGCCGGTCTCGCGAATCTCGCGCAGCTGCTCCGTCGAGGCGGCGAGCAGTTCGGTCGAGGTGCTTTCCACCTGGGAAGTGGTCTGTGCCACGCGTGTGGCGGTGTTCTGCACATTGCCCACGAGCAGACGCAATTCTTCGACCGTGTAGTTGACCGAGTCGGCGATCGCGCCGGTGATGTCTTCGGTGACGGTCGCTTCCTGGGTCAGGTCGCCCTCGGCCACCGTCTGCAGTTCGTTCATGAGTCGCAGAATAGCCGCCTGGTTCGCCGCGTTGACGCGCGTGGCGTCTTCGCTCGCGCGCTCCGCATCGAGACGATCACGCTCGGCGGCAAGCGCCCGCTCGCGCCCTTCCCTGACCTGCACGAAACCGATCGCGCCCGCCAATGCCAGAGCCGCAAGAGAAAGGATGAACAGCAGCGCGATCGTTCCGGCGCCGAGGCCGGAGCGAGCCGACAGCTTGTCCTGCAGGTCGCCCAGTCCGACACGCAGCGGCTCGCTGTCGGCCAGAATCGTCGCCTGCGCATCGCGCGCCGCCACGAGGCCCTGCAGATTGCCCAGAATGCCGCTCGCCAAGGTGCGCGTCTGTTCGTAGGTCTTCAGGATCGATTCGAGTTGCTTGCGCGTCTGCGGATCGCGCGAACCAGGCAAGCGTTGCTGTGCACTGCCGTCCAACAGACCCCGAGTCACTTCCTGGAACGTATTCAAGTCCTTGCCCAACAAGAACACTGCGTCGGGGCTCACCCCTTCCACCGTCAGGAATTCGTTGGCGGACTTGCCGATGCGCTGCGTCAACATGACCAGTTGGCCGGCAGCGGAGATCTCGGGCAGCGTGGCGTTCTGCTGCAGCTTCAAGGACGCGACCGTTTCGGTCATCTCGAGCAAGTCGGACGACTGCCGATTGATGTCTCGCAGGGAGGTCCCGACCTGCGTCAGGATCTTCTGCTGGGCGAGAACTGCCTTCGCACTTTTTTCAGCGCGCTCCGCAAGAGGAGTGATCTTGGCGAGTTCGCTTTCGTATTGCCCGCCTACGCGCTCGAGCTTCAGCGAATCGTCGCCGCTCACGAGGCCTTGCACGCGGCGCGTCAGATCGTCCGAGCTATCCTTCACTTCAGCGAACGCCGGAACGTTGCCGACCAGCGCCTGAGAGACAGACTTGGCAAGCCGTTGCGATTGCATCAGGGCCTGACCCGTGGACGCCACCTGCTGGGCAAGACGCTCGGCGCGGAGGATGGCAGAGCCGGCAACGATCAGAAGCAGCAGCACCATGACCCCCAGCGTGACGGCCAGCAGCCGTTGCTGCCGCGCAGGGTTCGAGCGCCTTGCGGCGATGGCCGGGCGAGGCGTCGATGCGGCCTCCGGATTGGGGCCCAGGCTTTCATCGCTCACGGTGTCGTCGGGAATGTCGTCGTTGGCTGCCATTTGCATTGCTTCCGGCCGGGGGTCTGCGGGTGATGCGCGTCGCAGAAGGACAGTCTTGTCTTCTGGCGGAAACACAGTATCGGCGCCGTCCATCGATATCGTCGACGAACTGTCAGCCTCGTTGCCTGCGGGGAGAAACTTCTTGAACTTGTCGGCAATCGAGCTCACTTGCGGTCCTTTGGGTTGTAGTCGGTTCTGGCCAGAGGCTCAAGCACCGATACTCAAAAATTGCGATTGCTGCGACAGCGCTTGCAGATTGATTTCCTGCCAACGCATTCCTGCAGCATCCAGATACAGATGCCCGAACCAGGGCGGAACATCCGCGCCGGCCGGTTCGGACGACTCGAAGGCCTCGACACCTCGCAAGCCGATCAGACGATCGACCAGGAGCGCGCAATTGACTTCGAGCATTTCGTTCAGTGCCACGAGCCGGGCCTGAGTGCGTTCGCCTTCTTCGATTGCAGGCGTCGCATCATCGCTGCCGACGAAGGTCGAAAGCTTGATCACGCCATAGAGTCCGCCGCGCAGATTGGCCACGCCGAGAAACCAGGGTTGGGTATAGGGCACCGCCTGCGGCTGGGTCCACGGAAAGATTTCACCCGCGTGCCCAAGCGGCAAGAGGTAGCGGGTCTTGCCAGCCTCGACCGCGAGCCACGACGCGGACACGTCCGAGCTTCGCGCCGCCTGCAGGCGACTGGCGAGCCGGGACTGGAAGGCACGAAGAGCGTCTCGGTCGGCCATGAATCGTCGGCGCAACTAGGCCAAAGCGTTGATCTTGGCCATCAACTCCGCGGCATTCACCGGCTTCACGATGTAGTCGCGAGCGCCTTGGCGCATGCCCCATACGCGATCGGTTTCCTGATTCTTGCTGGTGCAGAGAATGATCGGAACCGAAGAATAGAGCGGGTTGCGAGCGATGGAGCGAGTCAGCTGAAATCCGTTCTGGCCCGGCATCACGACGTCCATGAGGATCAGATCGGGCTGATCTTCTTCGAGCCGGTGGAGGGCGTCTTCTGCGTTCTCCGCGGTCTTCACCGAAAACCCGTTCTTCTGAAGCAGATCGGTCAGAAAGACGAGTTCGGTCTTTGAATCGTCGACCACGAGTACCTTGCGAATAGCCATCACTGAACTTTCTGCTGAACGATCCCGAACTGCTGCACTGCTTGCAGCAGCTGGTCTTTGGTGAAGGGCTTGGTGAGGTAGTCCTGCGAGCCGACCATGCGGCCGCGAGCCTTGTCGAACACGCCGTCCTTGGACGACAGCATGACGACGGGGACATTGGAGAAATGCGCGTTGCGCTTGATGATCGCGCAAGTCTGATAGCCATCGAGCCGCGGCATCAGGATGTCGCAGAAGATCAGGTGAGGACTGTGGTCGTTGACCTTCGACAAGGCATCGAAACCATCCTCTGCCAGCAGGACCTCGTGGCCTCCCTGCTTGAGAAAGATCTCGGCGCTGCGCCGGATGGTGTTGCTGTCGTCGATGACGAGCACCTTGTAACCGGACCCACTCGCGCTCATTTCTCTGCTCCTCTCATGACACTCGATCATCGCCGCGCCCGTTTGACGGCTGTGCAAGAAGCCGGGCCCTATGCCATGCTTCAGATTTCAACCATCTCGAAATCCTCCTTGCGGGCCCCGCACTCTGGACAAGTCCAGTTCATAGGAACATCTGCCCATGCCGTGCCTGCAGCAATACCGTCTTCCGGCACGCCAACCGCTTCGTCATAGATCCACCCGCAAATCAGGCACATCCAGGTTTTCGTATTCATCGCAGCTTAAGGTCCCTGTTCATCGTATGCAACGATTGTGTCTAAAGGTATCGGCTTTGCGCGTGACAAGCGTCTCGGATATGCCACCATCGCCGGAAAGCATTCCGGCTCATGACAACTTCCTCATTACCCAAAGCCGCTCGTACGCAAAGTGAATGATTTTACCGACCCCCCGCCAGCGGAAGATCAGGACGAAAGTGATCTTCATCCGGCCTGCGTCCTCGTGTTCAATGCCAGCGACCCGAGCGGTGCCGGCGGACTGAGCGGTGATGCGTTGGCCATGGCGTCGGTCGGCGCGCACATGCTGCCGGTGGTCACCGGCGCCTACGCCAGAGACACCAATGAAATCTTCGACCATTTCCCCTTCGACGAAGAAGCCGTTGCAGAACAGGCGCGTGCGATTCTCGAAGACGTCGAGGTGCAACTCATCAAGGTCGGCTTCGTCGGATCGCCCGAGATTTTGAGCACCGTGGCCGAGACGGCCACCGATTACCCCGATGTTCCTGTCGTGGCGTACATGCCCAACCTGTCGTGGTGGGAAGACGCGCAGATCGATGCCTACTTGGACGCCTTCCGAGAACTGCTGTTGCCGCAGACCACGGTGCTCGTCGGCAATCACAGCACGCTCTGGCGCTGGCTGCTTCCCGACTGGAATGGCGACCGCCCGCCCAGCGCGCGCGATATCGCGAAGGCCGCTGGCGAACTCGGCGTTCCGTACACACTCGTCACGGGACTGGTGCTTCCTGACCAGTTCATCGACAACGTTCTGGCGTCTCCGCAATCGGTTCTGGTCAGCGAAAAATACGAGCGGCTCGAGGCTGTGTTCGCGGGCGCGGGCGACACCCTGTCGGGCGCCCTGGCGGCCTTGCTCGCGAGCGGATCGGACCTTGCCGCTGCCGCATCCGAAGCTCTCAGCTACATGGATCGCTGCCTCGATGCCGGATTCCGCCCGGGCATGGGCCACGTCCTGCCAGACCGCCTCTTCTGGGCACAGCCCGAATCGGACGAAACCGCCGCGGATTTGCCCTCTGCCGACGACTTCGCCCTGCCTCCGCACGAAACGCGGCACTGAAATCAACATTCATCCTCGATGTCCAGCTCCGATCCCAACCAGATTCTTTTCGACCGAGCCCGCGCCGTTATCCCAGGCGGCGTCAACTCGCCAGTGCGTGCATTCAAGGCCGTGGGCGGAACACCACGCTTCATTCAGCGCGCTCAGGGCGCCTACATGTGGGATGCGGCAGGGCAGCGCTACATCGACTACATCGGTTCGTGGGGGCCGATGATCCTGGGGCATGGCCACCCGGCCGTCGTCGAGGCGGTGCAACGTGCCGTGCTCGAAGGCTTCTCCTTCGGCGCTCCGACCGAGCGTGAAGTCGAACTCGCCGAAGCGATTCTCGCGGTCGTGCCATCGATGGAAATGGTGCGGCTCGTCAGCTCGGGCACCGAGGCGGCGATGAGCGCATTGCGCCTGGCGCGAGGCGCCACGGGCCGCAAGCTGATCGTCAAGTTCGAAGGCTGCTACCACGGCCACGCCGACGCGCTGCTCGTCAAGGCCGGCTCGGGCCTGGCGACCTTCGGCAATCCGACCTCGGCCGGCGTGCCGGCAGAAACGGTGCAGCACACGCTGGTCCTCGAATACAACAACCTGGCTCAGCTCGAAGAAGTCTTCGCCCTGCGCGGCAGCGAAATCGCCTGCCTGATGATCGAAGCGATCGCAGGCAACATGAACTTCGTGCGCGCCAGCGCGGAGTTCGCGCAACGCTGCCGAGAGCTTTGCACGAAGCACGGCGCGCTGCTCGTGTTCGACGAAGTCATGACCGGATTCCGCGTCGGCCTGCGGGGCGCACAAGGCGTGTTGGGTATCAAGCCCGACCTGACCGTGCTCGGCAAGGTGATCGGCGGCGGCATGCCGCTCGCCGCCTTCGGCGGGCCGCGCGACGTCATGGAGCAATTGGCACCTCTCGGCCCGGTGTACCAGGCGGGAACCTTGTCAGGCAACCCGGTGGCCACCGCCTGCGGGTTGGCGACGTTGAAGGAAGTCTGCAAACCCGGTTTCTACGAAGCGCTTTCTCGAATGATCGGCAAGCTGGTCGATGGCCTGCGCGAGGCCGCGGCGGCCGAGGGCCTGCCGTTCAGTGCAGACAGCGAAGGCGGCATGTTCGGGTTTTTCCTGTTGGACGAGCTGCCGCAGAACTACGGGCAGGTCATGCGCACGGATGGCACGCAATTCAACGCTCTTTTCCATGGCCTGCTCGAACGCGGCATCTACATTGCACCGGCGCTGTACGAGGCCGGCTTCGTCAGCGCGGCCCACAGCGACGAAGACATCGCAACCACCGTGTCTGCTGCCCGCGAGATTTTCAGGGGCATCGCCGCGGCCCGATGACGCTGCTGCGCCGAGGCCGCGCGAAGCCTTGGGCTCGCGGCGCCTGCTTGCGCTCTAGTGCCTGAAGTGGCGCACGCCTGAAAGCACCATTACTACGCCGCGCTCATCAGCGGCGTCGATCACTTCCTGATCGCGCATCGAGCCGCCCGGCTGGATGACGCTGGTCGCGCCGGCGTCGACTACCACGTCCAATCCGTCACGAAACGGAAAGAACGCATCGCTCGCCACCGCGGTGCCTGCCAGCGCGAGTCCTGCATGCTGTGCCTTGATGCTCGCAATCCGCGCCGAATCGAGGCGGCTCATCTGCCCTGCGCCAACGCCCATCGTCATGCCGTCGGCGCAGAAGACGATGGCATTGCTCTTGACGAACTTGGCGACTTTCCACGCGAACAGAAGATCCTCGATCTGACGATCGGTGGGCTGCTTCTTGCTGACGACCCGAAGGTCGTCACGGGACAGGACATGGTTGTCCGCGGTCTGCATGAGCAGACCCGAACCGATGCGCTTCACGTCGACCGCATTGCGCCCGTTGTCCCAGTCCGACGCGCCGCCGGGGGGCAACGCGATCTGCAGCACGCGAACATTAGCCTTGCTCTTGAAAAGTTCAAGCGCCGCCGGCTCGTACGCGGGCGCCATGAGCACTTCGACGAACTGCTTGCCGACGGCCTGCGCGGCCGCAAGATCGACGGTTCGGTTGAAAGCGATGATGCCGCCGAAGGCGGAGGTCGGATCGGTCTTGAAGGCCTTGGCGTAGGCTTCATGCGCATCCTTGCCCAGGGCGACGCCGCACGGATTGGCATGCTTCACGATCACGCAGGCCGGTGCGTCGAAACTCTTCACGCATTCCCATGCCGCGTCGGCATCGGCGATGTTGTTGTAGCTCAGCTCCTTGCCTTGCAATTGCACGGCGCTGACGAGCGAGCCCGGCGCGGGGTACAGATCGCGATAGAAGGCGGCCCGCTGGTGCGGGTTCTCACCGTAGCGCAAGTCTTGTAACTTGACGAAGCGGCCGTTGCTCTGCGCCGGGAACGGTGCACGGCTGCCGTCCTCTTGAATGGACGAGAGGTAGTCGCTGATCGCGCCGTCGTATTGGCTGATCCGATTGAACGCAGCCACCGACAACGCGAACCGCGTCTTGTCGCTGAGACGGCCTTCGGCCTTGAGTTCCTGCAGCGCCTGCGGGTATTGGCTCGCGTCGGTCAACACGCCCACGTCCTTCCAGTTCTTGGCTGCGCTGCGCACCATCGCGGGTCCGCCGATGTCGATGTTCTCGATCGCGTCTTCGAGCGTGCAGCCGGCCTTGGCCACCGTCGCTTCGAACGGATAGAGATTGACCACCAGCAAATCGATCGTGTCGATGCCGTGCTGCTGCAAGGCTGCCATGTGTTCCGGCACGTCGCGCCGCGCGAGCAGGCCGCCATGGACCTTGGGGTGCAGCGTCTTGACGCGGCCATCGAGCATTTCCGGAAAGCCGGTGAGCTCGGCGACCTCTGTGACGGGCAAGCCGGCGTCGGACAGCAGTTTGGCCGTTCCTCCGGTGGACAGAAGCCGGATGCCGAGCGCGTGGAGCGCCTGCGCGAATTCGACGATTCCAGACTTGTCGGAAACGGAGATCAGAGCGTTCATCGAGAGATTTACTTCAGTAGTTTGTGTTCGAGCAACTTCTTGCGCAGCGTGTTGCGATTGAGTCCGAGCCACTGCGCGGCCTTGGACTGATTGCCTTCGGCGCGCGTCATGACGACGTCGAGCAAGGGTTTCTCGACCACGCGCACCAGCATCTCGTACATGCCGTCGGGCTCGGTGCCGCGCAGATCTCGAAAATAGCCGTCGAGGCTGTTTCGCACGCAGTCTTCGATGTGCTTCTTGCTCATGCTCTTGTCCCTCGTTCGTTGTCGGCTTCAGGCAATGGCCATGCCCGGCCGCTCTTCGCGCACCGGCCGACGATGCGGTTCGTCGGCCGGCATGCGGTCCATGGTGGCAGCGAGTTCGTCGAAGTAGTCGGACGCCGTCTGCAACTGCGCCTCGCAATCCTCAATGAGATTCATGCGCCCGCGAAATGCTTCGCCGCCCGGCAGATCGCGCACATACCAACCGATGTGCTTGCGCGCCGTGCGCACGCCGGCATGCTCGCCGTACAGCAGATGGTGCTGCCGGAGATGGTCGAGCATGAGCTTGCGCACCTCGGCCACCAAGGGCGGCGCCAGCCGCGTTCCGGTCGCCAGAAAATGCGCGATCTCACGGAAGATCCAGGGCCTGCCTTGCGCCGCGCGGCCGATCATGACGGCGTCGGCATGGGTGAAGGCCAGAACGTCGCGCGCCTTCTCGGGTGTGTCGATGTCGCCGTTGGCCACCACCGGAATCCTGACTGCGGCCTTCACTGCGGCAATGGTCTCGTATTCGGCATCGCCCTTGTAGCCCTGCTCTCGCGTTCGGCCATGGACAGTGAGCATCTGGACGCCGGCGCCCTCGAAACGCCGAGCCAACGCCACCGCGTTGCGCTGATCTTCGCTCCAGCCGGTGCGCATCTTGAGAGTGACCGGCACGCCGTGCGGCGCGGCAGCGCGAACCACGGCATCGGCGATCTCCAGCGCCAGCGGCTCGTCGCGCATGAGGGCGGAGCCCGCCCACTTGTTGCAGACCTTCTTGGCCGGGCATCCCATGTTGATGTCGATGACCTGGGCGCCGCGGTCGATGTTGTACAGCGCTGCCTCGGCCATCATGTCCGCATCCGTGCCGGCGATCTGCACCGCGATGGGACCCGGCTCGCCGGTGTGATCGGCACGCCGCGAAGTCTTCAGCGTGCCCCACAGCTCCTTGCGCGACGTGACCATCTCGCTCACCGCATAGCCGGCACCCAGTGCGCGGCACAGCATGCGGAAGGGCCGGTCCGTCACGCCCGCCATCGGGGCGACGAACAGCCGGTTTTCCAGCGCGATGTTGCCGATCTGCAGGGTCATGGGAGGGAAAGTTGGCGCGCGCCGGGTGCTGAAAAATGAGGCACGATTGTAGCGGCGCCGGAGCCCGCCGGCTGCAACCATTTGCATAGTTTCACATGTCAAATTCCTGCCGAAGGACTTGACAGCGCTTCGGCCGACGCCAACGAATACGAAGCGTTCCTATACTCCGGCGCACATGCAAGCCTGGTTCGATTCCCTCATCGCGCTTCTCGCGCTGCCGCAGTACGGACTCACCACCCTGTTCGCTGCCGCCTTCGTTTCGGCCACGCTGCTTCCGGTCGGATCGGAACCCGCACTCTTCGGGCTGCTCAAGCTCAACCCCGAACTCTTCTGGCCGGCCATCGGCGTGGCCACCCTCGGAAACACTCTCGGCGGTATCGTCGACTGGTGGATGGGCTACGGCGCGCACAAAGTGGCCGACAAGTACGCGCATTCCAAACACCACCTGCGCGTGCTCGGCTGGCTGGAAAAGCTGGGACCGAAAGCCTGCCTGCTGAGCTGGCTCCCCTTGGTCGGTGACCCGATTTGCGCCGTGGCCGGATGGCTGCGCCTTTCATTCTGGCCGTGCGTGTTCTACATGGCCATCGGCAAGTTCGCGCGCTACGTGACGATGACGGTGGCGCTGCTGTATCTCTGGCCGGACTGACCCGCCGGTCGGGCCTGCCGATGCAGCTTCGGCTCAGCTCAACAAGCCGTACGGCCCGCCGCGATCGAGTGCCCGCATATAAGCCGGCCGCGCGTGGATGCGTTGCAGGTAGTCCATGAGGCGCGGGCGCCGCGCATCGAGGCCGCCGCGCGCGGCAGCCGCCTCGACCGGAAAACTCATCTGGATGTCGGCACCGGAAAAAGCGTTGCCGGCGAACCATTTGTCCTTGCCGAGTTCGCCCTCCAGAAAGTCGAGATGCGTTTCGATGTTCGGCAGGATGAACGAGTTCTTCGCCCTGGCGGCAATGGCCTTGGCCACCGGCTTCGCGAAGAAGGGCATCTTGGCGCTCTCGATGCGATCGAACATCAGCTTGAGCAGCAACGGCGGCATCGCCGAGCCTTCGGCGTAGTGCAGGAAGTAGCGGTAACGCAGCGCCTCGGGCGTGCCCACCGCGGGAGTGAGGCGGCCGTTGCCGAAACGCTCGATCACCGTTTCGACGATGGCGCCGGATTCGGCAAGCACCAGCCCGTCGTCGGTGGTCAACACCGGCGACTTGCCCAACGGATGCACCTTGCGTAGGCTGGGCGGCGCGAGCATCGTCTGCTTGTCGCGCTGGTAGTGAACGATCTCGTAGGGGAGTTCGAGCTCCTCGAGCAACCACAGCACGCGCTGCGAACGGGAGTTCTCGAGATGGTGAACGGTGATCATGTTCGAGCGATCTCAGGAGCTGAACAGGAAGTTTGACGTCGCCGTCCTTGACCACGTAGTCCTTGCCTTCCGCGCGCATCTTGCCCGCGTCCTTCGCGCCCTGCTCGCCTTTCAGTGCGATGTAGTCGTCGAAGGCAATGGTTTGCGCCCGGATGTAGCCCTTCTCGAAATCGGTGTGGATCACGCCCGCCGCCTGCGGCCCGGTGTCGCCGACATGGATGGTCCAGGCGCGCACCTCTTTCACGCCCGCGGTGAAATAGGTCTGCAGGCCGAGCAGCGAATAGGCCGCGCGAATCAGGCGATTGAGCCCCGGTTCATCCTGGCCGATTTCGGCAAGGAACATCGTGCGGTCCTCATCGTCCATGTCGGCCAGTTCGGCCTCGATCTTGGCGCAGATGGCCACCACCGGCGCGTTCTGCGCCGCCGCGTAGTCGCGCAGGCGATCGAGAAAGGGGTTGTTGTCGAAGCCGTCCTCGGCCACGTTGCCGACGAACATCGCGGGCTTGGCGGTGATGAGCGAAAACTGCTTGATGAGCGGCTTGTCTTCCTTGCCGAATTCGATGGTGCGCACCGGCTTGTTCTCGTTGAGCGAGGCCTGGCAGCGCTCCAGAAGGGCCACCAATTTGATCGCTTCCTTGTCGCCGGAACGCGCCGTCTTGGTGTGGCGATGGAGCGCCTTCTCGACCGTGGCGAGATCGGCGAGGCACAGTTCGGTCTGGATCACCTCGATGTCGGAAATGGGGTCGACCTTGCCCGCGACGTGGATCACGTTGTCGTCCTCGAAGCAGCGCACCACATTGACGATGGCGTCGGTCTCGCGGATGTGCGCGAGGAACTGGTTGCCGAGCCCTTCGCCCTTGCTGGCGCCGGCGACCAGGCCCGCGATGTCGACGAACTCGACGATGGCAGGGACGATGCGCTCGGGCTCGACGATGTCGGCGAGCGCCTGAAGGCGCGCATCGGGAACTTCGACCACGCCGACATTCGGCTCGATGGTGCAGAACGGATAGTTCTCGGCCGCGATGCCGGCCTTGGTCAGCGCATTGAAGAGGGTGGACTTGCCGACGTTGGGCAGGCCGACGATGCCGCACTGGAGACTCATGGCGGGGGCTTTCGATGTGGCTGGGGGAAGCTCCGATTTTAGGGCTTGCGCCGGCTAGCCATCGAAGCGCAGGTTGGCGCCGACGGTCTGTCCCTTCCTGAGCACGTGCTCGATGCCCTCGAGCACGATGGCGTTGGTTCCGAAGGTGATCGCGCCGCCCACACGGGCATTGGCACGAAAGCGCCGCAGCGCGTCGCCGACCTCCGGACTGCTGGTGCCGGCTGCCGGATCGACATCGGGGATCGGGCAACGCGTGCAGGGCTTGACCGGCTTCAGGCGCGCTTCGCCCTCGGCCGTCGCGATGTGCAGAACCTCGGCCCGGTCTTCGTCCTGGGCTGCGACGCCTGCCAGCACGATGTTCGGGCGAAACCGTTCGACGCCGACGTGCGCGTGGCCGGCTTCAGCCAAGCGGCCATTGAGCTCCTCCAGCGACGCCTCGCTGACCACCACCAGCGGAAACGCGTCCGCGAACTGGTTGGTGGCTTCGACGCCCGCCGTCCAGTCGAGGCCGGACAACCTTCGGTGGTCCGGGTCGAAGCGCACCATTCGCAAGCGCTGCGGTTGCCCGGGCTGCGACAGAAAGTCGCTGAACCACTGGGCGGCGATGTCGCCCATGTCGTAGGCCGGCACTTCGTCGTTCCAGATCCGCACGCGGGCCGGCGCTTCGACCCGATCGAACGCGATGTGCAAGGCGAGCATGCCCGGCGCGCGCAGCACCATCTCGGAATGCTTCATCTGCGGCCGGATCAAGGCCATGCGCGGCAGCGTGCGCTGGCTGACGAATTCGCCCTGCGCGTCGACCACCATCCAGGCGCGGTCGAATTCCAAGCCCGTCTCGGTCAACAGAACCTCGGGCAGTTCGACGCCCGCGCAGGATTTCACCGGATAGACGAACAGGCGGGCGATGGTGGCTTGGAGATCGAAGTCGGGAAGCGTCACGGGGCGGGTCCTTGGGCAGGGGGTGATTGTCTCGCAGCGAATGCAGAGGCAGCATGCCCGCTCCTACAATGCCTGGCATGGCCCTCCCCCCCGAAGTTTGCATTCGCGGTGCCGGCATTGTCGGACGTGCGCTGGCCTTGCTGCTGGCGCGCGAACGCGTGCGGGTCGCACTGGTGACGCCGACGCCTGCAGACGGCGCACCGGACGTGCGTGCCTACGCGCTCAACGCGGCCTCCAGAGCCCTGCTGCAGTCGCTGCGCGTGTGGCCCGACGCGGCCCATGCCGCCCCCGTCCGGCACATGACCGTGCATGGTGACGAAGGCGGGCGGGTCGATTTCGACGCGGGACGTCAGAAGGTCGAGGCGCTGGCATGGATCGTCGACGTCGCATCGATGGAGCGCCAGCTCGACGACGCGATCCGTTTCCAGTCGCGCATCGAGGTCGTCTCCGAGCCGGTCGCCGCGCCACTGACCGTGGTGTGCGAAGGTCGCCAGAGCGCGACCCGCGAGTCGCTCGGCGTCACCTACGAGGTCACGCGCTATGCGCAACAGGCGATCGCCGCGCGTCTGCAGTCCGAAGAGCCGCACGACGACACCGCCCGCCAATGGTTCAATGAGCGTGGCGAGGTGCTGGCGCTGCTGCCGCTCGCCGACCGCCAACTGGCGCTGGTCTGGTCGGTCGAGCAGCTTCGTGCGCCCCGCCTGCTGGCGCAGTCTGCCGCCGATTTCGAGGCCTCGCTGCACGCCGCCACGCACGGCGCGCTCGGCCATCTCACGTTGACGACCGATCGGGCCGCCTGGCCGCTGCAACGGGCGATCGCCGATCGGTGGAGCGGCCGCTTCGCCGACGGCAGTGCCTGGGTCCTCGCGGGCGATGCGGCGCACACGGTGCACCCGCTGGCGGGCCAGGGACTCAACCTGGGCCTGGTCGACGCCGAATTGCTGGTGCGCACGATCAAGGACCGGGACTACTGGCGCAGCGTCGGCGACGCGCGGCTCCTTCGCGCCTACGAACGCGCGCGGCGGGCCGACGTCATGACGATGAGCCTGGCCACCGATGGCCTTCAGCAACTCTTTGCCAACAATGCGGGGCCGCTGCCGGCCCTTCGCAACTGGGGCATGCGCAGCTTCGACCGGACGCGGCTCATCAAGGCCTGGATCGCCCGGCAGGCCATGGGCCTTCACTCTTCCACGGAATCCGCACCATGAAGTTATCCCGCCTCCTCTTGGCCGCCTTCGCACTCGGCCATGCCTTCGCCGCCGTGGCCGGCGAAGCCGAGATACGCAAGAACCTCGCCGCGAAGATTCCGCATTTCGCAAAGATCGACGAAGTCAGCAAGTCACCCATGCCGGGCCTGTACGAAGTGCGCGTCAACGACTTCGAGATCTACTACACCGACGACCAGGGCCGCTACCTGTTGCAGGGCAACATGATCGACGTCAATGCGCGAAAGAACCTCACCGAGGCGCGCGTCGAGAAGCTCAGCGAAGTGGCCTACGACAAGCTGCCTTTCAAAGACGCCATCAAGATCGTGCGCGGCAACGGCAAGCGAAAGCTGGCGGTCTTCGAAGATCCCAACTGCGGCTACTGCAAGCAGTTCGAGCGCGACCTTCTCAACGTCGACAACGTGACGATCCATCTCTTTCTCTACGCCGTGCTCGGCCCCGACTCGGTGGCCAAGTCCAAGAACATCTGGTGCGCCAAGGACAAGGCCAAGACCTGGGACGATTGGATGCACCGCGGCGTCACCCCGCCCTCCGTCGAATGCGACAGCGCCACCGTGACGCGCAATCGCGAGTTCGGCCAGAAATACAACATCACCGGAACGCCCACGCTGATCTTCAGCGACGGGTCGCGCACCCCCGGCGCGATTCCTGCGGCACAGGTCGAAAAGCGACTCGCCAGCCTCAACTGATGGCGGCGCCCGCGATCCGTTTTCGCATCGAGTGCGCCGATCGGCGCGCGCACCTGTTTGCCGTCACGCTGACCATCGACAGGCCGGCGCCGCTCCAGCGCGTCTCGTTGCCGGTGTGGATTCCCGGCAGCTATCTGGTGCGCGAATTCTCGAAGAACCTGCAGGGCCTGCGTGCGCAGCAGGGCCGGCGCAAGTTGCCGGCGCAGCAGACCGACAAGTGCAGCTGGCAGGTCGAGTGCGACGCCTCTCGACCGCTGGTCTTGCGCTACGAAGTCTGTGCCTACGACAACTCGGTGCGCACCGCATGGCTCGACGAGCACCGCGGCTTCTTCAACGGCACCAGCCTGTGCCTGCGCGTCGAAGGCCAGACCGACGCCGCGCACGGCGTCGAGATCATTGCGCCGCCGGCAGCTTCTCCGAGCTCGGCCGGAGCCCGCTGGCGTTGTGCCACGGCCATGCCGCGCGTTCGCACCGATCGCCAGGGCTTCGGCGAGTACGTGGTTGCGAACTACGACGAACTGGCCGACAGCCCCGTCGAGATGGGCGACTTCTGGAGCGCCGATTTCGAGGCCTGCGGCGTGCCGCATCGCTTCGTCGTCACCGGAGCGCCCGCATCGTTCGATGGCGAAAAGCTCATTTCGGACACGCGCGCGATCTGCGAGACGCAGATGCGCTTCTGGCACGGCGAGCGAGTCGGCAAGCGTGGCGGGCCGAAGCCGCCGCACGACCGCTACGTGTTCATGCTCAATGCGGTCGACGACGGTTACGGCGGCCTGGAGCATCGCCATAGCACTGCGCTCATCGCGACGCGGCGCGACCTCCCTCAGCAAGGCGTGAAGAAGCAGTCCGAGGGCTACGTCACCCTGCTCGGCCTGATCAGCCACGAGTACTTTCACACCTGGAACGTCAAGCGCCTTCGGCCGAGCGAGTTCGCGAGCTACGACTACGGCCAGGAAAACTACACGCGGCTGCTCTGGTTCTTCGAGGGCTTCACCAGCTACTACGACGACGTCCTGCTTCGGCACGCGGGGCGCATCGACGACGCCGCCTACCTTCGCCTGCTCAACAAGACCATCAACCAGGTGCTGCAGGCGCCGGGTCGGCTCGTGCAGTCCGTTGCCGATGCGAGCTTCGACGCATGGGTCAAGTACTACCGCCAGGACGAGCAGACCGCCAACACGACCATCAGCTACTACACCAAGGGTGCGCTGGTGGCGCTGTGCTTCGACCTCACGCTGCGAAGCGAAGGCAAGGGCACGCTCGACGACGTGATGCGGCTGCTCTGGAAGCAAAGCGGCGGTGGCCCGATCGACGAACGCGCCATTGCCGAGGCACTGGCGGCGGTGGGCGGCCGCTCTTTCGACAAGGAAATCGCCGCCTGGGTCCATTCGACGGCGGAGCTGCCGTTGTCCGAACTGCTGCGAGCGCATGGCGTGGCCGCGCTCGATGACCCGGCCCAGCGTGCGCAGCAACTCGGGCTGCGCGTGACCGAAGCCGACGGCAGCATCCGAATCAAGATGGTGTTGCGCGACAGCGTTGCGGAGCGGGCCGGACTCGCGGCCAACGACGAATGGGTCGGCATCGAACTGCCGGCTGCCAAAGGCCGCGCGGCCGAGGCCTGGCGCCTCTCCCGGCTCGACGATCTCGCGCTGTATCTGGGCGCGCAGAAGAAGTTCGTCGCCCTGGTCGCGCGGGACCGCCGCCTGCTGCGCCTGCCTCTGGCGCTGCCTGCGAGCGCTTCGACATGGCGCCTGTTCGCCCACGACCCCGCCAGAATCTCTCGCTGGCTCGAATCCCCGCCACCCCCCGTCTGAAGGAGACCCGCATGACCTACCAGAACATCGAAGTACGCACCGAAGCCGGCAAGGTCGGCATCGTCACGCTCAACCGGCCCAAGGCCCTGAACGCACTCAACGATGCGCTCATGACCGAGCTCGGCACCGCGCTCAAGGCCTTCGACGCCGACGAGGCCATCGGCTGCATGATCGTCATGGGCAGCGAACGCGCCTTCGCGGCGGGCGCCGACATCGGCGCCATGGCCACTTACAGCTTCACCGACGTGTACAAGGGCGACTACATCACCCGCAACTGGGAAGCCATCCGCAGCGTGCGCAAGCCGGTGATCGCGGCCGTCAGCGGCTTTGCGCTGGGCGGCGGCTGCGAACTCGCGATGATGTGCGACTTCATCATCGCCGCGGACAACGCCAAGTTCGGCCAGCCCGAGATCAAGCTCGGCGTGATCCCCGGCGCGGGCGGCACGCAGCGCCTGCCGCGTGCCGTCGGCAAGTCGAAGGCCATGGACATGGCACTGACCGCCCGCATGATGGACGCCGCCGAAGCCGAGCGCGCCGGTCTGGTCAGCCGCGTGGTGCCCTACGACAAGCTGCTTGACGAGGCGCTCGGTGCCGCACTGATCATTGCGGACTTCTCGCAGGTGGCGGTCATGGCGGCGAAGGAGTCGGTCAACCGGGCCTTCGAATCGGGCCTGTCCGACGGCGTGATGTTCGAGCGGCGGCTGTTCCATGCGCTCTTTGCCACGACCGACCAGAAGGAAGGCATGGATGCCTTCGTGAACAAGCGCAAGCCAGCTTTCAAGCACCAGTGAGCCCGCCCGCCGGCGGACGCCGGCTAGCGGGGCGCAGACGCCGCGTCGGGGTAGACGGCGTCGATCAGCGCCTTGCGCAGCGCCACGAGCGACGAGGCCGAAGGCACGCCGGTCGCCGCCGGCGAGCCGTCCTCACGCCAGCGCACCTGGCCGTCGGCCACTTCGAACACCGCCAGGACCTTGCCGTCGCGCTCGAGCGAGATCCGCCAATCGGGTGATCCGCTCATCGGCTTGGCGCTCGCCGCCGACAAGGCCGCCGACCCGAGCAGCGGACCGAGGCTTCCGAGTTCGCCCCGGCGCAGCGTCCGCGTGAGGCCGCCCTTTCGCGAGATCGTCGCCTGGGTGTATTGAGCCAGTGCGGCAAAAGTCGGCGGATCCATGGCCTCGGTACGCCGCGCGGAGGCTGCGCTCGAGCCAGATCCCGCGGCGGGTGAGGCCGCACGTGGCGTGACCAGCGCGGCCGCGCCACCGCTGGTTGCCGCAGGCGGTGCGGCGGGCAATGCAGCGACAGAAGGAGGCCGCTGCCGGTTTGCATCCGGTGTCGGCGCTGCTTCGTCTTCCTTGCTCCGGTTTCGGCTTTCGGTCCTGCCGAGGTCTCGGGGAGTCTCGGCGGCCTTGGGGCGGTCGACAGCGCCGAGCTCGAGCCGCGGTGCGGTTGCCCGTGGTGGCGCCGGGGCCGGTGCGGGCGCTGGTGCCTGCTGAGCCGGAGGCGGGGGCGGAGCTGCAGGCGCTACCTGCGCCGGTGCGGCCGGAGATGACTGCGCGACTTGAGGCGACCTTGCCGGAGAAGCCGGCGCGTTGCTCCGATCGTTGTTCTTGCCTGCCTCGAGCCGCTCCGGCAGCAGCACCATGTTCGGCACCTCGTCCGCGGCCGCTTCGGACCGAGGTTTCGGGGTCGCCGCAGCCGCTGGCGCCGCCTCGGTCGCCACACTGCCACTGGCGACGCGAGAAGAGGCACTCTCGGTCTTCGGCGCAGGTGCGGGTGTCGAAGCCGCGCCAGGCGCTGCGGCGGCGGACTCCCTCGGCGGTTGTGCGCGGCCTGCACTGTCGGAGCTGTTGTCGCGCGCAGGCGCCGAAGGCTGCGCTGGCGGCACGGAGGCCGAAGGCGCTGGCGAGGTCGCGGAGGAAACGGCCGACTCGCTGTCGAGCCGCGCGCCGGGCACGGGTTCTCGTTGCCACAGCACGGTGACGATGCCTGCGATCAACACCGTGGCGAAAGCCGCGTTCCATGGCATGCGCGATCGGCCGCCACCGAGGCCGAGGCGCTGCCACCAAGGGCCGATTTCCTGGTCGAGTTCGTGGATGGTGGGTGCGCGGACGGCCGCGCCGGCGTTGTCCAGGATCGCCTTGCGGATGCGCCAGTCGGGCGCGACGTTCAGATCCGGTGCGTGGGCCAATGCCTGGCGGATGCGAATGTCATCCACCTCCTCCGGCAGATCGCCCGGAACATCGTCGGAAAATTCGTCGGGCAGGTCGTCCAGCGCCGGGTCTCTGGGGGGTGTCGGGTTCATGCGCGACGCTCCAGGACTGACAGATAGCGCTCCATGCAGTGGCGCAGCTTCTTCAGGCCGTAGCGCAATCGGCTGCGCGCGGTTTCGAATTCGATGCCCAACGCGTCGGCCAGCGCCTCGACGCTGAACCCTTCCTCCTGGTGCAGCAGGAAGGCGGCCCGCTGATCGCGCGGCAGCTCGTCCAGGCAGGCCAGGAGGCGTCGTCCGGCCGCCCGCCAGAACGCGACTTCCTCGGCCGACGGATGGGCAGCGTCCGACGCGGCCGACGGTCCGTCGCCCAACAGTCCGCGGCTGAACAGCCGGGCCGCCTCGATGCCGTCGCCGTCTTCGTCGTGGGCATAGAAGGCCACTTCGCGGCCGCTCACCCGCAGCCGGTCCATGGCCAGGTTGTGGGCGATGGTGAAGGCCCAGGTGCGCCAACTCGCCCCCTGCGGCGAGAAGCCGTCGCGCGCCGCCACGATCCGCGCCCAGGTTTCCTGGAATACCTCGTCGACCTCCGGCGCCAGGCGCATGCCGAGCAAGCGCCGCACGAAGCGGTAGAGCGCGCTCTCGTGGCGGGTGTAGAGCGCCTCGAACGCCCGGGTGTCTCCGGACGCATAGGCCAGCATCAATTGATCGTCGGGCATGACTTCTTGCAGGTCGGGAGTCTCGGTGGGCGCACGCATCGGCAGATTTTCACCTCACCTTGTACGGGCGACGGGGCCGTTCGGGGTTTGCACTGGCGAAAAAACATCGCCGAACGCTAACCCGATTGACACGCGCCGGCCGTATCAAGCTCCATCCACAACCGGAGAAGTCGATGATTCACCGCCGCCCCAACGTCCTGCGCCGCCCTCTCGTCGCGATGCTGTGCGCCCAGATGATGCTGAGCGCCTGCAGCGCCACCGAGGTCGCTCCGGGCGACGAACGCTGGCCCACGCCCGCGCCGCGCCCCGCGCCGGTTGCCGGCTCGCAACCCCGATGGCCCACCCCGGCCGTGCTGGCTCCGACGCTGCCGAACTTCGAGGCGCCTTCGGCCACCGATTGCAACCGGCCGATCGTCACGCACGAAACCCCGGGCGGCGCGCAAGGGTCGACGCGATCGCGCCGAATGAGCGAAGAAGTGACCCGTGACGAAGCCGCTGCCGGCTCGCCGCGCGAAGACAGCAAGCGGGCATCGCCCTCGGTGCTCGGCGCGGACGACCGAGCGCCTCCCGCGCCGCCGTCCGTCGCCGCCGCCGCACCGCTCGCCCGCAAGTCTGCGGAAGCCGAAGTCGCCAGCCCGCGCTTCGCCCCGCCGGCCACCGGGGCCTCGTCGGCACAGCGGCCGCCCCCGAAGCAGGAAGCCGTGACCGCAGGCATGGTCGACGACAACGCGGACTTCACGAGCTATCTCCAGTTCCGCCAGCGCACTCAGGTCGCCCATCGCGAGCGCTACATCACCGAGCGCTACCTGCTCCAGGTGCGCGACGCGCGCGGCGCCGCCGTGCCCGACGCAGAAGTCGCGGTCCAGGCGGCCAACGGCGCGGCCATGTGGGCACGCACCGACGCGGGCGGGCGAGCCTGGCTCCATCCGAACGCTTTTGACAGGTCGGGAAGCCGGATGTACGAGGTGGCGGTGCGCAAGAACGGCCAGCAAGGCAGAACCTTCCTGCGTCGCGGCCAGAAGAGCGCGGTGGAGGTCGAACTGAACGCCGGTGCTCCGGCGCAGCGCGCCATGCTCGACCTCGTGTTTCTCGTCGACGCCACCGGCTCGATGGGGGACGAGATCGGCAAGCTCAAGTCCACCCTGCGTACGATCGCCGACGAAGTCGCCCGACTCCCCAGCCAACCCGAGACCTGCTTCGGCCTCGTCGCCTACCGCGACCGCAGCGACCAGTTCCTCGTGCGTCGTCACGATCTGACCAACGATCTGGGCGCCTTTCAGTCGGTGCTGGACGCGCTCCAGGCGTCGGGCGGCGGCGACTACCCCGAAGCGATGAACGAGGCGCTCCATGAGACCGTTCACAAGATCAACTGGCGCGGTACCGGCGCCACGCGCATGGTGGTGTTGCTGGCCGACGCCCCACCGCATCTCGACTACGGAGGCCCCCAGTACGACAACGACATGATGGCCGCCCTGGGCAAGGGCATCAAGGTGTTCGGCGTCGGCGCGAGCGGGCTCGACAAGCAAGGCGAATACGTGCAGCGGCAGATCGCGCAGTACACCGGCGGAAGCTTCGTGTTCCTGACCTACAAAGAAGCCGCCGACCCGTCGAGCGGCCCCGGCCGAGAAACGGTGCACGATGTGAAGAACTATTCGGTGCAGACGCTCGACCGGCTGATCGTCCGGCTCGTGTCCGACGAACTGGCCAAACTGCCCAAACCAGGCTGACCACCACGTGGCTATAATGTGCGGCTCGGCTCTTTAGCTCAGTCGGTTAGAGCGATGGAATCATAATCCACAGGTCCGCGGTTCGAGTCCGTGAAGAGCCACCAAAACCCGAAAGCCTTGCAGGTCACCCACCTGCGAGGCTTTTTCAATTCTCGTGCGCCAAGACGCGGTTCGAAGTCGCTCTGTAACCACCTCTCGCCACGGCGCGCGCGCCGTCTCGCACGTCGTTGACGCCAGCGGCGACCTCGACATTCTGTACGAGGAATGTGTCGGTCACCCTTTTGACAGCCCGTCCATGCCGACAAGCGCGCCATGCGACGGTGCCTGCCCAATATGCCAAATGGCAAGTTGCAAAGTGTTGCGTGAGGTTGCAAGATGCCAAACTTATTGCTTTTGTACTCACGTTGTCGTTCCTACCCTCTTTCTGGAGAAATGCCATGGCAGCCATCGTCGACGCCGGTCTTCAGCCCACAACCGAACTCACTGCGGCCGCCACCCGCGCCCGCCAACTCGCTGAACAAATCATCGTGTCGGAGTTCAGGGGTTTCGTCCAAGGGCGAGGCACCGGACCGACGGAAACACATTTGCGCGTATTCGCCAAACTGGCGGCGGTCGAACTGGCACTCGTTCAACTGCCCGTCCCTCAAACGCCACTGGCCCAGCTCTCGAACTCTTCCGCAGCCACAGCCCACCTCGAACACGGCGCTGCCTGAGCGCCTTGCTTCCGATCAGGTCATCGTCGCGGCAGCCGCGTGTCGGCGAAGCGCCGACTCGATGACAAAGCGGGTGTAGGCCAGACGAGCGCTTCGCTCCGCCGCCTCAAGGCGATTCAGCGTCTCGGCATCCGCCCGCGAGGGGCCGTGGGCCGCCCCGCACATGAAATCACCGGCCGCTTCGATCATCGATTCGCGCCACGCGGTCGCCGCTGCTTGATGGCGAATGGCGGTCAATTGCAATGCTGCGGCGCGAAGGTCATCGTTTTGGGGGTCGGCACGGCCAAATTTCATCCGCCCGACCTTCGTCGCGCGGCGGAATTTCGTGTGTAGGAGAAGTGCCCGTCCACCCCCGGCCTCCTCCATCCTGTTGAACCAAATGGACACACATCGTGGCTGGCGGGAGCGCGGCGCTTGGACTATCGTTGCTCCCCGCCCGTTCGGGCCTGCGGCGCCACGAACGAACATCGCGCCATCCACCGGAGACCTGCATGAGATTTCCTTACCTGGGCTCGGCCCGCGTCAAGTACCTGATCTCGATGGTGGAACACCGCCGCCAGCTGCGGAGATTGCGAACAGAGGCGCCAAAAATCGCCCCCACCGAGCGACGCTCGGCGGCAGGCAAAAATTCAAACGAGGCATTCGGGCCCCTGCTGCCCAAGGCGAATCGGCTGGATTCCGTCTGATTCGGTCGGCGGGTCAGGGACGTCTCGCTGACCTGCACGCCCTTCCAAGCGCGCTCAGCGCTCGGTACAAAGGTTGATTTCCACCGTCGAGTGCCTGATTTCCTCATGCATCGCGAAGGTGGCACGCACCTCGTCGGGGGTGAGCGTCGCGGAATGCGTGACCACGCTGACGGCGCAGGCGTAGGCGTTCTGCCCCACCCGCCACACATGAAGATCGGCAATCCGAGTGGCGGATTCTGCAAGACCGTGCTCGATGCCCTCGCGGATCTCGTCGACCACCGGATGGTCCATCTCGCGGTCGAGCAGGACCTGGGCGGTCTGCGCCAGCAGTCCGCGCGCCCAGCTCGCAACCAGCACGGCACCGACGATGCCCATCACCGGGTCGAGCCAAGCCCAGCCGTACAGCCAGCCCCCGGCGAGCGCGACGATGGCGAGCACCGAGGTGGCCGCATCCGCCAGAACGTGCAGGTAGGCGGCCCGCAGATTCAGGTCATGGCCCGGGTTGCGCGGGGCGGCGCCGTGGGCCTGGTGGTCGACGTGTTGTGAGTGATGCGCGTGACGACTGTGATGGTCGTGATGGTCGTGCCCGTGCTCCGCCGGACCGTGGGAATGCGCCCCGCCGAGGAGCCAGGCGCACAGCAGATTGACCAGTAGACCGAGTACGGCCACGGCCATCGCTTCCTTGTAGTGGATCGCCGACGGCGACCACAGCCGCTCTACCGACCCAACCACCATCAGGGCCGCGACGCCGAGCAGAAACAACGCGCTCGCAAAGCCGCCGAGGACCTCGATCTTCCACGTGCCGAAAGCAAACCGGTTGTCCGAGGCATAACGCCTTGCAGCGGCATAAGCGAACGCGCTCAGTCCAATGGCCACCGCATGGGAGCTCATGTGCCAGCCGTCCGCCAGGAGCGCCATCGAGTTGAACCACCAGCCCGCCGCGATCTCGATGACCATGGCGGCCAGCGTGATCAATGCCACCCAGCGGGTGCGCCGCTCTTCCTTGCGCGTTTCGCCGAGGAAGCGGTGCGAATGCTGCCAGGCGCTCAGATCATGGGTGTGCATAGGCGAAAATTTGGGGAAGGTCAGCCGAACATGTCGGCATCCCGCTGGGGCGGCGCGACGCCCAGGTGCCGATAGGCTGCAAGCGTGGCGATGCGCCCGCGCGGGGTGCGCTGCAGATAACCCTGCTGGATCAGGTAGGGTTCGATCACGTCTTCGATGGTGCCCGACTCTTCGCCGATGCTCGCTGCGATGTTGTCCAGCCCCACCGGCCCGCCGTCGAAACGGTGGATCACGGCTTCGAGCAGCTTGCGGTCCATCAGGTCGAAGCCCTGCGGATCGACGTCTAGCATGGCCAAGGCCCTGTGCGCGACATCGATGGTGATGCGCCCGTCGCTCTTGACCTGGGCATAGTCCCTCACCCGCCGCAGCAGGCGGTTGGCGATGCGCGGCGTGCCCCGCGAGCGGCGCGCGATCTCCAGGCCGCCTTCGTCGTCCATCGGCACTGCGAGCAACCCGGCGCTGCGGTGCACGATACGCGCCAGCTCTTCGGCGGTGTAGAACTCGAGGCGCGCGACGATGCCGAAGCGGTCGCGCAGCGGATTGGTCAGCATGCCCGCCCGCGTGGTGGCGCCCACGAGCGTGAAGGGTTGCAGGTCGAGCTTGATGCTGCGCGCTGCCGGGCCTTCGCCGATCATGATGTCGATCTGGTAGTCCTCCAGCGCGGGGTAGAGGATTTCCTCGACCACCGGGCTCAGGCGATGAATCTCATCGATGAAGAGCACGTCGTTGCGTTCGAGATTAGTCAAAAGCGCCGCGAGGTCTTTCGGCTTTTCGAGCACGGGCCCCGAGGTCTGGCGCAGGTTGACGCCCAGCTCCGCCGCGATGATGTGCGACAGGGTGGTCTTGCCGAGCCCCGGCGGGCCGAAAAGGAGCAC
>JAHJOG010000070.1 GCA_018820395.1 Gammaproteobacteria bacterium | reverse complement strand
GCTGCGGGCTGCTTTCATCGCCGTGACCGGAGGCAGGCAGGTCGCGCTGCTCGCGCCGACCACGCTGCTCGCCGAACAGCACTACCAGACCCTCTGCGACCGCTTCGGCAAATGGCCGGTGAAGGTCGCGGAGATGAGCCGCTTCCGCTCCGCGAAAGAGGTGAGCCTCGCGGCCAAGGGCCTGGCCGACGGCAGCATCGACATCGTGGTCGGCACGCACAAGCTGCTCTCGCCCACGGTCAAGTTCAAGAACCTCGGCCTCATGATCATCGACGAGGAACACCGCTTCGGCGTGCGCCACAAGGAAGCCATGAAGGCCATGCGCGCCGAAGTCGATGTGCTCACCCTCACCGCCACCCCCATTCCACGCACGCTGGGCATGGCGCTCGAAGGCCTGCGCGACCTCAGCGTGATCGCCACCGCGCCGCAGCGCCGCCTGGCCATCAAGACTTTCGTGCGCAACGAAGGCACCGGCGTGATCCGCGAGGCCGTGCTGCGCGAGCTCAAGCGCGGCGGCCAGGTCTACTTTCTGCACAACGAGGTCGAGACCATCCAAAACCGCCGGCAGAAGCTCGAAGAGATCCTGCCCGAAGCCCGCATCGCGGTCGCGCACGGCCAGATGCCCGAGCGTGAACTCGAACGCGTGATGCGCGACTTCGTCGCCCAGCGCTACAACCTCTTGCTGTGCTCGACCATCATCGAGACCGGCATCGACGTGCCGACCGCCAACACCATCGTGATGAGCCGCGCCGACAAGTTCGGCCTGGCGCAGCTGCACCAGTTGCGCGGCCGCGTGGGCCGCAGCCACCACCAGGCCTACGCCTACCTCATGGTGCCGGACATCGAGGGGCTGACCAAACAGGCGTCGCAGCGCCTGGACGCCATCCAGCAGATGGAAGAACTCGGCTCCGGCTTTTACCTGGCCATGCACGACCTCGAAATCCGCGGCGCGGGCGAAGTCCTCGGCGAAAACCAGAGCGGCAACATGATGGAGATCGGCTTCCAGCTCTACAACGAAATGCTCGCCGAAGCGGTGCGCTCGCTCAAGGCCGGCCACGAGCCCGACCTGCTCTCGCCGCTGTCGGTGACCACCGAGATCAACCTGCATGCGCCCGCCCTGCTGCCCGAGGACTACTGTGGCGACGTGCACTTGCGGCTGTCGTTCTACAAGAAGCTCGCCACCGCCAAGACGCCCGATCAGATCGACGCGCTGCTCGAAGAAATCGTCGACCGCTTCGGCAAGCTGCCCACCCAGGCGCAGACGCTCATCGACGTGCACCGGCTGCGCGTGCTGGCCCGGCCGTACGGTGTGGTCAAGGTCGACGCGGCACCGGGCGTGATCCACATCACCTTCAAGAAAGACCCGCCGATCGATTCGGCCAACATCATCCAGCTGATTCAGAAGAACAAGCACATCAAGCTTGCGGGCAACGAAAAACTGCGCATCGAGCGCGAGCTGAAGGAGCCGAAGGACCGCGCGCAGATGGTGCGCGACGTGTTGCGCAGCCTCGGGCAGCCCAGCGTGGAGATGGCATAGGCGGTCGACCTATGCTAGATTGCCCGGATTCAGGAACAGACGCATGACCACTCGATCCTCTTCGACCTCCCCGAGCTCTCAGGCCGCATCGCGACGGGTTCCGGTCCGCCTGTTTCGCAACGGCTCCAATCAGGCCGTCCGCATTCCCCGCGATCTCGAACTGCCTGGCGAAGAAGCCACGATCCGCCGCGAGGGCAACAAGCTCATCATCGAGTCGGCACACAGGCATCCCCTGCTCGATCGGCTGTCGAGCATGAAGCCGCTCGATGAGGATTTTCCCGATGTCGACAAAACGCTCCGACCGCTGGACGACGTGAAGCTGTGACAACGGGCTATCTGCTGGACACCAATATCCTTTCTGCGCTGATGCGAGACCCACAAGGCCCTGTGTCGGCCACGCTGGCAGAGCGGCTTCGGCGCCGGCCGCAAAGCCGTCTGTGCACCAGCATCGTGGTCACCAGCGAACTGCGCTACGGCGTCGCTCGCCGCGCCTCCAGAAAGCTGGCCAACCGCGTCGAAGCCGTGTTGAGCGACCTCGAAGTGCTCGCCCTGGACGAACCGGCGGACCGTCACTACGGCCGGCTTCGCTCAGAGCTCGAGGCCGCGGGAACGCCGATCGGCCCGAACGATCTTTTCATCGCCGCGCAGGCGCTCACCTTCGACCTGACGCTGGTCACCGACAACGTTCGAGAGTTCGAACGCGTCGCGCGACTCCAGGTCGAAAACTGGCTCCGCTGAAGTTCTCATGCATCCGAAGCAAACGCTTTCTCCTGGCCTCGTCGTCCGCGACCTTTCGGCGCCGCTGCGCCTGTCCGACTTCAAACTCATCGCGTTCGACATGGACTCGACGCTGATCAACATCGAGTGCATCGACGAGATCGCCGATGCGGTCGGCAAGAAAGCCGAGGTCGCGGCCATCACCGAAGCGACGATGCGCGGCGAGATCAAGGACTTCAAGGAAAGCCTGCGCCGCCGCGTGGCGCTGCTCGATGGCGTGCCGGTCGACGCGCTGCAGCGCGTGTACGACGAACGCCTGCGCCTCAACCCCGGCGCCGAAGAACTGGTGGCCGCCTGCAAGGCCGCCGGACTCAAGGTGCTGCTGGTGTCCGGCGGCTTCACCTTCTTCGCCAACCGGGTCAAGGCCCGGCTGGGCATCGACTTCGCACGCTCCAACCTGCTCGACGAAGCCGACGGCCACCTCACAGGCCGCGTGGTGACGCAGTCGTGGGGCGACATCTGCGATGGCGCCGAGAAGCGCCGTACCCTGCTCGAAGTGGTGTCGCTGCTCGGCATTTCGCCGGCCGAGGCGATTGCGGTCGGCGACGGCGCCAACGATCTGCCGATGATGGGCGAGGCCGGTCTCTCTGTGGCCTACCACGCGAAACCCAAGGTGCGCGAGGCCGCGATGGTTTCGATCGAAGAGGGCGGACTCGACCGGCTGCTCGAAGTGCTGCGCTGACGCGTTGGCAGAAACCGGTTTCGCCCTAGCGTAAAACGGCAACCGCAGGTCATAGGGTTATCT
Source organism: Gammaproteobacteria bacterium (assembly GCA_018820395.1). GTDB lineage: Bacteria > Pseudomonadota > Gammaproteobacteria > Burkholderiales > Burkholderiaceae_C > Variovorax. The sequence goes on along the minus strand of JAHJOG010000070.1, from coordinate 10,667 downwards.
TCAGTTTCAGGGCCGGCACCTGCGGTGCTTCAATGTCCTTCACTAAGAAGGAGACAACATGAAGCGCCGTCATTCCCTCGCTGCCATGGGTGCAGCCGTGGCCGCCGTGGCCTTCCCCGGACTCGCCTTCGCGGCCTGGCCCGAACGTCCGATCACTCTCATCGTGCCCTGGGGCGCGGGCGGCGGCACCGACGCGGTCGGCCGCATCATCGCCGCCCAGCTGGAAAAGGAACTCAAACAGCCGATCAACGTGGTCAACCGCACCGGCGGCAGCGGCGTGGTCGGCCACCAGGCGATCGCCTCGGCGCCGCCCGACGGCTACACCATCGGCATCCTCACGGTGGAGATCGGCATGATGCATCACGCCGGGCTGACGCAGCTCTCGGGCGCGGACTACACGCCACTCGCGCTGATGAACTTCGATGCCAACGCGATCATGGTGCGCACCGACTCGCCCATCAAGACCGCCAAGGACCTGCTCGACGCGGCGCGCGCCAACCCGGGCAAGCTCAAGGCGAGCGGCACGGGCCAGGGCGGCATCTGGCACCTGGGCCTGGCGCAATGGCTGGTCGACAACAAGCTGGCCGGCAACGCAATCGCGTGGGTGCCGAGCCAGGGCGCGGCACCCGGGCTGCAGGATCTCCTGGCCGGCGGCATCGACGTGGTGTCCTGCTCGCTGCCAGAAGCGCGCTCGCTGATCGAGGCCGACAAGGTCAAGCCGTTGCTGCTGCTCGGCTCCAAGCCCGACGGCATCTTCCCGAAGGTGCCGCTCTACACCGACGCGTCCGGCAAGACCTGGAACGCCGGTGCCTGGCGCGGCATCGCCGGGCCCAAGGGCTTGCCGAAGGACGTGACAGACCGCTTGTCCAGCACGCTCAAGACCATCTTCGACGGCAAGGACTATCAGGACTTCCTGCGCTCGCGCGGCTTCGGCGCGCTGTACGACGGCCCGGCCGACTTCCAGAAGTTCATGGCCGAGAAAGACGCCTCGTTCGGCGTCGCCATGAAGGCCGTCGGCATCGCCAAGTAGGCGCGGCCCACTCGATGCGCATTCACGACAGCCTGACCGGCAGCGTGCTGCTGTTGCTGTCGCTCGCGGTGCTCTGGCACATCCAGGGCTTTCCCCCGGCACCAGGACAGGACTTCGGGCCGGCCGTGTTTCCCGGCCTGATCGCGGCGGGGCTGGCGCTGTCGTCGCTGGCGCTCATCTGGCAAGGCCTGCAGAGCAAGCTGCCGTGGGTGACCATTGCAGGCGGCCTGCGTTCGCCGCAGCACTTGGCGGCGTTCTTCCTGGTCATCGCCAGCATGGTGTTCTACATCCTGCTGGCCGACCGCCTCGGCTTCGTGCTGTGCAGCCTGCTGGTGTTGACGGCCGTGCAGTGGGCTTGCGGCGTGCGGCCGGCGATGGCGCTGGCGGTGGCGGTCGTCGGCACGCTCGTGATCCACACCGCTTTCTACAAGCTGCTCAAGGTGCCGCTGCCCTGGGGCGTGCTCCAGCCCTGGGCCTGGTAGGCCGAAAGCCCCGCCTCGATGGACGCCGCCCTCCTCGCCCTGCAACTGGTCGCCACGCCGACCGTGCTGATCGCCATGCTGTTGTCGGGCATCTTCGGCATGTTCGTCGGCGCGATCCCGGGCCTCACCGCCACCATGGCGACCGCGCTGCTGGTGCCCATCACTTTCTTCCTGCCGCCCATTCCCGCGGTGGCCGCGATCGTCACCGCCACGGCCATGGCCATTTTTGCGGGCGACATCCCGGGGGCACTGCTGCGGATTCCGGGCACGCCGGCATCGGCCGCCTACGTCGACGAGTCCTACGCGATGACGCGCAAGGGGCATGGCGAGACGGCGCTCGGCATCGGGCTGGTGTTCTCATGCATCGGCGGATTGTTCGGCACGGCCGTGCTGATCGTGGCCGCACCGGCACTGGCCGAGGTCGCGATCAAGTTCAGCTCGTTCGAGTATTTCTGGCTCGTGACGCTGGGCCTGACGTGTGCGGTGTTCATCACCAGCGACACACCCCTCAAGGGCTTCGTGATGCTGCTGCTCGGGCTGCTGGTCGGCTGCGTCGGGCTGGACAATCCGGCCGGCTTTCCACGCTTCACCTTCGGCGTGCCGGACCTGCTCGGCGGACTGAGCCTGATCCCCGCGATGATCGGCATGTTCGCCGTGTCGGAGATCCTGCGTTTCACGCTCACCACCGACAAGATCGACGCCTTCCGCAAGCAGCTCGGCTCGGTCTTCAGCGGCATGGGTGCGCTGATGCGGAAGTATCCGAAGCAGACCTTGCGCGGCAGCGCGCTCGGCACGGCCGTCGGCATCCTCCCGGGCGCGGGCGCGGACATGGCAGCCTGGATGTCTTACGCGATGAGCCGAAAGCTCTCGAAAGAGCCCGAGAAGTTCGGCACCGGCCATCCCGAAGGGCTGATCGAAGCCGGCGCCGCCAACAACAGCGCGCTGGCCGGCGCCTGGGTACCGGCGCTGGTGTTCGGCATCCCGGGCGACTCGATCACCGCCATCGTGATCGGCGTGCTCTACATGAAGAACATGAACCCCGGGCCGACGATCTTCCTGAACAACCCGCAGAACGTCTATGCGGTGTTCATCGTCTTCATCCTGGCCAACCTGCTCATGCTGCCGCTCGGCTGGGCCTGCATCAAGGCGTCGGCGCGCATCCTGCGCATGCCGCGCAACGTGCTGATGCCGATGATCCTGGTGTTCTGCATGGTCGGCTCGTTCGCCATCAACAACGCGCTCTTCGACCTGTGGGTGCTGCTCGGCTTCGGCGTGGCGGCATGGCTGCTCGAAGAAAACGGCTTTCCGATCGCGCCGACCATCCTCGGCATCCTCCTGGGCAAGATGCTGGAGGAAAACTTCATCACCTCGATGATCAAGGCCGACGGCCGCTGGCTCGCCTTCGTCGAACGGCCGATCGCCGCGGGGCTCGCGCTTTTCGTGGTCGTCGTGTGGGTCGGCTCGGCCGCCCTCGCCTACCGCCGCAAGCGCCTGCATCGCCCACCGGCCCCTGCCTGAAGCCGGCGCGGCGCGCTCACTGCCGCAGGCGGCGCGAGAAAAGGTCTCAGCCCAACGCGGCCCCGAGCCGCCCGATGCCCTCTTCGATCTTTTCGACGTTGGCGGTCGCGAAGCTCAGGCGCAAGGTGGCGACGTCCGGCTTCTCCGCGAAGAAGGGCGCTCCCGGCACGAAAGCCACCTTCTTCTCGATGGCCTTCTTCGCGAAGACGTTGGCGTCGGCCAGCTTGCCACCCGCCCCGGTGAGGCGTGCCCAGAAGAACAGACCGCCTTCGGGCTGCACGAATTCGATCGCGTCGCCAAGCTCGCGTTTCAAGGCAGCGCCCATCGCCACGGCGCGCTCGCCATAGACCTTGCGCACGTTCGACAACGTGTCGGGCATGCGCCCGCTTTTCAGGTACTGCGCAGCCGTGGCCTGTGCGAAGGTGCTGGTGTGCGCGTCGCTGAACTGCTTGCACATCGTGGCTTTGGCGAGGAGTTCGGCCGGCGCGATCATCCAGCCGATGCGCAGCCCCGGGCTCAGCACCTTGCTCAGGCTGCCGCAATGCACGACGAGTTCGCGGCTGCCCGGCACCTCGCCGGTCAAGGCCATGATCGACGGCGGCGGCTTGTGACCGAAGTAGAGGTCGCCGTAGGGGTCGTCCTCGACGATCAGCGTCTGATGCTTCACTGCCAGTTCGAGCACGCGCTTGCGCCGCTCGAGGCTCAGCGTCGCTCCGCTCGGGTTGCCGAAGGTCGGGATCAGGTAGACGAACTTGGGATGGTGCTCCTCGATGAGCTTTTCGAGCGCATCGGTCTGCACGCCGTTCGCGTCGATGGGCGCGCTCACGAGCTGCGCGCCGTACAGACGAAAGCACTGGATCGTTGCCAGAAAGGTCGGCCCTTCGACGATCACCTTGTCGCCGGGAGAAATCAGCGTCTTGCCGAGCAGGTCGAGCGCCTGCTGGCTGCCGGTGGTGACGATCAGGCCCGCCGGGTCGACATCGACGCCCTTGGCATGCATGAACGCGCTGAGCTGCGTGCGCAACGGCTCATAGCCTTCGGTGGCGCCATATTGCAGCGCGCCGCCCGGCTCTTCGGCCAAGGCTCTCGCACTCGCTTCCTTGAGCCCTTCGACATCGAACATCGCGCTGTCCGGAAAGCCGCCGGCAAAGCTGATGATGCCGGGCGTGCCCAGCAGCTTGAAGAGTTCGCGGATGGCAGAGGTTTCGACATTGTCGAGGCGGCTGGCGAATTGCATGGGAGTCCTTCAGAGGATGGCGCAGACGCCCATTGTCGCAAGTTCGCGCTCCCGGTTCGCGCTCTCAGGGCGGGCTGAAACCGCGTGGCCGCGCTTCCGGTGCGGCACCCCGCACGGCTTCGCGGCGAGACCGTGCGCGCGCGCGACCCGCCAGCAGCGCCGCCAACAGCACTGCCGTGGCCGAGGTCGACAGAGCTGGCGACGCCATCAGCAGTTGGGCGAGTCCGTCCACTGCTTCCACGCTCACCTGCTGGGCATGCTCCACCAGCGCCACGATGTCGACCGGCCGAACGCCGCGGATGTCGTCGATGCGCACGCTCAAGTCCTGCCAGCCGCTCTGGAACCGGATCTTGGCAAAGATGCCGCCCGCCACCGCCACGAGCGACAGCACGCCCAACGGACGCAGGAGCTGTTCGAGCAAGCGGCCTCGCTCGGCTTCGGGGGCGACTTCGTACACCTGGGCGACGAGTTGAGGAATCTCGACCTCTTCGGCCGAACTGTCCTGCGCAAACTGCGCTGCGCGCGTGGGCGTTGTACCGGTGTTCATGACGGATCCGTTTCTTGCTCTCTGTGACGCTTCAATCTAGAAATCGGCACTTAGGCGAGGCTTAAGAAAGCCGGTCGGATCCTGTAAAGCCTGGAGGCCCGAAACCGGGGACTGCGCGCCCCCCGATTTCGCGGCCCCTCGAGACTACATCCGCGAGATGCGCCCGTTGTCGATGCGCACTCGATCGCCGATGCGAAGATCGCCCGGCGACGGCACGTCGAAGGCCCGATAGGCACCGGTGTCGGTTTCGACCGAGACGCGATAGCTCTGGTAGGCGCGTGGGCCGTTGTTGTGGGCCTCGATGCTGTTGCCCAGCAATGCGCCCCCGACCAAGCCCAGCGCCGTGGCCGCCGCGCGGCCGCTGCCGCCGCCGAATTGGTTGCCGAGCGCACCGCCGACCAGGCCACCGGCAATCGCGCCGCCACCTGAGGTGCCGGTGCCTCCGGTTTCGGTACGCAGCACCTCGATGTTCGCCACGTGGCCGTACTCGATATACGGCCCACGGGCGATGGGCTGAACCGGCTCGTACGGATAGCGGGTGGTTTGATAGACCGGCGCCGGCGCCACGCACGCCGTGAGCGCGGAAAGGGCCAGCACCGAGGCGGTGACGGAAAGGAAACGGGTCGTGATCTTCATGCTGTACTCCTCGCGAAGGGCGCCTCGCGAAATCTTCAGCGCGGCGGGCCATCCCTGTTTAAACGCGGCACACGCGTTCAGGATGACCCAACCCGCGGCTGTTGCTGTCAGACAGCAGCCAGCTTTTTCGGTTCCGATCTTTACCTTGGTTCAGCGCCCCGTCGAGCCGTAGCCGCCCTCGCCGCGCTGGCTCGGCGGAAACTCCGCCACCACGTTGAATTGGGCCTGCACCACCGGCACGATGACGAGTTGAGCCAGCCGTTCCATCGGCTGCAGCACGAAGGGCGTGTCGCTGCGATTCCATGCGCTCACCTTGAGTTCGCCTTGGTAGTCGCTGTCGATCAGGCCGACCAGATTGCCCAGCACGATGCCGTGCTTGTGGCCGAGGCCCGAGCGCGGCAGGATCAGTGCAGCGTAGCCCGGGTCGGCGAGATGGATCGCGATGCCGGTGCCGATCAGCTGCCAGGCATTGGGGCCGAGGGTGACAGGCTCATCCAGGCAGGCGCGCAAGTCCAGGCCGGCGCTGCCAGGGGTCGCATAGGCCGGCAGGTCATCCTGCATGCGTGCGTCGAGAATTCGGACGTCGACCTTCACTTGCCGCGCCCCTGCTGCTGCCACTGTTTCTGCTTGCGGGCTTCCTGCTCCAGCCATTGCCGCCAAGTGGCCGCGCCGGGCGGCAGCGCCCAGTTGCGCAGCCGGTAAGCGAGCCACAAGCCCACCACCAGCACGCCGATCACCGCTCCGACCGGTGCACCCAGGGTCGCCAGCAGCACCAGTGCCGCGACCCAGACGATGCCCATCACCTTGGCCAGGTTGTGGGCCACTGCGCTGCCGGCTGCGATCGCGTTGTTGGGACGCGAACGCTGGCCGTAGCTCGACGTGGAGCCCGGCTCGCCGGAAGGCGCGTCTTGCGGCGCCGGCGCTTGGCTCATGCCCGTATCGAAGCCATGTTCACTGTCGTACGGCGGCGCGAGCGGCGGCATCATGCGTTGCGACAGGCGCTCCACGTAGGCTGCGAAATCGCCATTCGGCGGCGTGTTCCATTCCGGTTTCATCGACGGCTCCTTGAAGGCAGGCGCGCCGCGATCTCGGCAACCAGTTCGCGCGCCAGGGTGAGTTTGGGGGCACGGGGAAGCTCGCGAACGCCGTCGGCGTCGACCAGCAGCAGGCTGTTGTCGTCCTGCCCGAAGGTCAGCGGCCCGATGTTGCCGACCAGGAGCGGGATGCCCTTGCGCGCGCGCTTGGCCTTGGCGTGCTCGACAAGGTTCTCGCTCTCGGCAGCAAAGCCCACGCAGAAGAGCTGGCCGCCCTGCGCACGCGCCCCTTTGGCCACGGTGAGCAGGATGTCCTCGTTCTCGACGAATTGCAGGCTCGGCGCCTTGCCGCCGCCGTCCTTCTTGATCTTGTGCTCGCTGTGCGCGGCCGGGCGCCAGTCGGCCACGGCCGCCGTCGCCACGAAAACGGAGGCGTCTTCGCAGGCGAGCACCGTGGCCTGCAGCATGTCCGCCGCCGACACCACGTCGACCCGGCGCACGTTGCGCGGCGTCGGCAGGTGAACGGGCCCGGCCACCAGCGTGACCTCGGCGCCCGCCTCGCGTGCGGCGCGGGCGATGGCAAAGCCCATCTTGCCCGACGAGTGGTTCGTGATGCCGCGGATCGGGTCGAGCGCCTCGAAGGTCGGGCCGGCCGTCACCACGATCCGTTCGCCAGCCAGGACCTTGGGCTGGAACTGCGCCACGATGTCCTCGAACAATTGAACCGCTTCGAGCATGCGGCCGTCGCCGGTTTCGCCGCAGGCCTGCCAGCCATTGCCGACGCCGAGCACGCGCGCGCCGTCGGCATCGAGCTGGCGCAGGTTGCGCTGCGTGGCCGGGTGGCTCCACATCTCGCGGTTCATGGCCGGCGCGATGAGGAGCGGCACCCGCTCCATCGGCCGGGCCAGGCACATCAGGCTCAGGAGTTCGTCGGACCGGCCCTGCACCAGGCGCGCGATGAAGTCGGCGCTCGCCGGCGCCAGGACGATCGCATCGGCCTCGCGGCTCAAGTTGATGTGCGGCATGCCGTTGGGCTCGCGAGCGTCCCATTGCGAGGTGTAGACGCGCCGCCCCGACAGGGCCTGCATCGTGACCGGCGTGATGAACTGCGCGGCCGCCTCGGTCATCACCACCTGCACGGTGGCGCCCGCTTTCACGAGCAGCCGGCACAGCTCGGCCGACTTGTAGCAGGCGATGCCGCCGGTGAGCCCCAGGACGATGTGTTTTCCGGCCAGTTCTTGCATGCGGTATTGTTACCCACGCGTTACCCGAGGACGTGGACCGCCGGGAGCGGCCCCTATAATTCGAATTTCCCACTTGCCGGACGTGCACATCCGGAACTGGCATGACCAAATTCGTCTTCGTCACCGGCGGTGTGGTGTCTTCCCTGGGCAAGGGAATCGCCTCCGCCTCGCTCGCAGCGATCCTCGAATCGCGCGGCCTCAAGGTCACTCTCATCAAGCTCGATCCGTACATCAACGTCGATCCGGGCACGATGTCGCCGTTCCAGCACGGCGAGGTGTTCGTGACCGACGACGGCGCCGAAACCGATCTCGACCTCGGCCACTACGAGCGCTTCATCACCACGCGCATGCGCCGCGCCAACAACTTCACCACCGGCCAGATCTACAAGTCGGTGCTCGAGAAAGAACGCCGCGGCGACTACCTCGGCAAGACGGTGCAGGTCATCCCGCACATCACCAACGAGATCCAGGAATTCATCAAGCGCGGCGCCGGCATCGGAACGGCGCACGAGGTCGACGTCGCGATCGTCGAGATCGGCGGCACCGTCGGCGACATCGAGTCGCTGCCCTTCCTCGAAGCCGTGCGCCAGATGAGCCTGCGCATGGGGCCGAACAATTCGGCCTTCGTGCACCTGAGCTACGTTCCCTGGATCGCCGCCGCCGGCGAGCTTAAGACCAAGCCCACGCAGCACACCGCCAAGGAGCTGCGTGCCATCGGCATCCAGGCCGACGCGCTGCTGTGCCGCGCCGACCGGCCCATCCCCGACGACGAGCGCTCCAAGATCTCGCTGTTTTCCAACGTGCCCGAGTGGGGCGTCATCTCGATGTGGGACGTCGACACCATCTACAAGGTGCCGCGCATGCTGCACGAACAGGGGCTGGACGGCCTCATCTGCGACAAGCTCCGGCTCAACACGCCGCCGGCCAAGCTCCAGCGTTGGGACGACATGGTGTTCGAGGTCGAGCATCCCCAGAGGGAAGTCACCATCGCCATGGTCGGCAAGTACGTCGACCTGTCCGACAGCTACAAGTCGCTCAACGAGGCCCTGCGCCACGCGGGCATGAAGAGTCATGCGCGGGTCAAGGTCGACTACATCGATTCCGAAACCATCCATGCGCAGGACGTGGCGCGGCTCGCCAAGTACGACGCCATCCTCGTGCCCGGCGGCTTCGGCCAGCGCGGTGTCGAAGGCAAGATCGCCGCCGCGCGCTTCGCGCGCGAGAACCGCGTGCCCTACCTGGGCATCTGCCTCGGCATGCAGGTCGCGACCATCGAATACGCACGCCACGTCGCGGGCCTCAAGAACGCCAACAGCACCGAATTCGACCCCGACACGACCTGCCCCGTCATCGCGCTCATCACCGAGTGGAAAGACAGCGACGGCACCGTCAAGACGCGCAACGAAAAGTCCGACCTCGGCGGCACCATGCGCCTGGGCGCGCAGAGTTCCGACGTCACGCCCGGCACGCTGGCCCACAGCATCTACGGCGACGTCGTCACCGAGCGCCACCGCCATCGCTACGAGGCCAACGTCAACTACCTGGACGACCTGCGCCGCGCCGGGCTGGTGATTTCCGCGCTCACACAGCGCGAGCACCTCACCGAGATCGTCGAGCTCCCGCAGGACGTGCACCCGTGGTTCATGGGCGTGCAGTTCCACCCCGAATTCAAGTCCACGCCGTGGGGCGGGCACCCTCTCTTCAACGCCTTCGTCAAGGCCGCGCTCGACCATCAGGCCGTCGACAAGTCGGCCCTCAAGGTCGTCGCCTGAACACACCCATGAAACTCTGCGGATTCGACGTCGGCCTGCGCCAACCCTTCTTCCTCATCGCCGGCCCCTGCGTGGTCGAGTCCGAACAGCTGCAGATGGACACCGCCGGCACGCTGAAGGAAATCACCTCGGCGCTCGGCATCCCGTTCATCTTCAAGAGCAGCTTCGACAAGGCCAACCGCTCCTCCGGCACCAGCTACCGCGGGCCGGGCCGAGAGAAGGGCCTGGACATCCTGGCCAAGGTCAAACGCGAACTCGGCGTGCCGGTGCTCACCGACGTGCACAGCGAAGAAGACATCGCTGCTGCCGCGCAGGTGGTCGACGTCTTGCAGACACCCGCCTTCCTGTGCCGGCAGACCGACTTCATCCGCGCCGCCGCACAGTCGGGCAAGCCGGTGAACATCAAGAAGGGGCAGTTTCTGGCGCCGCACGACATGAAGAACGTGATCGACAAGGCGCGCGCCGCCGCCAAAGAGGCCGGGCTTGCCGAAGACAGCTTCATGGCCTGCGAGCGCGGAGCGAGCTTCGGCTACAACAACCTGGTGTCCGACATGCGCTCGCTCGCGATCATGCGCGAGACCGGTGCGCCGGTCGTGTTCGACGCCACGCATTCGGTGCAGCTCCCGGGCGGCCAGGGCACCACCTCCGGTGGACAGCGCGAGATGGTGCCGGTGCTGTCGCGCGCCGCAGTGGCAGTCGGTGTGGCCGGCCTCTTCATGGAGACCCACCCCGATCCGTTGCGTGCGATGAGCGACGGGCCGAACGCCGTGCCCCTCAAGCACATGCAGGCGCTGCTCGAAACGCTGCTCGCGCTCGACCGGGTCACCAAGAAATCCCCCTTTCTCGAGGACGCTTTCGAAGCATGACCGCCTACATCATCGCCAACGTCGAGGTCACCAACCCGACGCAGTACGAGGAGTACAAGAAGTGGTCCACCGAAGCCATGAAGGCACATGGCGCCGAAGTGTGCGTGCGCGGCGGCCAGGTCGAAGTGCTCGAAGGCGATTGGCACCCGGAACGCCTGGTGGTGCTCAAGTTCCCGAGCGTCGAAGCCGCGCGCACGTTCAACGATTCGCCCGAGTACGCCAAGGCGCGCGCGTCGCGACAAGGGGCGGCAGTCATGCGCATGATCATTGTGGAGGGCGTCGGTTGAACGCGCCTTCGCGC
>JAHJOG010000069.1 GCA_018820395.1 Gammaproteobacteria bacterium | reverse complement strand
CGGCAAGTGCGCAACGACTGGATCATTCCATACGGCGCGGCGCTGCTCTTCGTGACCTTGCTGGCGCTCGCGATCTACTATTTCGCGCGCGGTCCGCTCGGCACCCACTCGCCCGAAACGGGCCGCAAGATCGAACGCTTCACCCCGTTCGAGCGCGCAACGCACTGGTCGAACGCCATCGCCTTCGTGGTCCTGGCGGTGTCCGGCATCGTGATGGCCTTCGGCAAGTTCTTCCTGCTGCCGGTGCTCGGCCTCACGCTCTTCGGCTGGCTCACCTATGCGCTGAAGACGGTGCACAACTTCGTGGGGCCGCTGTTCGTCGTCACCACGCTGTTCATGATCTTCACCTTCGTCAAGAGCAACCTGCCTCAGTCCAGCGATCTGCACTGGCTGCGTCGGGCCGGCGGGCTCTTCGGCGGCGCCGAGCCGCCGTCGCACCGCTTCAACGCGGGCGAGAAACTGGTGTTCTGGGGCGGCGTTTTGTTCCTGGGCGTGATCGTCATCGGCTCGGGCCTGTTCCTCGACAAGCTGCTGCCCGGCTTCGTGTACACGCGTGGCGAAATGCAGATCGCCCACATGATCCATGCCGTCGCCACACTGTTCATGATGGCGCTGATCATGGGCCACATCTACATCGGCACGCTGGGCATGAAGGGCGCCTACTCGGCCATGCGTGAAGGCTACGTCGACGAGACCTGGGCGCGCGAACACCACCCGCTCTGGTACGACGACATCGTGGCCGGCAAGATCCCGGCCGAGCGCAGCGCCGAGGCCCGCCGGGGCCCGCACATCCACGCGACGCGCGTCGAAGGAAACCCGACATGAAGCACACGACGATCCTCTCCGCACTGGCATTGAGCTGCAGCCTGTGCGCGGCATCGGCCGCCTTCGCCAAGCTGCCCGTGCCGGCACCGACTCCCGAAGCCAAGGCCAAGGCTGCCGAGACCGCCGCCAAGGCGGCGTGGAGCGACAAGGTCGCGACCTACCAGCTGTGTCAGTCGCAGGACCGCGCGGCCGCGGCGTATCGCGCGAAGGCCACGCAGGAAGGCAAGACGCCGACGACGCCGACTGCGACTCCGCCCTGCAGCGACCCGGGGCCGTACGCGGCTGTCGCGGCACCCACCGAGCAGAAGCCGATCGAGGCTTCGGGTGCGCATTCGCCGGCCGCCACCGCGACTTCGCCACCCAGCGAGAACAAGCCCGCCGCCGAAACGGCGCCCGCTGCACCCAAGCAGTGACGGGTGAAACGCCGCTGCCCAGGCTGACCACCGCCCAGGCCGCCCTGACCCGCGAGGTCGAGGTGGTCGACGAGTTCGGCGCCAGCCGGCGCGTGTCGATCCCGGCCGAACGCGACCTCACGGTCTACGTCGACCGCCGCGAACTCGTCACGCTGATGACGCTCGGCGCGCAGCCCGAACTGCTGGTGCTCGGCTACCTGCTCAACCAGCGACTGATCGAATCGGCGGCCGACGTCGAGTCCGTCACCGTCGACTGGGACGTCGGTGCCGCGGCGGTCAAGACCCATGCCGGCATCGACCGCATCGAAGAGCGCACAGCCCGTCGTGTGGTCACCACCGGCTGCGGGCAGGGCAGCGTGTTCGGCGCGTTGATGGCCGGCATCGAGGCACTGGAGTTGCCCGACACGCGCATCACGCAGGCGCAGCTCTATGCGCTGGTGGATGCGATCCGCCTCCAGGAAAGTACCTACAAGTCGGCTGGCTCGGTGCATGGCTGCGCGCTCTTCACGCTCGGCCCGTCAGGGCGGGGCGATGACGCGGATGCCGTCGATGCCCAGCCCGTGCACATGCAATGCTTCGTCGAAGACGTCGGCCGCCACAACGCCATCGACACCATCGCGGGCTGGATCGCCATGCAGCCCGCCGGGCGCCTGTACGGCGGCCGCGTGTTCTACACCACCGGCCGCCTGACGAGCGAGATGATCATCAAGTCGGCCCAGATGGGCGTGGCCATCGTGGTGTCGCGCAGCGGCATGACGCAGATGGGACACGAGGTGGCGACCCGCGTCGGCCTGTGCGCCATCGGGCGCGCCACTAACCGCCACTTCTTCTGCTATGCGGGCGCTCACCGCCTGACCCTGCAACCCGAGCTGGCGCAGCGCTGACGCCGATTACGTAGAAGTCCGTACCGGCCAAGTCAGCTATTGGTCAGGCGCCAGCGACGACCCTCGGAGCACTTCAACGAGGGTCGAGACAATGCGTATCAAGAGTCAGGCGGACTTCTTCTCAGGAGTCATGTTCGCGGTGGTCGGCGGCGCATTTGCCGTCGGATCGACCACCTACACGGTCGGTTCCGGCGCCCGCATGGGGCCGGGCTATTTCCCGCTCATGCTGGGCATCCTGCTGGCGACGCTGGGCGCCGCGATCATGTTCCAGGCGCTGGTGGTCGAAACGGCCGACGGCGACCCGATCGGCAAGTGGGCCTGGAAGCCGCTGGCCTTCGTGCTGGGCGCCAACCTGGCCTTCGGCGTGCTGCTCGGCGGGCTGCCGAGCATCGGCGTGCCGGCGATGGGCCTGATCCTCGCCATCTACGCGCTGACGATCATCTCCAGCATGGCCGGCGCGCACTTCAAGCTGCGCGACGTGCTGATCCTGGCGACCGTCCTGGCCGTCGGCAGCTACATCGCCTTCATCTGGGCGCTCAAGCTGCAGATCCAGGTGTGGCCCACCTTCGTTTCGGGCTGACCGGGAGCAAGACATGGAACTGTTTCACAACCTCGCCACCGGCTTCGGCGTTGCCTTCACGCTGACCAACCTGCTGTACTGCCTGGTCGGCTGCATCCTGGGCACGCTCATCGGCGTGCTGCCGGGCATCGGCCCGGTCGCGACCATCGCGATGCTGCTGCCTGCCACCTATGCGCTGCCGCCCGTGTCGGCGCTCATCATGCTCGCGGGCATCTACTACGGCGCGCAGTACGGCGGCTCGACCACCGCCATTCTGGTCAACCTGCCGGGCGAATCGTCCTCGGTGGTGACCTGCATCGACGGCTACCAGATGGCCCGACAGGGGAGGGCCGGCCCGGCGCTCGCTGCGGCGGGGCTGGGCTCGTTCTTCGCGGGCTGCGTCGGCACGCTGATCCTGGCGGCCTTCGCGCCGCCGCTGACCGAGCTGGCCTTCAAGTTCGGGCCGGCCGAGTACTTCTCGCTGATGGTGCTCGGCCTGATCGGTGCCGTGGTGCTGGCTTCGGGTTCGCTCCTCAAGGCGATTGCGATGATCGTGCTCGGGCTCCTGCTCGGCATCGTCGGCACCGACGTCAATTCAGGCGTGGCACGCTTCAGCTTCGACATTCCCGAACTCACCGACGGCATCGGCTTCGTGGTGATCGCGATGGGCGTCTTCGGCTACGGAGAAATCATCGGCAACCTCTCGCAGCCGGACGAAGAGCGCGAAGTGTTCACCTCCGAGGTGAAGGGCCTGTGGCCGACCCTGGAAGACTTCAAGAACATGGCGCCCGCCGTGGCGCGCGGCACGGCGCTCGGTTCGGCACTGGGCATCCTTCCCGGCGGCGGTGCGTTGCTGGCTTCGTTCGCGGCCTACGCGCTCGAAAAGAAGATCAAGATGCGCCCGGGCGAAGTGCCCTTCGGCCGCGGCAACATCCGCGGCGTGGCGAGCCCCGAGTCGGCCAACAACGCCGGCGCGCAGACCTCCTTCATTCCGCTGCTCACGCTGGGCATTCCGCCCAACGCGGTGATGGCGCTGATGGTGGGCGCGATGACCATCCACAACATCCAGCCCGGCCCGCAGGTGATGACCAGCAACCCCGAGCTGTTCTGGGGCCTGATCGCCTCGATGTGGATCGGCAACGCGATGCTGATCATCCTGAACCTGCCCTTGATCGGCATGTGGATCAAGCTGCTGACGGTGCCCTACAAGTTCCTGTTCCCGGCCATCGTGCTGTTCTGCGCCATCGGCGTGTACTCCACCAACAACAACACCTTCGACGTGTGGATGGTCGCGATCTTCGGCTTCGTCGGCTACTCCTTCCTCAAGCTGCGCACCGAGCCCGCACCGCTCTTGCTCGGCTTCATCCTCGGGCCGATGATGGAAGAGAACCTGCGCCGCGCGCTGCTGTTGTCGCGCGGCAGCTGGAGCGTGCTGGTCACGCGCCCGCTCTCGGCCAGCCTGCTGGTCGCGGCGCTGGTGCTGCTGGGCATCGTGCTGCTGCCCTCGATCAAGGCCAAACGCGAGGAAGCCTTCGTCGAAGAGTGACGGCGCTTCTGCGTGACTGAAACGGCCGCCCGCGAGGCGGCCTTTCTTTTGAGGTAGAAACGCTCCATCTGTTTCCGGATCCCCGCATGCGAATCCTCCTGGTCGAAGACGACGCCGTGCTGCGCGACGTCATGATGCGAAGCCTGGTCGAGGCCGGCAATCACGTCGACGCGGCCGACAGCGTCGAGGGCGCCGATCACCTCTGGCGTGTGCAGGGTTTCGACGCCGTGCTGCTCGACCTCAACCTGCCCGCCACGGCCAGCGCCACCAGCGGCATGGGCAGCGGCCTGACCGCGCTGCGGCAGGCGCGCGCGCGGGGCGACCGCACGCCGGTGCTGATCCTCACGGCGCGCAACCGCACCGACGAGCGGATCGCCGGCCTCGATGCCGGCGCCGACGACTACCTGGGCAAGCCCTTCGACCTGGCCGAAGTCGAGGCCCGCCTGCGTGCGCTGGTGCGCCGCGCGCAAGGCACCGACACGCTCGTCACGCTGGGCCAGCTCCGGCTCGACCGGCGCGCGCGGCGCTTCTCGATCGCCGGCACGCCGCTCGAGCTGCCGGCGCGCGAGTTCGAGGTGCTGTGCGAGCTGATGAGCCCACCGGGGCGCACCGTGAACAAGCGCGAGCTGTCCGACAAGCTGTCGAGCTTCAATGAATCGCTGGGCGACAACGCGCTCGAAGCCTTCATCTCGCGCCTGCGCAAGAAGATCGTCGGCAGCGGCGCCGGCATCCGCACGTTGCGCGGCATCGGCTACCTGCTGGAACCCGAGGGGTGAAGGAGGCCGGCCGGTCCCCGCGTGGCACCTCGCCGACCTTGACCGGCCGCGTGCTGCGGCGCGTGCTGTTGCCGCTCGGTCTCACCTGGCTCGTCGGCGCGGCGGTGGCCCTGGTGATCGCCATCCATTTCACCGCCGAGGCTTTCGATCGGGCCATGATCGACGACGCGTATTCGGTGTCGGCCAACGTGGAAGCGGGGGAGCGTGGCGTCGAGCTGCTGCTGTCGCCGCGCGAAGTGCGCAACGTGCTTTTCGATCGCCAGGAGAGCGTGTACTTTGCCGTGCTGCGGCCCGACGGGAGCCTGCTCGCGGGCAACGCCGGGCTCGACGTGCCGGCCCCGGAGGACGGGCAACCCTACCGGTTCTCCGAGATCGCCTACCGCGGTCAGCGTCTGCGGGCCCTGGTGCTGAACCACGCGGCCCCAAACGCCTTCCGCGTGGTGATCGCGCAGACCACGCACGCCCGCAGCGCCATGCTCGAGCGGCTGCTGGCGTATTCGTTCGCGCCGCAACTGGTGCTGCTGGCGATTCTCGCGGCCTGGCTGTGGAGCGGCATCCGCCGCGAGCTCGAACCGCTCGCCGGCATGCAGCAGGCGCTCGACCGGCGCGACGTGAACGACCTGGCACCGGTCGAGGTCGCCCGCAGCTCGCGCGAACTCGAAGCGTTGGGCGACGCCATGAACTCTCTCCTGAAGCGGCTCGAAGACAGCGTGAGCGCGCAACGCGAATTCGCCGGCAATGTCGCGCACGAGCTGCGCACGCCGCTGGCCGGCATTCGCGCCCTGGCCGACTACGGCCTCACGCACCGGGAGCCCGCGGTGTGGCGCGAACAGCTCGAACGCATCGCCGCGAGCCAGACCCGCGCGAGCCATCTGGTCGATCAGTTGCTCGGGCTGGCGCTGGCCGACGAGAGCCGTGCGGGCCTCCGGTGCGAGCTGTTGCGGCTCGACGAAATCGCGCAGCAGGCCGTGCTGCGCCACCTCGCGAGCGCCGACGCCAAGGGCGTCGATCTGGGCGCGAGCGGGCTTGACCAGCCCGTCTCGGTGCGGGGCGACGGCGCACTCATCGAAGGCATCCTCGACAACCTGATCGACAACGCGCTGCGCTACGGCGGGCGCACCGTCACCGTCGATATGGCCGGCAGCACGCTGAGCGTGGTGGACGACGGGCCGGGCATTCCGGCCGCCGAACTGGGCGATTGGCTGCAGCGCTGGGCCCAGGGCCCCGCCGGACGGCAGCTGGGTCAGGGTGCTGGACTGGGGCTGGCCATCGTCACGCGCTACGCGCAGCTGCTGGGCGCCGAACTGAGCCTGGCGCCCGCTTCGCCGACCGGCGGGCTGCGCGTGAGCGTTCGATTCGCGCCGGCCTGACGCCGGCTCCCGCGCTTTGACCCTCCGGGCCGGCCCGCCCGGCGGTTTCGGCTATCTTCAGGTCGATGAACGATTCCCTCCGCCTCGGATGGCGCACGCTGCGCCGCGACTTGCGCGCCGGCGAACTGCGCCTGTTGATCGTCGCCGTGCTCCTGGCCGTGTCGGCGCTCACGGCCGTCGGTTTCTTCGCCGACCGCCTGCAGGGCGGACTGCAGCGCGATGCCCGGCAGCTGCTGGGCGGCGACGTGGTGCTGGTGAGCGACAACCCCGCGCCCGAGGCCTTCGTCGAGCGAGCCCGCTCGCTCGGGCTCGAGACCGCGACCACCTACACCTTTCCGACCATGGCGCGCGCGAGCGACGCCGACGGCGGCGCAAGCAAGCTGGTGGCGCTCAAGGCCGTGGGCGCCGGCTATCCGCTGCGCGGCAATCTGCAGGTGGCCACCGCCGCTGGCGCGCCGGGCCAGGCCGTGCGCGAGGTGCCGCCGGCCGGTGAAGTCTGGGTCGACGCGTCGCTGCTCGACGCCCTGTCGCTGAAGGTGGGCGACACGCTCCTGTTGGGCGATGCCACCCTGCGCGTGGGGCGCATCATCGTGCTGGAGTCCGACCGGGGCGCGGGTTTCATGAGCTTTTCACCCCGCGTCATGCTCAACCAGGCCGACGTGGCCAGCACCGGCCTCGTCCAGCCCGCCAGTCGCATCCGCTACCGGTTTGCCGTGGCGGGCGACCCGGCCAGCGTGAAGCGCTTCGACGACTGGGCGCAGGAGGCCGTGAAGAAGGACGACGTGCGCGGCCTGCGCATCGATTCCATCGAGTCGGGCAACCCCGGCATGCGGCAGACGCTCGACCGTGCCGAGAAATTCCTCAACCTGGTGGCGCTGCTGGCGGCGCTGCTGTCGGCAGTCGCGGTGGCGCTGGCCGCGCGCGGCTTTGCGGCCAGCCACCTCAACGACTGCGCGATGCTGCGCGTGCTCGGCCAGAGCCAGCGCACCATCGCGCGCGCCTACGCCTTCGAATTCGCGGTGGTCGGCGTGATCGCCAGCGGGCTCGGCGTGGCGATCGGCTTCGCGGTCCATTACGTGTTCGTGGCCCTGCTCGCCGGGCTGGTGTCGGCCACCTTGCCTGCGCCGTCTCTGTGGCCGGTGGCGTTCGGCATGGGCATGGGGCTCACGCTGCTCTTCGCGTTCGGGCTGCCACCCGTGCTGCAGCTCGCTCAAGTGCCGCCGCTGCGCGTGATCCGACGCGACGTGGGCAATCTCAAGCCGGCCTCGATCGCGGTGCTGGGCCTGGGCGTGATCGGCTTCGCGGCGCTGCTGCTGGCGGCCAGCAGCGATCTTCGGCTCGGCCTGATCGCGGTCGGCGGCTTTGCCGGGGCGGTGGCCGTGTTCGCGCTGCTGAGCTGGCTCGCGGTGTGGGTCCTTCGCCGCAGCGTCAACGAATCGACCGCGCCGCGCTGGCTGGTGCTGGCCACGCGGCAGATCTCGGCGCGGCCGGCTTATGCGGTGGTGCAGGTCAGCGCCCTGGCTGTCGGCCTGCTGGCGCTCATCCTGCTGGTGCTGCTGCGCACCGACCTGGTGTCGAGTTGGCGCCAGGCCACGCCGCCCGATGCGCCCAACCGCTTCGTCATCAACGTGATGCCCGACCAGAGCAGCGGCTTCCAGAAAATGCTGCGCGACAACGGCGTCGACAAGTTCGACTGGTACCCGATGATCCGCGGCCGGCTGGTCGCAATCAACGACAAGCCGGTCTCGCCCGACGACTACACCGACGATCGCGCCAAGCGGCTGGTCGACCGCGAGTTCAACCTCAGCAACAGCAAGGAGGCGCCGCCGCACAACATCGTCACGCAGGGCGCCTGGAAGCCCGACGCGGCCGGCGAGATCAGCGTGGAAGCGGGGCTGGCCGAAACGCTCGGACTCAAGATGGGCGACCGGCTGCGCTTCGACATCGGCGGCCTGCAGAACGAGGCGCGCATCACCTCGCTGCGCAAGGTCGACTGGAGCTCGCTGCATGCCAACTTCTTCGTCATGTACACCGTGGCGGAGCTGCCCGACGTGCCGGTCACCTACCTGGGCGCCTTCCGCGCGCCGGAGGTCAAGGGCTTCGACAACGCGCTGGTGCGCAGCTACCCGAACGTGACCGCCATCGACATGAGCGCCACCATCGCGCAGGTGCAGCGGGTGCTCGACCAGGTGATCCGGGCTGTCGAGTTCCTGTTCGGCTTCACGCTCGCGGCGGGGCTGGTGGTGCTGTTCGCCGCCGTCACCGCCACACGGGAAGAGCGGGCCCGCGAATTCGCGGTGATGCGCGCGGTCGGCGCGCGGTCGACCCTGCTGCGGCAGGTGCAGCGGGCCGAGCTGCTCGGCGTCGGTTTGCTCGCCGGGCTGCTCGCGAGCATCGTCGCGTCCGTCATCGGCTGGGCGCTGGCGCGCTACGTGTTCGACTTCACCTGGACCGCATCGCCGCTGGTGCCGCTGGCCGGCTCGATCGCCGGCGCACTGCTGGCGTTGGCGGCCGGCTGGTGGGGCCTGCGCGAGGTGCTGCTGCGCCCGGTCGTGACCACCCTCCGGCAGGCCGCCGAATAACGCCGCGCCACGCAAAGGCACCGACATGCAGATCCAGGAAAAGCCCCCCTACGACACCGTCTACGAATGGATCGGTGGCGAAGAGAAGATCCATGCGCTGGTCGAGCGCTTCTACGACCTCATGGAGCTCGAACCCGACTACGCGGCGCTGCGTGCCGTGCATGGCAGCAGCCTGGACAACGCGCGCCAGCGCCTGTTCTGGTTTCTCTGCGGCTGGATGGGCGGGCCGCAGCATTACACCGACCGCTTCGGCCACCCCATGCTGCGCGCGCGCCACCTGCCGCAGAGCATCGGCGGGCATGCCATCGGCATTCGCGAGCGCGACCAGTGGCTCGCCTGCATGGACCAGGCGATGGGCGACACCGCCGTGCCCGAGGCATTGCGTGCGCGGCTGCGCGAATCGTTCTTTCAGACTGCCGACTGGATGCGGCACTGAGCCGGGCGGTAGGCGCTAGCGGCGCGCCGGCGCGAGCAGCACCACCAGAGCGCCGCCGCCGCCGTCCGACGGCTTGGCCTGCACGAAGGCGAGCGTCTCGCTTTTCTGGATCAACCAGCGCTGCACCTTGGCCTTGAGCACCGGCTGGCGGCCCGGCGAACCGTGGCCCTTGCCATGCACCACCCGCACGCAGCGCAGCCCCTGCTTGTGCGCCGCACGGATGAAGGCGCCGAGCGCCTCGCGCGCCTCGTCGGAGCGCAGCCCGTGCAGGTCGATGTCGCGCTGGATCGACCATTCGCCGCCGCGCAGCTTGCGCGTCACTTCCGTGCGGATGCCCGGCCGCCGGAAGCTCATGGCGTCGTCGGCATCGAGCAGCGTCGTCACGTCGAACTCGTCGGACAGCGATTCGATCAGCACCCGCTGCTCGTCGAGCTGATGCTGCACCGGGATCGGCGCCGGAGGCTCCGGCGCCAGCACCACCGACGCCTTCTGCCGCAGCGGCCGCGTGGCCCCCACGGCGCGCACGAAGAGGTCTTGCTCGGCCAGGCGCTTTTTCTCGGCGGCCGCACGCGCAGCCGCCTCTGCCGCGTCGCGCGCACGCTGTTCGGCCAGGCTCTGCTGCACCGACTTGAGGTCGCTCAGGCTCTTGAGGGCGGGAGGTTTGCTGGGCATGGAAATCCGACAGGGCAGGACACAGGATAAGGCCTGTGCAGGCGTCGAGCGTCAAAGCTGCGCTTCGATCGCCGGTCTGTCGATGATCGACCAGACCTGGAGAATCTTCCTTTCGCGGACCTCATAGAACACGTTCTCGGTAAACGACACTTTCTTTCCATTGACCGGCAATCCCAGAAACGTGCCGCGCGGCGCGCAGTCGAAGCGCAAGCGGCTGGCGACAACCTCATGGTCGGCAACGAGCAGCTCGATGGCGAAGCGAAGGTCCGGGATGTCCTCGAAGTCTTTTTCGAGCATCGCCCGGTAACCCGCGACACCGAGCCTGCGGCCGTTGTGGCACACGTCGGCCGCGACGAAATCCGCAAGGCGGGGCCAATCCTGGAGGTTGAGGCAGGCGATGTAGTTCCGGTAGAGCGCATGGAGGTCTGCGGATGCCATGGGGTTGCGACCGTTCAGGTGGAAATGGGAAGGCCACTCTCTTTGTCGCCGCCACCGCTGTCAAGCCACGGCGGCCACGCGCTCAGGCCAGTCCTTTTTCCGCCATCGACAGCGAATCCCCCCTGGCGACGATCACATGGTCGAGCACGCGCACGTCGATCAGGGCCAGCGCGGCCTTGAGCGTGCGGGTGAGCGCTTCGTCGGCTTGCGAGGGCTCGACGCTGCCGCTCGGGTGGTTGTGGGCGAGTATGACGGCCGAGGCGTGGTGGGCGAGGGCGCGGGTGACGACTTCGCGCGGGTACACGCTGGTGTGGGTGAGCGTGCCACGAAACAACTCTTCGAAAGCGACGAGCCGATGCTGCGCGTCGAGAAAAAGCACGGCGAAGACTTCGTGCGGACGCGTTGCAAGATGCAACTGCAGGTAGCTCTTCACGGCTTCGGGCGAGTCGAACACGGCGCCTTTTTTCAGTCGTTCGGCGAGCGCGCGGCGCGCGATTTCGAGCACGGCCGTGAGTTCGGCGCGCTTGGCGGTGCCGCCCAGTCCCTTGACCTGTTTGAGTTCGTCCAGGCTCGCGTCGAGCAGCCCGGTGAGGCCGCCAAAGTGGTCGAGCAGTTGCTGGGCGAGTTGCAGGACGTTGGTGCCCGCAATGCCGGTGCGCAGCAGCAGGGCCAGCAGTTCGGCGTCGCCGAGGGCCGAGGCGCCACGCGCGATGAGTTTTTCGCGCGGCCGCGCATGCGGCGGGATATCCTTGAAAGACATTGGTACGACGGGCTCGGGCCCCACTCCCTAAAATACCCGGTCAGTCTAAAGCGAATCCCCAGCCCCTTGACCTCCCATCTCGCCACTGTCGCGCCCGGCTCCTTTCTCACGCTGCACTACCGGCTGGCGGGGCCTGCGGGCGATGTCATCAACACCTTTCCCGGCAAACCGGCCACGCTGTCGCTCGGAACGGGCGAACTCACGCCCGCGCTCGAACAGCGGCTGCAGGGCATGACCGAGGGCGCGCATGCCACTTTCGAGTTGGCGCCGGGTGAGGCCTTTGGCGATCGCAATGCCGACATGCAGCAGTGGGTGGCGCGCGAGCTGCTGTCGCGTGCCGGCGACCCCGGCGAGCATTACGCGGTCGGTGATGTCGTGCAGTTTCCGGCGCCCGAGGGCGGCGGCAATTACGCGGGCGTGGTGATCGAGCTGAGCGACACGGCGGTGCGCTTCGACTTCAACCATCCGCTCGCGGGTCAACCGGTGACCTTCGAGGTGCGCCTGATCGGAGTGCTCTGACCATGGCCGTGCAAGAAGTCATCCTGGCCGAGCCGCGTGGTTTCTGCGCGGGCGTCGACCGCGCGATCGAGATCGTCAAGCGGGCGCTTGCCAAGTTCGGCGCGCCCATCTACGTGCGCCACGAGATCGTGCACAACACCTTCGTCGTGAACGAACTCAAGGCCAAGGGCGCGATTTTCATCGAAGACCTGGCCGAAGTGCCGCCCGGCGCCACGCTGGTGTTCAGCGCCCATGGCGTCAGCAAGGCCGTGCAGGACGAAGCGCGCGAGCGCGGCTTCGAGATCTTCGACGCGACCTGTCCGCTCGTGACCAAGGTGCACGTCGAGGTCGCCAAGCTGGCCAAGGAAGGCTACGAGTTCATCATGATCGGCCACAAGGGGCATCCCGAGGTCGAGGGCACGATGGGCCAGCTCGAGAGCGGCATCCACTTGGTCGAAGACGTGGACGACGTGTCACGCGTCGCGCCACGGCAGACCGACAAGCTCGCGGTCGTCACGCAGACCACGCTCTCGGTCGACGACGCGGCGGAGATCTCGGCCGCCGTGCGCGCGCGTTTTCCGAACGTGCGCGAACCCAAGCAGCAGGACATCTGCTATGCCACGCAGAACCGGCAGGACGCCGTGAAGGTGCTCAGCCCGCAGGTCGACCTGGTGATCGTGGTGGGCAGCCCGACGAGTTCCAACAGCAACCGCCTGCGCGAACTCGCCCAGCGACTCCACACCGAAAGCTACATGGTCGATTCCGCTGCCGAGCTGAAGCCGGAGTGGTTCGAAGGCAAGACCCGCATTGGTCTGACGGCCGGTGCGTCGGCCCCCGAAGTGCTGGTGCAGGAGGTGATCGAGCGCATCAAGGCGCTGGGCGCCGTGTCGGTGCGCAAGATGAGCGGCATCGAGGAAACCATCAAGTTCCCGCTGCCCAAGGGCCTGAAGGTGGACGAGCTCTCCACGCCGGGCGCCGCAGCGTGAGCGGCGCACCCACGTCTGCGACCGTCACCGATTGGCGCAGCGAAATCGAAGCCGCTGCACGCCGGCTGAACGATCGCGTGCCGGGCTTCGTGCGCGAGACGCCGCTCTGGCGATTGCCCGGCGAGGCTTTCGGCCTGAAGGCGAGCGGCGCCGAAGTCTGGCTCAAGCTGGAGCAGCTGCAGGTCGGCGGCAGCTTCAAGGCGCGCGGCATGATGAATCGGCTGCTCGCGCACGACATTCCGGCCAGCGGCGCCATCGTCGCGTCGGGCGGCAACGCCGGCATCGCGACGGCCGCGGCCGCACGGGCGCTGGGTGTGCCGTGCGAAGTCTTTCTGCCCGCCGTGTCGTCCGAGGCCAAGCGGAACAAGCTGCGCGAACTCGGCGCGACGGTGATCGTCGGTGGCGAGGTCTATGCCGATGCGCTGGCCGCCTGCCTCGACCGCCAGCGCGCGAGCGGTGCGCTGCTCACCCACGCCTACGACCAGCCCGAAGCGGTGGCGGGCGCAGGCACGCTTGGGCGCGAGATCGAGGCCCAGGGCGGGGTGCCCGACGCGGTCCTGGTCAGCGTGGGCGGCGGCGGGCTCATCGGCGGGCTCGCGGCCTGGTTCGAGTCGCGCAGCCGCGTCGTCGCGCTCGAACCCGAGCGCGCACCCACGCTCTTTCGCGCGCGCGAGGCGGGCATGCCGGTCGACGTCGAAGTCGGCGGCATCGCGGCCGATTCGCTGGGCGCGAGGCGCATCGGCAGCATCGCCTGGGACATCACGCAGCGCCACGTGCCGCTGGCGCTTCTGCTGCCGGACGATGCCATCCGCGCCGCGCAGCTGTGGCTGTGGCGCGAACTCAAGCTGGCCGTCGAGCCGGCGGCGGCGTTGCCGCTGGCCGCGCTGCAGTCGGGGGCCTACCCGGCGCGCGCCGGCGAGAAGATCTGCCTGGTGATCTGCGGCGCCAACGTCGATCCCGCCAGCCTGGCCTGAGCGTCTCGTCCGACAGCCGGGGCCGGCCGATGGCCGCCGCCTAAAATTGCCGCATGCTTGATATCACGCTCCTGCGCAAGGATTTGCCGTCCGTCGTCGAACGACTCGAAACCCGCAAGAAGAACCAGAGCTTTCTGGACGTCGCGAAATTCACCGCGCTCGAAGCCGAGCGCAAGACATTGCAGACCCGCACCGAAGAACTGCAGGCCCGGCGCAACACGCTCAACAAGCAGATCGGCCCCCGGAAGGCCAAGGGCGAGTCCGTCGATGCGCTGATGAGCGAGGTCAACGCACTCAAGGCCGAACAGGAATCGTCCGCCACCCGCCTCGACGCGCTGCAGCCCGAGTTGCAGGCTCTGCTGCTCGCGGTGCCCAACCTGCCGCACACCAGCGTGCCGGTCGGCGAGGACGAACACGCCAACGTCGAGGTGCGGCGCTGGAGCCCTGCGGGCGGAGAAGGCGCTGCCGCCCCCGCACTGGGCTTTGCGGCGCGCGATCATGTCGACCTCGGCGCGCCGCTCGGGCTCGACTTCGAGATGGGGGCCAAGCTGTCGGGCTCGCGCTTCACGGTCATGAAGGGCCCCATCGCGCGGCTGCACCGTGCGCTCGCGCAATTCATGGTCGACCTGCAGACCCAGCAGCACGGCTACATCGAGTGCTACGTGCCCTACATCGTCAACGCCGAAACCCTGCGCGGCACCGGCCAACTGCCCAAGTTCGAAGGCGACCTGTTCGCCGCCAAGAAGGGCGGGCAGGAAGGCGAGCCCGCGCCCGACCTGTCGGCGCTCTATCTCATTCCCACAAGCGAAGTGCCGCTCACCAACTTCGTGCGCGACGAAGTGGTGGCCGAGTCGCAGTTGCCCATCCGGCTCACCGCGCACACGCCGTGTTTCAGGTCCGAGGCCGGCAGCGCCGGGCGCGACACGCGCGGCATGATCCGTCAGCACCAGTTCGACAAGGTCGAGATGGTGCAGATCACCCACCCGGACCACAGCTACGAGGCGCTCGAAGCCATGACCACGCACGCCGAGGCCGTGCTCAAGGCGCTGGAGTTGCCTTACCGCGTGGTGCTGCTCTGCACGGGCGACATGGGCTTCGGATCGAGCAAGACCTACGACCTCGAAGTCTGGCTGCCCGCGCAGGACACGTATCGCGAGATCAGCTCGGTGTCGAACTGCGAAGCCTTCCAGGCGCGGAGCCTGCAGGCGCGCTTCAAGAATGCGCAGGGCAAGAACGAGCTGGTGCACACCCTCAACGGATCGGGCCTCGCGGTGGGAAGGGCGCTCGTCGCGGTGCTCGAAAACCATCAGCAGCCCGACGGCTCGATCCGGATTCCGGCGGCGCTTAAGCCCTACCTGGGCGGCCTCGACGTGCTGCGCGCCTGAGCCGAAACCGGCTCGACCCTCTGCTAGAATTCGCGGCTCGACAGACACCGGAGAGGTGGCAGAGTGGTCGAATGTACCTGACTCGAAATCAGGCGTCCGTGCGAACGGACCGAGGGTTCGAATCCCTCCCTCTCCTCCAGTTTTGGCGCTGAAACATTCAGCCGCCACGCTTCAATAAAGCCCCCGAGCTGAGTATCCATGGGGGCTTTTTTCTTGCCCATATCGTCCTCGGATGCACTTGCCAGCTGCGTGGGTCGTATCGACGGCGGTCATTTGCATGCTGCTGGCGTCGCAGCAGTTGTCGCTGCGGCCGTCTCGATATTGCTGTTTGAGGTGCGGGTGTGGTTGGTCGTTTGCCGGAGCGGGCTGGCTGGTTTCGTCCGATGTTTCCTCTCTTCCTGAATGAAAAAGATCCGTCTCGCCTGTGTGGCTGCAGGTCTGTTGACCAGTGTGGCCGTTTCGCTTTTCTGGGTCGCGCCGCGGCTGCAAGCGCCGCCAACCCGAATCGTCGTCGAAGAAGTGCCGGCGGGGGCGGCCGCCCGTGGCAGCACGGACACATTAGAGGCCGACGAAGCTCCGGAAGTGGAGCCGGGCGGCCCGCGGGCCGATGCGGCCGAAGCTTCCCCTTCTCCCGGAAAGCTCGTCGAACAAGACGGCCCCCTCGAGCCGCCGCTGATCAGTACCAACACGAACCTCTCCTATGCCAGGCGCGCGGGTCTGCAGCGAGCGGCGGACCCGTTGCGCCTCACTGCAAGCGTGGCCTTGGCCATCGACGCCAAGACGCATGAGACGCTCTACGCCAAGAACGAACAGGCGATCCTCCCGATCGCTTCGTTGACGAAGCTCATGATGGGCATGGTGCTGCTCGATTCCGGGGTCGCGATGAATGCGCGTCTGACAATCAAATCAGATGATGTGGATTTGTTGCGGCACAGCCGGTCTCGGCTGCCCGTGGGAGCCTCCATCCAGCGGCGCCAGGCATTGCGGATCGCTCTCATGTCCAGCGAAAATCGGGCCGCGCATGCCTTGGCCCGCAGTCAGCCGGGGGGCCTGGACGACTTCGTGAACGCCATGAATCTGAAGGCGCAGGCTCTGGGCATGACCCATAGCCGATTTGTCGATCCGACGGGGTTGTCCAACCGAAACCGCGCTCCCGCCGTCGACGTCGCGCGGCTCGTCGAGGCAGCTTCGAAATACCCCGTGTTGCGCGCTTACTCCACGACGAAGAGATGGACGATTCGCGTTGCCGACAAGACGCTGCGCTACCTGAACTCGAACCGGCTTGTTCGCGTCTCCGGCTGGCCCGCCCGCTTGCAGAAGACGGGCTACGTGGTCGAGGCCGGCTTCTGCACTGTCTTGTCCATGCTCGTGCAGCGGCGGGACGTCATCCTGGTGCTGCTCGACGCCGGAAGCGTCGCCGACCGTGGCCGGGACGCCACCCGCCTGCGGGACTGGCTGGCCCGCCGGCTTCGCGGGGACACGCGCGTCAGATAATTCGACCCCACGCGACGGCTGCGGGCGACGCACGCACAGCCCGGCTGAAATGAGTTGGGCCCTGCAAGCCGTAGGCTGAGTCGCCAGTCGCCAGTCGCATGAGCCCCGAGCGTCGCCACCCCGATCTCGAGCGCGCCGTCGGGCATGCCATGCTTGCCCGGCGGCGCTCCCCACTGTGCAATCTCCAGCGACGCCGCCCGAACCTGTGACCCAGACTCATTCTTCTCCCGTGCCGCTCGCGGCCTGCGCACTCGGACTGGCGCTGATGTTTGCCGGCTGGTCGGCCGCCGTGTTCCTCGGGCCCTGGCTCGGGTCTATCGACCGGCTGGTGTACGACAGCCTGTCGCATCGGCCGCGAGACGCGTGGTTCCATGCTTCGGTGCTGATCAGCTGGCTGCATCGCACACCATTCATGCTCGGCTATTTCGCGGCGTTGGCGATCTTTTGCTGGCGCCGCGGGGCGCGCGCCTGGGCAGGGACCGTCGCGGTGGTCGGGCCCGGCGGTCTGGCGATCAACGCGCTCGTGAAGCTTTGCTTCGCGCGGCCGCGCCCGCCGACCTTGCCGGGCACGGCCGAGATCGGCTCCTTGAGTTATCCGAGCGGCCACACGCTGGCCGCGACGTTGCTTTACGGACTGCTGGTGGCCTATGTCTGCTGGCATCGACCGCGCACCGTGACCGGGCAGAGGCCGCGAGGCGCCGACTGCCGCATCGCATGTCTTGCCGGCGCGATGGCCATCGTCGCAGTGGCGTCGAGCCGACTCGTTCTCGGTGTGCACTACCTGACCGATGTCGTGGCAGCCGTGCTCGAAGGAGGTGCGGTCGTGGCCCTCGCCCTTGCGTGGATCGCTTTTGCCCAAGGCAAAGCCATCCGCGACGCGCCACGTCCGCCGTCCGACGCTTCTTGATTTCGCGACGAGCGCCTGGGGCTGTCGTCGAGTCCGGTCGGGAGGAGCAGCTCCTGCGTCGGCTGCAGCGCTTTTGGTTCGGCGCGCCCAGACCCAAAGTCCAAGGCCCCGGCTTACATCGGTGTGCGTTGAGCGACGACCGCCACCACGCACCCCATGCCCCACTTTGAATGTTCTGCCTCGCCAACCAAGGACGGGGTTTTGCAACATGCTGAAAAGGAGCGGATATGGCCGACAAGGATCAAGTGGTGGATGTTCTCAATGACTTGCTGGAGAACGCGCGCGACGGCGAATACGGGTTCAAGACCTGCGCGGAGCAGGTCGAGACGTCGAACGTGAAGCAGCTCTTCGCGGACCGCGCAGTGGGCTGTGCGCAAGCGGCCAGCGAACTCGAAGGGCTCATCCGGCAATACGGCGGCGAGCCGGCGTCGGGTGGCACGGCGGCAGGCGCCATGCATCGCGGCTGGGTGAAGGTGAAGGGCGCCGTCGGTGCCGACAGCGAACTGTCCATCCTGGAATCGTGCGAGCGCGGTGAAGATTCGGGCATCGCACGCTATCGCAAGGCGCTGAAGGAAGAGTTGCCGGCGGACGTGCGCGCCGTGGTGGAGCGCCAAGCCGCAGGCGCCCAGAAGAATCACGATCAGATTCGCGATCTGCGAAACGCCGCCCGTCAGAAGGAGTGACTGTGAGTGCGGGCAGGGGGAAGGGCACCGCCCCACCTTTGACCCCGCGCAGCCGTCCGGATCGGTGGTGCCCGATATGATGCCCACCGGAGATGGCATTCCTCCTTGAACCGTCGCGGCATCGCCCGCGTCTGATGATGCCTACAGACCCCTGATCTCATTGCAGGGCTGTAGGCATTTCCATGTGCCCAAGCCGTTGTCGAAGGATCAGGCCCTGCAATCCTGACCGGATGACTTCCATGGCTGGCCTTTATCAAAACGCACTCGGCACTCTACGCCATCCGCCGCCCCCTTGTCTCGCACGCTTCGCGCACCGGCCACGTTGGCTGCGGAGCGAGTCATGCTGATCACCGTCGCCGCCATCGGCGTGGGTGCGGCACTCGGCGCATTGATGCGCTTTGCCTTGAGCGCCACCATGAACGCGATGCTGCCGGCACTTCCCTTGGGCACGCTGGCAGCCAATCTGATTGCAGCCTATGTGGTCGGCGCCGCGATCGCGTTCTTCGGTGCCGATCCCGACATCTCGCCGGCTTGGCGGCTGTTCATCATCACCGGCTTCGCGGGCGGGTTGTCGACGTTCTCGAGCTTTTCGGCCGAGCTGCTGTTTCTGTTGCGCGACGGGCGCATGGGATGGTCGATGGGCGCGATCGCGCTTCACGTGGGCGGCTCGCTGCTCATGACGGTCCTGGGCATGGCCTCGGTTTCGCTGGCCCACCGCTCAGGCTGAAGTCTTTGAAAAAACATCCGTGAACCATCTGCATGGATGGTGTTAGGATGGCGTATGCCTTCACCACCCGCCCTCCGGCCCACCGCCGCCAAGTCGACAGAGTCCGAGAAGATCACCATCAACCTCGGCTTCGTCGACCTCGGGCAGATCGATCTGCTCGTGGCCGAAAGCTTCTATGCCAATCGCACCGACTTCATCCGCACTGCGATTCGCAACCAGCTGGCCATTCATGGCGACGCGCTCAAGCAGATGGTGGCGCGCAAGCTGCTGGTGCTGGGCCTCCAACATTTCTCTGCGGCCGACCTCGAGGCCGCTCGCGCGGCCGGGCAGCGCCTGCAGATTCGCGTGCTGGGGCTCGCGAGCTTCGGCCAGGACGTGACACCCGAACTGGCGCTGGCCACCATCGAATCCATCACCGTGCTCGGCGCGCTGCAGGCCAGCAGCGCCGTCAAGGCCGCCTTGGCCGACCGCATTCACTGACCCTACAAACCCACGAAAGAACCCATGGACGATCTGCTTCGGAGATGGATGAGCCGCGCGACCGAGTTGACGCGCAAAGGACAACTGCAAGAGGCGACGCGAGCGATTCAACAGGCCTTGCGCGGCGGTGGCGGCAAGACCTTCGACCCCGGCAACGCACCGCCGTGGCCGGCGGAGGTGCCGGCGTCTCGCACGCCCCATCCGCACGTTTCGGTGCGCCACGACCCCTTGGTGCTCGACGGCCTGACGCGCGTGATCGAAACGCCCGTCGAACCGCCGCAGGCGTCTTCGACCGAGCGCGGCTCCGAAGCGCCGACGGCAGACCCGCTCGAAGCGCCTTCGGTCGAAACGCCGACCACCGCGGCGCCCACCGCGTCTGCCTCTTCCTCGCAGGGCGCCCAGCCGGAGCGCTGGACTGCCGGGAGCTTCACGCACCAGCGGCGCACGCTGGCCTACAAGCTCTACCTGCCGCCGATCGCTGCGGGCGCCGAGGTCGCGCCGCGTCCGCTGGTGGTGATGCTGCACGGCTGCACGCAGCACGCAGAAGACTTCGCCGCGGGCACCCGGATGAACGCCCTGGCGCGCGACCTGGGCATCGTCGTGCTCTACCCCGAACAGACCCAGCATGCCAACGCGCAGAAATGCTGGAACTGGTTCAAGCCGCAGCATCAGCAGCGAGGCCGCGGCGAGCCGGCGGTGCTGGCGGCCCTGACGCAATCGATCATCGCCGAGCACCGCATCGATCCGGCGCGCGTCTACGTCGCGGGGCTGTCGGCGGGCGGCGCCATGGCCGACGTCCTCGGTCGCTGCTATCCGGACGTGTTCGCCGCTGTCGGCGTGCACTCGGGCCTGCCCACCGGCTCGGCCAGCGACGTCATGACGGCGCTGTCCGTCATGCGCAGCGGCGGCACCGCGGCAGCCTCCGGTGCGGCACGGGGTCCGGTCCCACCCACCATCGTCTTCCACGGCGACGCGGACGCCACCGTGCACGTGAGCAACGGCACCGCGATCGTCGAGGCGGCCCGCACCGCGGCCATGGAAGCCACCGGCAGGATGCCTTCATCGCACACCGCGTCGGGCGACTCGGGCAAGGGGCGACGCTACACCCGCACGGTCCATGCGGACGAAGCCGGTCGAAGTGCCGCCGAGTACTGGCAACTGCACGAAGCGGGCCACGCCTGGTCGGGCGGCAGCGCCAACGGCAGCTACACCGATCCTTCGGGTGCCGATGCGAGTGCCGAGATGCTGCGCTTCTTTCTGGCGCATCCGCGGCGCGGCGGGGCCGGCGGCGCGTGAAGCGGTGGCTCTTGCAACGCGGCGTTCACTCCTGCCGAATCCCCGTCTCCTGAATGATCTTGCCGAACTTCTCGTAGTCCGTCGCCATCTCCTTCGCGAAAGTGTCGATCGACCCACCGCCTGAAGGCTGGTAGCCCGCGTCGCGGATCTTCTGCTGGACTTCGGGGTCGGCGAGGGCACGGGACCAGCCGGCGCGCAGCTTGTCGAGCACGGGCTTGGGCGTCGACGCGGGCGCGAAGATCGCCTGCCAGCCGACCACGGTGGCGCCGGGGTAGCGTTTGCCGACGGGCTCGGCCTCGGGGTACATGCTCATCGGCTCACGGCCGGTGTTGGCGATCGCGCGCAGTTGTCCGGCCTTGACGAAGGGCAGGGGCACGGTCGGCAGATCGATGGCGCAGCCGAGCTGGCCGGACAGCAGATCGGGCAGCGCCTGCGAGAAGGTCTTGTAGGGCACGTGCAGGACGTCGATGCCGGCGCTCTTCTTGATCAGCTCGAGCGCGATGTGCGGCGGCGATCCGGTGCCGTAGGTCGAGCATTCGAGCTTGCCCGGGTTCTTCTTCGCGTAAGCGATGAACTCGTCGAAATTGCGGACCGGCACCTTCGGGCCGACCATCACGACGTAAGGTGTCTCGGCGGTGCGCGCAACCGGCGTCAGGTCCTTCATGACGTCGAACGGCTGCTTCACGAGCCACGGGTTGATCACGATCGCGGTCGAGTTGAGCACCAGCGTGTAGCCGTCGCCCGCCGCCTTGGCCGCGGTGTCGGTGCCGATGGTGCCGGTGGCGCCCGGCTTGTTGTCCACGACGACGGGCTGGCCCATCTGCAGCTTGAGCTTCTCTGCGTAGCTGCGCGCCAGGATGTCGGCCGCGCCGCCGGCCGCGTAGGGCACGACGAGGCGGATCGGCTTGTCCGGGTAGTCCGCCGCGGCCCAAGCCGGCGCGAGCAGCGCGCCCAGGGTGAGAAGCCGGACGAATCTGGTGCAGCCGTCCAGGCTGCGCTTCACGGTGCCACCATGCATGCAATGACTTCGAAGAGTTGACATCACCGAAGCATAGGCACGGCGGCGCCCCGCATCCATGTCCCGACGTCGATGGCGCCATCAGCGGGCCGGGATGTCGCGAGCCTCGCCATCGATGCTGCAATGCCCGCATGCTGCAACGTGACTGGCGCTCGCCGAGCGGGCCGGCCCGCGCCCTCAACATCGCCGACCTGCGCGAGGCCGCCCGGCGCCGGCTGCCCAGGGCATTGTTCGAATACGTCGACCGTGGCGCGGAGGACGAACTGGCGCTCGGCACCAACCGCAGCGCGCTCGATCGGCTCAAGATCCGTCCGCGCGTGCTGCGCGGCGTGGCCGCACGCAGCACCGAAGCGATGCTCTTCGGCCGCCCGATGGAATTGCCGATCGCCGTGGCACCGACGGCCGTCGCCGGCACGCTCTGGCATGACGGCGACGTGTTGTCGGCGCGTGCGGCCGTGGCGGCCGGCATTCCCTACACCCTCTCGACCTTCTCGGTGACGTCGCTCGAGCGCGTGGCCCAGGCGGCGCCGGGCGGCCGGCTCTGGTTCCAGCTCTACGTCTCGACCGACCGCGACCACATGCGCTCGCTGGTCGACCGGGCCGGCCACGCCGGCTACGAAGCGCTCGTCCTCACGGTCGACGGACCCGTCGCGCCCAAGCGCGAATACAACGTGCGGAACGGCTTCCACATGCCGATCACTCTCAACCCGCGGCTGGTCTGGGACGTGGCCCTGCATCCGCGCTGGCTGATGGGCGTCGCGGCGCGCCATCAGCTCGGCACCGGCTTCCCGAGCATGGCGCACCCGCCGGCCCGAGGCGTTCATCAGGCCGATCCGTCGATCGATTGGGACACGGTGCAGGAGTTGCGCGACCGGTTTCCCGGCAAGCTGCTCCTGAAGGGCATTCTTCATCCGGAAGATGCGAGGCTGGCCGCTTCGGCCGGCGTCGACGGCATCGTGGTGTCGAACCATGGCGGCCGCAGCCTCGATGCCGCGATCGCGACGATCGACGCGCTGCCCGACATCGTCGCCGCGGTCGACTCCCGGCTGCCGGTGCTGGTCGACAGCGCCTTCCAGCGCGGCAGCGACATCGTGAAGGCGTTGGCGCTCGGTGCTGCGGCCGTGCTCGTCGGCCGGTCCGTGCTCTGGGGCGTCGCGTCCTTCGG
Source organism: Gammaproteobacteria bacterium (assembly GCA_018820395.1). GTDB lineage: Bacteria > Pseudomonadota > Gammaproteobacteria > Burkholderiales > Burkholderiaceae_C > Variovorax. The sequence goes on along the minus strand of JAHJOG010000069.1, from coordinate 35,668 downwards.
CGAGCCCGGTGCGCGGCGCTCGATCCAGATCCTGGGCGAAGAGATCGACCGCGTCATGGCGCAGGCCGGGTGCGCGCGCATCCAGGACATCGCTTCGGAGATCCTCTGGCAGCGTCCGTCGTGATGACCGTCGTGCGCAGCACGGCCGCGCGCAGCCATGTGCCGCCGCGTATGGCGCCATCGATTCGGCGGGATGTCGCGCCCTGCGCATTGATGCTGCAATGCCTGCCATGAAAGTCAGTCAAGCACTCGCCGACGCGCTCGCCCTCGAGGCGGACGGCGTCGTCTTCGGTCTCATGGGCGACGCCAACATGGCGCTGTGGGGTTCTCTCTTGGCGGACGCCCGCGTGCGCATCGCCTGGTCGCGTCACGACGGCGCTGCGATCCTGATGGCCGACGGCTATGCGCAAGCGAGCGGCAAGCTCGGCATCGTCACCGTCACCTGCGGGCCGGGCTTGGCGAACGGTGCCAACGCGCTGATCAGCGCTGCACGCGCCGGCACGCCGCTGGTGGTGCTCACGGGCGAATACCCGGACGACGGCAAGACCAGCGTGCAGGGTCTGGACACGCGCCGCTTCGCTGCAGCCTGCGAGTGCGAGTACCGCTCGCTCTCCAGGCTCGACACGCTGGCCGAGGACGTCGCCGAAGGCTTCTACACGGCGCGGACGCGCCAGTGCCCGGTCATCCTCAACCTCCCGCATGCGCACTGGGACGCCGAACTGCAGTGGCCCTGGGACTACCGGCCTTCGACGGACTTCGTGCCGCGGCGCGACCTGCCCGCGTCGGCCGATGCGGTCGCCGAACTCGCACGGCAGCTCGCCGCTGCCGAGCGCCCGATCATCGTCGCGGGCCGTGGCGCGCAGCACGCCGGCGCGCGTGCCGCCATCGAGGCGCTGGGCGACCACGTGGGCGCCTTGTTCGCCACGTCGCTCGTGGCCAAGGGCTTCTTCGACGGCCACCCCTTCGACCTCGGCATCTCGGGCTCGTTCAGCAGCGCGCCGACAGAGGCCTTGATGGCGCAGGCCGATTTCGTGCTCGGCATCGGCGCATCGCTCAATGCCTTCACGAGCGAAGGCGGGTTGCTGTTCGCGCAAGCCGACGTCGCCCGCATCGACACCAAGCCTTACACCGCGACCATCGGCGTGACGCCCGGGCTGCATGTTCAGGGCGATGCGAAGCGCACCGCCGAAGCGCTGCTCGCCGCCCTGCGCGCGCAGGGCGCACCGGCCACCGGCTACCGCACGGCCGCCACGCGCGACCTGCTCGCCACGCCGGTGCCGCTGCCGCCGCGAGCGACCGACGGGCTCGATCCGCGCGTGCTCATGCAAGCGCTCTCGCGCGCCTTGCCGAACGACACGCAGGTCGTTTCAGGCGCCGGCCATTTCTGGTCATGGCCCATTGCGCATCTTGCGCTGCCGCCCGGCGGGCGCTTTCAGCACACCGGCGCCTTCGGCAGCATCGGGTTGGGGCTGGGCCAGGCGATCGGCGCCGCGCTCGCGGATCCGGGGCGGCTCACCGTGCTCGTCGAAGGCGACGGCAGCCTCCTGCAGGCCATCCAGGAACTGCATGCCGCGGCCGAGCAGAAAGTGCGGCTCGCGGTGCTGGTGATGAACGATTCGGCCTACGGCGCCGAGGTGCTGAAGATGCACTGGAAGGGACGCGACCACCGCGACGCGCAGTGGACGTCGCCCGACTTCGTGGCGATCGCCCGCGGCTTCGGCGGCGACGGCATGGTGCTCGCGCGCGAGGACGACATCGCCGGCGCGATCGACCGTGCGGCCGCGAGCGACAAGCCGTTCGTGATCGACGCGCGCATTTCGCCCACGCTGGTGAGCGACGCCTATTCCAGGCTCTTCCTGGCGCAAGAAAACAGGATCCCGCTGCTGCGGCCGGTTCGCACACGCTGAAGGAACACGATGCATTTTCAGAACCGTTTCGTCATCACCGGCGCGCCGCGCGACGTCGTCGAAAAGTTTGCCGACGTGCCGCTCATGGCCAGCTTTCTTCCGGGCGCGAGCGTCGAAGCGCCGCGCGACGATGGCAGTTATCCGGCGACGCTCCTGGCCTCCTTCGGTCCGAAGAAGATCGCCTTCAAGGGACAGCTGACCAACCGCGTCGATCGCGAATCGCTCACCGGCGTGCTCGTCGGCCAGGCGAGCGCCGACGTGCGCGGCGCGCGCATGGCCGTCACCATGAACTACCGCCTCTTGCCAGCCGAAGGTGCCGGGCCGCCCGCCACCGAGGTGCAGCTCGATTCCGAGGCGCAGCTCACCGGTGTGCTGGCCGAGTTCGCCAAGGCGGGCGGCGTCATCGTGGCCGAAGCGCTCATTGCAGAGTTCGCGCGGCGCTTCAGCGCCCACGCACAGGCGACCTCCAAAGGCGAAAGCCCGGCCGCACCGGCAGAAGGCGCCACGCTGTCGACCCTGACCGTGATCACCGCGCTGCTGCGCAGGCTCAAGCGGCGGGTGTTCGGCGGCGATGCGCGCCGCCAGGCCGCCCCCGCAAAAGATGCAGCCCAGCCCGAGGCGTCGAAATGAACGACCAGGACCTGATCCGCAAGGCCGCCCGGCCGCTGTCCGTCGCATCGGAGGGCACGGTCATTCCAGCCGTCTACTGGGCGCCCGCCGAGTGCAAGGGCATCGTCCTCGCGTGCCATGGCGGCAGCGGGCACAAGCTGTCGCCGGCCATCCTCGCGATCGTTGGCGCGAGCCTGCCGCTCGGGTTCGCTGTGGTCGCCATCGACGGACCGGTGCAGGGCGATCGGCGCACCGACGGCAACCTCGATCCGCAGGTGGCGGTGCAGAGCTTTCGCGAAGCCTGGAAAGAGGGCGTCGGCCGCACGAGCATGGCGCGCGAGATGGTTGCCGCGCTCGACGCGCTGCTGCAGTTCCCGGGCTTCGAGGGCCTGCCCATCGGCTACATCGGCGTGTCGATGGGCACGGGCTACGGCATTCCGCTGCTCGCGACCGAAAGGCGCGTCCGCGCCGCGGCCATCGGCCTGTGGGGAATGAACTTTCCGGCCAGCGAGCATCTGATCGGTTACGCGCGCGACATCGCCTGTCCCGTGTGGTTCACGCAGCAGTGGGACGACCAGACCTTCGATCGCGAAGGCACGTTCACGCTGTTCGATGCGATCGGTGCGCCCGACAAGCGGCTGGTCGCGTACCCGGGCCCGCATCGCGAGCTCGAAGGCGAGCGCCTGGCCGACGCCATGTCCTTCCTCGCCGGGCGCCTGCTGGCCCGATAGCTCCTTGCGGCGGATGCATCGCGTGGCCGAACGCCCGCGAGGGCGTCCGGCTCGATCGACTCGTTCTCAGAAAGCGTGGCGGATGCCGATGTCGTAGCCGATCGACGTGCTCGGCACGAGCGTGGCGGCCGTGCCGAGCGTCGGATTGATCACCGAGGTCGCGAAGGCCGGGCCGCCCACCACGGAGTAGGCCGCACCGTTGCGGTTCTTCATGCGCGCCACCGTGGCGTACAGGGCCGTGCGCTTGGACAGGTTGTGCACGTAGCCCAGCGCCAGGTGGTCGGTGCGGGGCTCGGGCGTGAACACGCGAAGGCCCAGTGCGTTGAAGGTGTCCGGCAGATCGCGCCGAACCCGCGTGTACGAGGCCATGATGCGACCCGGCCCGATCGGTGCGGACACGCCGACCAGGTAACCCTTGGTGGTCGTGCTGCTGTCGGTGCGGCCGACGCCCGCGGGATCGAACTCGATCGAATTCTTCGTCTGCGAATACTCGCCGAAGAGCTTGACCACGCCGAAGTCGTACGACGCGCCGAGGTTGGCGATCTTGGCGTATTCGTCGCGGCCCTGCTGGAAGTTCGACGTGTTGGTGCTGCGTCCGACGGCGATGGCCACGTCGAACGGGCCCCTGGCGAAGCCGACCCGCGCGCCCGTGTAGCCGCCGCTGCGCGAGTCGGACAAGGCACCGGTCGCCGGCGTGAAGGCGCCGCTGTCGATCGACGTCTTCTCGTGGAAGGCGACCATGGCCTGGCCGTAGAAGCCGCCCAGGTTCGGCGGCAGAAAGTAGCCGACCGAATTGCTCGCGCGCACGTTGCCGCCGGCTTCCAGCGTGCCGCTGGCGATCTGCAGCAGATTGCCGCCGACGCCGAGCGTGCCGAAGGGCGCGAAGATGGAGTGATTCCAGAAGGTCGGCTTGTAGTCGCGCCCGAGCCGGATCTCGCCGAAGCTTCCCGACAGGCTCACCGTGGACCGGCGAGCGAAGGTGGACACGCCCGTCGCGCCGTCGTCCGGGGTGATGGGTGCTTCGAGCCAGAAGCTGGCGGCGAGCCCGCCGCCGAGATCTTCCGTGCCGCGAAAGCCCAGGCGGCTCGAGTTGTAGGCCGAGTTGGTCAACGCCGTCTGAGTGGTCTTCACGCTGCCGACCGGTGCGAAGCCGGGCGTGAGGACGTTGGTGAGCGTGTAGGGCGTGACGTCGTTGCTCTTGTTCGAGAAGCTGCTGACGCCGACGTCGACCACGCCGAACAAGGTGACTGACGATTGGGCCGAGGCCATGCCGGCCACCGCCATGCTCGCGATGGCCACAAGGGATTTCTTCATTGAGTTGCCTCCAGGGTTCAAGATGTGTCTCCGGATGTCGGAACGCGTCGTGGACGCGCTTGAACTCGAGATCGCGATACCGCCCCGTCGCGCGAATGGGATGGGGCGTGCCTGTCGAGCGCGGCCATTGCAGCATGGGGCGGCGCGGCGCGACATCCGTGAACGTCGATGACGCCATCGACCTCGGCGCATGGACTCGGGCGGTGCCCGCACGTAACGTTCACGGTCGAAGGAGACACACCGTGAACAGTTTCAGAAGACTCGTCGGCGCGCTCGCCGCCTGCATCGCCGTCGCATCGGCTCTCGCGCCGGCGCATGCTGCCGCCGACTACCCGAACAAGCCCGTCAGGCTGGTCGTGCCGTATCCGGCCGGCGGCGTGTCGGACATTCTGGGCCGCACCTATGCCGAGAAGCTCCGCGACGCGCTCGGCCAGCCCATCGTGGTCGACAACAAGCCGGGCGCCACCGGCGCCATCGGCACCGACGCCGTGGCGAAGGCGCCGGGCGACGGCTACACGCTGCTGCTCAACTCGAGCTCGCTCACGATCAATCCGTGGATCGTCAAGCAGCCCTTCGACTTCATGAAGGACCTGACGCCCGTCGCGCGCACCGGCGACACGCCCTACATCGTGGTGGTCGATGCGAAGCTGCCGATCCGCAACCTCGACGAGTTCATCGCCTATGCGAAGAAGAACCCGGGCAAGCTGAGCTGCGGAACCTACGGCATCGGCTCGCCGCCGCACATCGCGCTGGAACTCTTCAAGCAGGCCGCGGGCGTCGACATCCTGCACGTTCCCTACAAGACGTCGATGCTCGCCGTGCCCGATCTGTTGTCCGGCCAGCTCAGCTGCGTGTTCGAGCCGCCCCCGGGTTCGCAGGCGCACATCGAGGCCGGGACTCTGCGGCGGATCGCGCACACCGGCTCGAAGCCGATGAGCGCCTACCCCGGCGCGGACGCGATCGGCAAGCGCTATCCCGGCGCCACCGTGGTGGGCTGGCAGGCGATCTTCGCGCCGTCGTCCACGCCGAAGCCCGTGCTCGACCGGCTGCGCGCCGACTGGGCCAAGACGCTCGCCAACCCCGCGGTCGTGCAGAAGCTGCGCGAGTCGGGCTTCGAGCCGTCGCACGGCTCGATCGAGGACTTCAAGAAGGAGATCGCCAGCGACTACGAGAAGTTCGGCAAGGTGATCAAGGCCACCGGCATCCGGCTCGAGTGACGACGCCGTCGGACGGGCGTGCCGCGCCGGTGGCGGCCGTCGAGGAACTGAAGGCGCTGCTCGGGCCGCGCGGCTGGCTGGAGGGTGACGACGCGGCGCCCTTCGTGGCCGACGTGTTCGGCCACCGGCGCGGCCCGGCGGCACTGGTGGTGCGCCCGGCGAGCACGCGAGAGGTGGCGAGCGTCGTCACGATCTGCCGCCGGCATGGGGTGGCGATCGTGCCGCAGGGAGGCAACACCGGGCTGTGCGGCGGGGCCGTGCCGGTCGCCGGCGGCGCGCCCTGCATCGTGCTTTCGCTCGCGCGCATGAACCGCATCGTGTCGATCGATCCGCTGCGCTTCACCGTCACGGCCGAAGCCGGGTGCATCGTGCAGACGATCCAGGAGGCGGCCGCGGAAGTCGACCGCAGCTTCGCGCTCGACTGGGGCGCGCGCGGCTCGGCCATGCTCGGTGGCGCCATTTCCACCAATGCCGGCGGCATCAACGTGCTGCGCTTCGGCAACACGCGCGAGCAGGTGCTCGGCCTCGAAGTGGTGCTGCCCGACGGACGCATCTGGAACGGCCTGCGCGCGCTGCGCAAGGACTCTTCCGGCTACGACCTCAAGCAGCTGTTCATCGGCGCGGAAGGCACGCTCGGCATCGTCACCCGGGCCGTGATGCGCCTGCACCCGCGCGCGCCGCGCGAGCAGACGATGTTCGCGTCGGTCGGCGACTTCGGCCGGCTGATGGAACTCTTCGCGCTGGCGCGCTCGGTCGGCGATGCCCACCTGAGCGCCTTCGAACTGATTCCGGGCCGGCTGATCGAGCTGGCGCTGGCCCGGCATCGCAGGCTCGTGCGACCCATCGAGACGCGCGCCGAATGGAATGTGCTCGTGCGCTTCTCCGGCGGCGACGACATCGCGGACCTTCTCGAACGGCTGTTCGCCGAGGCCTTCGAGCGCGGCCTGCTCACCGACGCCGCGCTGGCCGGCAGCCTGGCGCAGGAGCGCAATCTCTGGGAGCTGCGCGACGAGATCACGCCGATGCGGCTCATGACCGGCAAGATGCTCAAGTGGGACGCGTCGCTGCCCATCGACTGCATCGTCGCGTTCCTGACCGAGGCCGAAGCGCGCGCCCGCGCGATCCATGCGGACTTGGAGGTGATCGCTTTCGGCCACGTGGGCGACGGCAACCTGCACCTGAGCATCTGGCCCGACGGCACGCCCGGCGACCCCGTGTTCGATCGGCGCTGCGAACACATCGTGCGTGCGGTCGACGAACTGGTCTGGGCCTACGGGGGGTCGGTCTCGGCCGAACACGGCGTCGGCGCGGACCAGTGCGCACGGGTGCGGCAGCAGAAGCCGCCGATCGAGTTCGAGATGATGGCGAAGATCAAGGCCCTGCTCGACCCGGACGCGCTCCTCAATCCCGGCAAGATCTTCGGGCCGGCCTCCGCGCCGGCTCGCCCCGCAGACTGATCGGACCTATTCGAGGCCCAGCCGACGCTCGGCATCGAAGGTCATGCCGATCTGCCGGTAGGCCTCGATGGCCTCGGCGCCGAAGCGGCGTTCGAAATCGGCACCCACGCGCCGCGAGTACGACACGCTGTCTTTCATCCGGTCCGGGCCCTGGATGATCGCGAGCAGGCGCGCCGGCTGGCCGCTGGTGTTGCGGAAGGTGCGCATGAGCTGCCGGGGCACGGCAATGAGATCGCCAGGCTTCACCGCGACGGCGGATTCGTTGTCCAGGCCGGTGTAGACCTCGAAGCTGCCGTCGAGGATGAAGAAGGATTCCTGCGTGTCCGAATGCGCGTGTGCCGGCGGCGCGTCGTCGCCGGTGCGGCATTCGGCGATCGACATGTAGAGGCCCTGGTTGCCGTTCATCGGCGCGGTGCGCGAGCGGCCGACGTGGCCTTCCGGAACGATGAGCGTGAAGACCGACCCGGCGGTGAGTGCCTCGGTCGCCTCGGGCGGCAGGCCGCCCGATTCCTTGAGGTCCTTCTTGTAGGGCACGAGCTTGTCGAAGCGCGTCACTCGCTTCGCGACGGTGTCTTCGTCGGACTCGAGGCCCGGCTCGCCATCGAAGCGAACGCCGAGCGCCTGGTGCGCCGCGGACGCAGCGCCGCCGTCCTTCGCGTCGAAGATCGCGTCGTAGCTGCCGCTTGCGGCCACGCTCAGCACCATGAGCACGCGCACCGCGTCGTCGCCGACGTTGGCGACGGTGTGGCGCACGCCGGCCGGGATCGACACCATGTCGAAACGCTCGAGGACCAGCGTGTGTTCGAGCCTGGCGCCGTGGCGCACTTCGACCTTGCCGTCGAAGCAGAACACGTTCTCGATCGCGTCCGGATTGCGCCACGCCCTGGAGCGCGCGCTCTTCGGCAGGAAGAGCATGCCCGTGCAGGCGGTGGGCGGACAGCTCAGCTGGGCGCCCGAGAAGCGGCCCTGCGATTCGGGCGCCGTCATCAGCGGCGCGAGGCGGCCGCCCCACAGGCCTTGCACGACGTCGGCGTGCGCGGCGGCCGGCGCATCGGTGGATGCCGCATACGACGGCGCGCGCGCGACGATGCCTTCCATCTGCGCGGGGCTGAGCGCACCGGGCCGCGGGCCGTCGGATGTGGCGGAGGGAGGGTTCGAGGCGGCCGACGGCGCGGCCAGGGTGTGGGTTGAGCTCATGTCGGAAGGTCTCCTGGAAAGTCGATGTGGGGAGGGCGATGTCGAATGAAAGGATCGAGACCGCAGGACGTTCCATGGGGCGGCTCGAGCGAATTCATTGCAGCATGCGAAGCGCGGTCGCGACATCCGCCGCCGTCGATGGCGGCATCGACCGCCACGCATGGACGCGGGCCCGGGCCGCACGTATGTTCGCTCCCATGCCTCATTCGTCCGACATTCCGCGCGCACGCCGAACCGGCGGCCAGATCCTGGTCGACCAGCTGCGCATCCATGGCGTCGATCACGCGTTCTGCGTGCCCGGCGAAAGCTATCTGGCGGTGCTCGATGCACTGCACGACGCCCACATCCACCTCACCGTGTGCCGCCAGGAGGGTGGGGCGGCCATGATGGCCGAAGCGCACGGCAAGCTCACCGGCCGGCCGGCGGCCTGCTTCGTCACGCGCGGGCCGGGCGCGACCAACGCGGCACCCGGCATCCACATCGCGCAGCACGACTCGACGCCGCTCCTGATGTTCGTCGGCCAGGTCGAGCGCCGCGTGCGCGAGCGCGGCGCGCTGCAAGAGCTCGACTACCGCGCGGCCTTCGGCCCGCTCGCCAAGTGGGCCACGGAGATCGACGACGTGGAGCGCATCCCCGAAGTCATCTCGCGCGCCATGCATGTGGCGACATCGGGCCGTCCGGGGCCGGTCGTCATCGCACTGCCCGAAGACATGCTGGTCGAGACGAGCGACGTCGAGGACGGCTTGCCGGCACTGGAGGTGGAGGCGCACCCCGGCGCGACGCAGATGGCCGACCTCGAGGCGCTGCTCGGCCGTGCCGAACGCCCGCTGGCCGTGCTCGGCGGGTCGCGCTGGTCGGCCGAGGCGGTGCGCGGCTTCGCGGCCTGGGCCGAGAGTCGGCAGGTTCCCGTGGCCGTGTCGCTGCGCCGCCAGATGCTCTTTCCCACCGACAACCCGAGCTTCGTCGGCGACCTGGGCTTCGGCCCCAACCCGAAGCTCGTGGAGCACGCGAAGTCGGCCGACCTGCTCCTGGTGATCGGCAGCCGCATGTCCGAAGTGCCCAGCCAGGGCTACACGCTGATGGCCGTTCCGTCGCCCAGGCAGACGCTGGTGCATGTGCTGCCCGATGCGAGCGAGCTCGGCCGCGTGTACCGCGCCGCGTTGCCGATCTGTGCCACGCCGGTGGCTTTCGTGCGGGCGTTGCGCGACCTGCCGCTCGCGGCGTCGCGCTCGCGCGGCGACTATCTGGCGCGGGCGCGCGCCGATTACCTCGCCTGGAGCGACACCGGTGCCATCCGCTCGCCGGGCGACCTGCAGATGGCCGAGGTGATGCGCATGCTCGACGCGCGCCTGCCGGCGGATGCGATCCTGTGCAACGGCGCCGGCAACTACGCGACCTGGATCCATCGCTTTCATCGCTTTCGCGCTTTCGGCACGCAGCTCGCGCCGACCTCGGGGTCGATGGGCTACGGCGTGCCGGCCGCCGTCGCCGCCAAGCGCATGGACCCGCGCCGCACCGTCGTCGCCTTCGCGGGCGACGGCTGCTTCCTGATGAACGGCCAGGAATTCGCCACCGCCGTTCAGTACGACTTGCCCATCGTGGTCATCGTGGTGGACAACGGCATGTACGGCACGATCCGCATGCACCAGGAGCGCGAATACCCGACGCGGGTGATCGGCACGGCGCTGCGCAATCCGGATTTCGCGGCCTATGCACGCGCCTTCGGCGGCCATGGCGAGCGGGTGGAAAGCACGGCGCAGTTTCTGCCCGCGTTCGAGCGCGCCGTCGCATCGGGCAAGCCGGCGATCCTGCACTGCCTGATCGACCCGGAGGCGATCAGCCCGTCGACCACCTTGGCGCAGGTGCGCGACGCGGCGCTGGCTGCCGGCCGTTGATCGGGCCGCCGCTCAAGAGCGCGCGGGGCCCAGGAGTTCGGCCAGCACCTCTTCGGTGTGCTCGCCGAGCAGCGGCGGCGCCGAGGGTTCGACCACCGGTGTGCCGCTCATGCGGATCGGCGACGCCACGAGCTGCAGCGGGCCGATGGTCGAATGCTCGACGGTGCGTACCATGTCGCGCGCGGTGGCTTCGGGCGACTGCAGTGCGGCGCCCACGGTGCGCACTGTTCCGGCGGGGATGCCGGTCCTGGCCAGGCGGCGCTGCCATTCGGCCGCGTCGCGCGTGCGCAGCACGTCGGTCAAGAGCGGGATGAGCGCAGCACGGTGATCGAGCCGGGCGCGGTTGGTCGCGAAGCGCGGGTCGCGCGCGATGTCCGGGCGTTCGAGGACCTCGATGCACAGCGTCTTGAACTGGCGGTCGTTGCCCACGGCCAGCACGATCTCGGCATCGCGCGTGGGCAGCACCTGGTAGGGCACCACCGACGCATGCGCGTTGCCGAATCGCTCCGGCTCCCGCCCGCTCGTCAAGGTGGCGCTGGCGACATTGGCGAGCATGGCGAGCTGGCAGTCGAAGAGCGCCAAGTCGATCAGCTGGCCCTGCCCGTCGTTGTTGCGCGCCATCAGCGCGGCCAGGATCGCCTGCACCGCGTACATGCCCGTGAACAGATCGGCCACCGCCACGCCCACCTTCATGGGTTCGCCGTCCGGCTCGCCGGTGATGGACATCAGCCCGGCTTCGGCCTGCACGACGTAGTCGTAGCCCGCGCGGTCGGCCAGTGGCGAGTGGCGGCCGTAGCCGGAGATGGAGCACCAGATCAGATCGGGCCGCACCTGTCGCAGCGACTCATGGTCGAGCCCGTAGCGTGCGAGCGCGCCGGCCTTGAAGTTCTCGACCACCACGTCGCAGTGCGCCACCAGTTGCCGGATCGTCTGCTGGCCTTCGGCGCTCGCGAGGTCGATCGCGATGCTGCGCTTGTTGCGGTTGGCGCAAAGGAAGTAGGCCGATTCGCCTTCGACGAAGTGCGGGCCCCAGCCGCGGGTGTCGTCGCCGCCGCGCGGGTGCTCGACCTTGATCACGTCGGCCCCGAGGTCGCCGAGCGTCATGGTGCACCACGGCCCCGCCAGCACCCGCGACAGATCGAGAATGCGCACGCCGTGCAGCGCGGGCTTTCGTGCGTGGTCCGTCATGTTGCAGCGCCTTCCCACACGGTGCGCGCGAAGTCGACCGCGAGCGGCTGCGGGCTGTCGAGCCACAGCCGCCCGAGGACGCGGTGCCAGTGCGCCTCGGAGCCGTGCGCCAGGCGCCATCGATGCAGGCGGCGGGTGAAGAGCTGCAGGTCGTATTCCTCGGTCACGCCGATCGCGCCGTGCACGGCGTGGGCGATCGAGGCGACGAGCGGCGCGGCTTCGCTGGTGCGTGCCTTCGCGACCGCGCAGGCCGCAAGCGCAGGCCACGGCGCGTCCGTGCCGAAGGCCGCTTCGGCCGCCATCCGTCCGGCCGCGACCTGTTCGGCCATCACGCTCAGCTGATGTTGCACCGCCTGGAACTTGCCGATCGGCTTGCCGAACTGCACGCGTTCGTTGGCATAGGCCATCGTCATGTCGAAGCAGCGCTTCATTGCGCCAGCCAAAAGGCCCGCATGAAGCAGGGCGGCCAAGGGCGCCAGGTCCTTGGCCGACCGGCTGCCCGCGAGCGCATGGCCCGTGCCCGCCGGCCAGTGCAGGGTCGCATCGAGGCTGCCGCGGATGCCGTCGGGCGTGGCATGCGCCTGCGCGACCGGCAGCACGCGGAGCGCGCCGTCGAGTGCGCCGATCACGTGCGACGCAGTGCGTGCACATGGCACGTCAGCAGCGTGCAGCGCACCGTCGTCGCTGCGCGTCAGCGAAGGCGCGAAGGTGATGAAGCCGTCAGGCAGCGAAGCCGGGTCCGTCGTGAGCCGGCGGGCCGCCAGCGTCTGCGCGAGCGGAAGCGGCACGGCCGCAGCGCCGCACAGCAGGACCACCTCGAAGAACTCCGGCCAGTCGGCGTTGCCGCCACCTGCCGCTTCGGGCGCCAGCAGTTCGAGGAATCCGGCGTCGACGATGGCGGTGGCCAGCGGCTCGGCGCTGGCGCCGGCTTCGATGGCGCGCACGCGTTCGGCGGTGCCGTGGTGTTCGAGGATGGATGCAATGGCGTCGGCGAACATGAGGTGCTCCATCAGCGCAGGCCCAGGCCGCGCGCGATCATTCCGCGCAGGATTTCGCGGGTGCCGCCGCGCAGCGAGAAGGTGGGAGCCATGTGGCTCAGGTAGGCGAGCGTGCGCATCAGCTCGGCCGGCGGCGGGTCGTCCGGGTCGGAGCCGATGGCGAGCTCGATGGCATCGGGCACGGCCTGCTCGAACGCGGTGCCGAGATCCTTCACCAGCGCCGCCTCGACCACCGGGCTTTCGCCGTGCGCCAGCCGGGCCGTGAGGGCGATGGACATCTGGCGCAGCGTGGCCAGGTGCGCAGCGAAACGTCCGAGGGTTTCGAGCTGGCGCTCGGCGCGCCCGCCCTGGCGCAGCCAGGCGAGCCAGCCGTCGAGCAGCACGATGCTCGAGTAGATGCGCTCGGGGCCGCTGCGCTCGAAGGCCAGCTCCGCGTTCACCTGCTTCCACCCATCGCCCTCTTGGCCGATCAACGCGTCGTCGGCGAGCGCGACGTCGTCGAAGTAGACCTCGCTGAAGTGCGCGTCGCCGTTCATGTCCACGATGGGCCGCACGGTGACGCCCGGCAGCCGGAGATCGACGATGAACTGCGACAGCCCGGCCTGGCGGTCCGTGGCCTGGCCGGTGGTGCGCACCAGCGCGATCATGTGGTCGCACCGGTGGCCGTGGGTGGTCCAGATCTTCCGGCCGTTCAGGCGCCAGCCACGGTCGCTGCGCAGGGCCCGGGTGCCGACGCTCGCGAGGTCGGAGCCCGAATTCGGCTCGCTCATGCCGATGCAGAAAAAGCTGTCGCCACGGCAGATGCCAGGGAGATGGCGATCTTTCTGCGCGTCCGATCCGAACTTGAGGATCAGCGGGCCGCTCTGCCGATCGGCAATCCAGTGGGCGCCGACCGGCGCGCCGACGGCGAGCAGTTCTTCGACCAGCACGAAGCGGCTGAACGCGTCGAGCTCGGCTCCGCCGAAGCGGCTCGGCAATGTGACGCCGACCCAGCCGCGCGCCGCCAGGTTCTTGCTGAAGGCAGCGTCGAAGGCAAGCCACGATCGCGCGCGCACGTCGGCGGGCGCCATCGGGAGTTCGTCCGCGAGGAAGCGCTTGACCTTGCGGCGGAACGCCTCGGCGGCTGGCGGCAGGTGCGCGAGGCGCAGCGAATCGAGCAGATCGGTCATGGCGCAAGGAATGCAATCGAAGGCATGACGTCGAACTTAGTCCGCGTCGCATCGGCCGTCCAATACCGAATCGTCGCCACGCCATACGAAAAGTCGATAGCCCGCGCCGCATTCGGTATTGGACGCCCCGGCGCTGTTCGCCTTAGTCTTGCCCTACCCATTCGAGGAGCACACACCGTGTCGAAATTTCTCATCTACGAACAGCAGGGGCCGCTGGTCACCCTGACCATGAACCAGCCGGAGCGGCGCAACGCGCTGACCGGCAACACCGCCGTCGCCGAGTTGCTCGCGGCGATCGATCGCATCGATGCCGACGAGAGCGTGCGCTGCGTCATCCTGACCGCCAGCGACCCGTCGTTTTCCGCTGGCGGCGACATCCGCGAGATGAAGCGCCAGGCGACGCCCGAGGTGAGCGAGATGAGCATCCGCAAGGACTACCGGCGCGGCATCCAGCGGTTGCCGCTGGCGCTCTTCAACCTGGAAGTGCCGGTGATCGCGGCGGTCAACGGTCACGCGATCGGAGCGGGCCTCGACCTCGCGTGCATGTGCGACCTGCGGGTGGCGTCCGAGAAGGCCACCTTCGCCGAAAGCTTCGTGAAGATCGGGATCATCCCGGGCGACGGCGGCGCGTGGTTGTTGCCGCGCATCATCGGCCTGTCACGCGCTTCGGAAATGGCCTTCACCGGCGACGCCATCGATGCGCGGCAGGCGCTGGAATGGAACCTGGTGTCGCGCGTCGTGCCGCACGAGGAGTTGATGGACAGCGCACGCGCACTCGCCGGCCGCATCACGGCCAACGCGGCGCACGGCCTGCGGCTCACCAAGCGGCTCATTCGCGAGGGCATGCATTCGCGGCTCGACACCGTGCTCGAACTCTCGGCCGCGTTCCAGGCGATTTCGCACATGACGGCCGACCACAGCGAAGCGGTCGACGCCTTCCTCGAAAAGCGTCGGCCGCGCTTCGATCGGTAGCACCGCCGGCGCGCCGCGCTTCGCACGCCCGCAGCGAGCCCGTTCGCCGCGGTGCGCGGGTATGCTCGAAGCAGTTTGTCATCGACCCTCATGGACCTGCGACGGCTTCGCCACTTCGACGTACTGGCCGAGACGCTGAATTTCAGCCGGGCCGCCGATCGCCTGCACATCGCGCAGCCGGCGCTGTCGGTGTCGATCCAGAAGCTCGAAACCGAACTGGGCCACAAGCTCTTCGACCGGACTCCCACGGGCGTGCGGATGACCACCGCCGGAGCGGCCGCGCTGGTCGAGGCGCGACGAATCCTCCGGCACGGCGAGCAGATGCAGCTCGCCACGCAAGCCGCCGCCGACGGAACGGGCGGCCTGCTGCGGATCGGCTTCGTCGGCTCGGCCACGCACCAGCTGATTCCCGCGCTGATTCCGCGCTTTCGTGCGCAGTACCCGAATGTCCAGCTGGTGCTGCGGGAAGCGACGTCGGTGGCGATCGTCGCGATGCTCGGCGACGAGACGCTCGACCTCGGCATCGTGCGCACGCCGCTGTTGCAGGCCCACAGCGCGACCTTGCAGGTGCTGCAGCGCGATCGCTGGCTGATGGCGCTGCCCGCGGCGCATCCGCTGGCTTCTGCCGAGCATCTGGTGCTCGCCGACCTGGCCCGGGAGCCCTTCGTCATGTACGGCGCGACGCACGCGGCGGGCCTGAATGCGCTCGTGCTGGCCGCGTGCGAAAGCGCGGGCTTCGTGCCCGTGGTCGCGCAGGAGGCGACGCAGATCCCCACGGTGCTGGCGCTGGTCGAAAGCGGGCTCGGCGTGGCGCTGGTGCCCGAAACGATGCGGGGCCACCGCGCGCCGCGGGTGGTGTACCGCGAAGTCGGCGATGCGGGTGATCTGCGCGAAGCGTCCTTCGCGGCGACGACCCTGTCGATGGCTCATGTCGCGGGCAACGAGAGCCCGGCGGCACGCCGGTTCATCGAGATGGCGGGAAGTTCGGGCGCGTCGTCGCCGAAGTTCTAGGCCGACGATCGGGCGTCGAGCGCCTGACGGATCCAGGCTCGCGACAGCGTGCCGCGCCCGATCGCGTCGACGGCTTCGCGCTCGCGCGCCATCAGTCGCGCGCAGGCGTCGATCGCAGCCTGGGCGTGGTCTGGCGGCACGCAGACCACGCCGTCGAGGTCGCCCACGATCAGGTCGCCCGCACGCACCACCGCGCCGCCCACCACGACCTCGCCATGAATGTCGCCGCCGCCGTGGCGCGTCGGACCGCGCGGCGAGATGCTGCGCGAATACACGGGCAGGGGGCTCTGGCGCAACCAGTGCAGGTCGCGCACGGCGCCGTCGACGACGAAGCCTGCCACCCCGCGCGCATGGGCCCATCGGCTCATGATTTCGCCGACCAGCGCGCGTTCCGCCGCACCGGCGCCGTCGATCACGATGACGTCGCCCGGACGCGCCAGGTCGATCGCATGCTGGGCCAACAGGTTGTCGCCCGCAGTCACACGCACCGTGAGCGCGGGGCCGCACAACGTGCCGGCCGCGACATGCCGCGGCACCAGCCCGAGCGCGACCTGCACGTGGTCCGGCAGGCTGTCGGCGAGATCCGCCGTCGCGCAAGCGCCCAAAGCCCGCACCAGGGAGGCGCCCTCGCTGCTCACTGCACCGGACCGAGTTGCTTCACGATGGTGGTGAGCCGCCGCGCATCTTCTTTCCAGTAGTCGGCGAAGGCGGGCGCGTCGAGGTAGTCGATCGGCAGTCCGATCTTCTTCATCGTGGCGATGAACTCGGGGCTTTTCGCAACCTCGCGCATCGCGGACCTCAGCGCGTTCACCGCTTCGGGCGGCGTGCCGGCCGGCACGAAGAGACCGGCCCAGTTGGCGAACTCGACGTCGATGCCGAGTTCCTTGAAGGTGGGGACGTCGGGCAGCTCGGGGGAACGCCGCGTGCCGAAGGTCGCCAGCGCCTTGAGCGTGCCGGCCTGCACGTAGGGCACGGCCGACGCCATCGCCGAGAGCGACACGTCGATGTGGCCTCCGAGCAAGGCCGACATCGCGGGCGCGGCGCCGGTGAAGGGAATGTGCTGCAGCTTGATGCCGGCGGCGCTCGCGAACATCTCGGCCGAGAGATGGGCCGGCCCGTAGGCGCCGGACGAGCCGTAGCTGATGGCGCCGGGCTTCTTTCGCGCTTCGTCGGCGAGGTCCTTGGCCGATGTCCAGCGCGCATCGGCGCGCGCGATCAGCACCAGCGGTTCGGCCGACAAGAGACCGACCGGCGCGAACTGCGACAGCTCGTATGGCGGCTTGCGACCGTTCAGCCGCTCGGCCTCCGGAACCGCGGAAATGGTCGCGACCGTGAAGAGCACCGTGTAGCCGTCGGGCTTTGCGACAGCCGCGTAGCCGGTGCCGACCGCACCGCCGGCGCCGCCGCGGTTTTGCACCACGACCGGTTGCTTGAGCGCCTTCGCCATGAACTCGGCAAAGGGGCGCGCCGTCGAGTCGGCGATGCCGCCGGCGGCGAAGGGCACGACCATGTTGATCGGCCGTGCCGGATAGCCTTGCGCGCTCGCGCTGCCACCGATGGCCAGGGCCGCCCAGGCGGCGGCCCACCATGCAAATCTTTTCATGGGCTGTCTCCGCAGGTGCGCTGTCAGATGAACTCGACCCGCGGCGCGTCGCCGGGCTGCACGGCCAGCAGCAAGCCGACGTCGCTGCCCTCGCCAGGCGTGAGGTTGATGAAGCGGCGCGGCACGAACGGCGGCACGGCGCAGACGTCGAGCGGTTCCAGGTCCACCGAGTGCGCTTCACCGAGCCCCCAGATGATTCGCCAGCGGCCTTTGAGCGCGACGAAGGTCTCGTTCGTGTCGTGGTTGTGGAGCTTGGGGCCGTTGCCCGGACGGGCTTCCACATAGGACATCTGGAAGCCCTCGCGGACCGGGATGGCCGACAGGGGATCTTTCCCGCCCTCGACCTGCAGGCCGGTCCCGATCACGAGATAGTTGCGTCGCTCGTGCCCGGGCAGCTGGCTGTCCGGGTAGCGGTCGGGCGGGGCCTGGAGCTGGTCGAAGCGCGCGACGCGCCGGCTCATCTGCTCGGGTGTCACGTCCCTGATTTCCAGTTCGTGGCGAGGAATGGTTGCGCTCATGGCCGGTCCTTGTGTTGTGCGATTTCAGTATCTGGCAGCGGCTTTCCGCGCACCATCCCTGCCAGTCGATGTGCACATCGACGCGCGCCGATGTCGCGCGCGCAGCGCTCAGAGCGTGCCGGGGTACGCGCCGCCGTCGATCAGAAAGTTCTGGCCGGTGATGTAGCCCGCCTGATCACTGCAGAGAAACGCGCACAGCGCGCCGAATTCGTCGGGTGTGCCGAGGCGCCGGGCCGGAATGCCCTGGACGCGATCGGCCACCACCTCGTCGTAGCTCTTGCCGCCGAACGCATTGCCGGCCTTTTCCATGGCGGTGCGCAAGCGCTCCGTGGCGAACGCGCCCGGCAGCAGGTTGTTGAGGGTCACGTTGGCCTGGGCCAGCGTTTTCGTGCGCGCCAGGCCGGCGATGAAGCCGGTGAGCCCGCTGCGCGCGCCGTTCGACAGCCCCAGGATCTCGATCGGTGCCTTGACCGCGCTCGACGTGATGTTGATCACCCGGCCGAAGCCGCGCGCGACCATGCCATCGACCGTGGCCTTGATCAGCTCGATCGGCGCGAGCATGTTGGCGTCGAGCGCCTCGATCCAGGTGTCTCGGTCCCAGTCGCGGAAGTCGCCGGGCAGCGGGCCGCCGGCATTCGTGACGACGATGTCGAAGTCCCTTCGAACCGCGAGCACCGCGGCTCGGCCTTGCGACGTGGTGATGTCGGCTGCCACCGGCACCGCTTGTGCCGAACCCGAAGCGCCGCCGATCGCCCGCAGGCGCTCGACGGCTTGCTGCAGTGCGCTGGCGCCGCGCGCCACCACGACCACGTGAACGCCTTCGCGCACCAGCGCACTCGCGCAGCCCCATCCGAGGCCTTTGCTCGCACCGCACACCAGGGCCCATTTGCCTGAGATTCCGAGGTCCATGATTTCGTGAATAAACTGAAGCCCCATCGTAGGATCGCAATGGTCGGAGGCGCCATTGCGATCAATCGATAGCCGAATCGAGTTCGTTCGATGCCTCGCCGAGTCATCGTCTTGCAGCCGATTCGAAAGAACCGGAGACACCCATGACGATGCCGCGCAACATCAACCTTCACCTGCTGGAACAGCTGAAGGCTCTCGTCACCGAAAGGCACGTCACGCGGGCCGCGCAGGCCGCGCAGATCGGGCAGCCGGCCATGTCCGCCACGCTGGCCCGGCTGCGCGCCATGCTCAAGGATCCGCTGCTCGTGAAGACCGCGCGCGGCATGGAGCCGACGCCCTATGCCCTCGAACTCGCCAAGGCCATTCAGGTGGCTTTCGAAGTGCTCGATGCGCCGGAACGCATGCGCACCGACTTCGACATCGCCACCACCGAGCGCACGATCCGCGTGATTTCCACCGAGGCGGTGGCACTGCTCTTCTTGCCGTCGCTGATGGCGCGCGTGCGCCGTGAGGCGCCCCAGCTGACCATCCGCTGGACCAGCGGCGACATGCGGCGCGCCGCCGAGCTGCTGCGCGAAGGCGAGGTCGAACTGGTCATCTCCAGCCTGCGCACCATTCCCTCGGACTACTACAGCTCGCCGCTCTATGCCCAGCGCGCGTGCTGCATCGCGGCAGCGGACCATCCGGCCATCCGCGGATCGCTGACGATGGAGCTGTTCCTGCAGTTTCCGCACGTGGTCTTCAATCTGTCGCAGACCTCGTACAGCGTCGTCGACAGCCTGGTGGACAGCGCGCTGGACGGGCTGGGTTGCCAACGCACGGTCGCGTTGACCGTGCCGAGCTTTCTGGTGTCGCCGGCGGTCGTCGCGACTTCCGATCTGCTCGCCGTGATCCCCGACCGCATCGCCACTTCAAGCGCTGAGCGCGAGCAACTGCAGATCCTCGAACTCCCTTTCGACATCGGTGCGCTCGACCTTGCGATGTACTGGCATGCACGCGGCCACACCGACCCGGCGCTGCAGTGGCTTCGCGCAGCGCTTCGCGACACGACCGAAGGCATGCACTGAAGGTGCGCGGCGGGTCGGGCCGCGGGTGCGATGCCGGGTCGTCATCAGCCCAGCCTCATGGCCCCATCGACCCGCGCGCATTGCGACCCCCGGGGTGTGCATGCTCGAATCGGCTGCATGAAAGCAGTTCAATTCTTCGAATTCGGCGGGCCCGAAGTGCTTCGCTATGCCGATGTTCCTTCGCCCTCGTTGAAGGGCGGCGAGGTGCTCGTCCGTGTGCGCGCGGTCGGGCTCAATCCGCCGGACTGGTACCTGCGGGACGGCTACAGCGCGCATCCCGAGCTGAAGCCGGCGGTGTCGTTTCCGGTCATTCCGGGGTCGGACGTGTCGGGTGTGGTCGATGCCGTCGCGGACGGCGTGCGCGACTTTTCGGTCGGCGACGAGGTGTTCGGCATGGTGCGTTTTCCGAGCTACGGGGAAAGCGCCGCGTACGCCGAATACGTGGCGGCCCCGGCGTCGGACCTGGCACTCAAACCCGCGGGTGTCGACCATGCGCATGCCGCGGCGGCGGCCATGTCGGGCCTCACGGCGTGGCAGTTCCTGATCGATGTCGGGCACGACGTGCAGAACCCCCTGCAGCCTGGCAGGCACCGGCCCGTTCCGCTCGAAGGCAAGACCGTGCTCGTCAACGGCGCAGCAGGCGGCGTGGGGCACCTGGCACTGCAGCTCGCCAAATGGAAGGGCGCGCGCGTCATTGCCGTGGCGTCGGGCGCCAACGAGTCCTTTCTGCGCGAGCTCGGTGCCGATGACTTCATCGACTACACGACCAGCGCGCCCGAAGACGTCGCCCATGACGTCGACCTGGTGCTCGACAGCGTCGGTGGCCCTAAGACCGCGCGCTTCCTGCGCACGATCCGTCGCGGCGGCGCACTGTTTCCGGTGTTCCCGGGGTTTTCGGACGCGGATCGGGCCGCATCGCTCGGCGTCGATGTCTCGATGACGCAGGTGCGCTCGAACGGCCGTCAGCTCGCGCAGCTCGCACGCCTCCTGGACGACGGCACGGTGCGCGTGGCGATCGACAGCATCTGGCCGCTTGCCGACGCCCGCGAGGCCCACGAGCGTGCCGCGCGCGGCGGAGTGCGTGGAAAGCTCGCGTTGACGGTGGGCTGAGTGGTCGGCTGAAAAGCGCGTCCTCAGCCGATCGTCGCGAACACCGACGCTCTCGGCACCGCGACCGGCTCGTCGGCCACCCAGCCCAGCACGTCGCCGGCCGGCATCGGGCGTGCGTAGAAGAAGCCCTGCAACTCGTCGCAGCCCATGCGCAGCAGGATGTCGCGCTGGCCGGTGGTTTCAACGCCTTCGGCGACGACGGTCAGGCTGAGCGCGTGAGCCAGCTTGATCACGGCGTCGACCACGGCGCGTGCGTCGGGTCGGCTTTCGAGGTCCATGATGAAGCTGCGGTCGACCTTGAGCTGCCGCACCGGCAGTTCGCGCAGCTGGCTGAGGCTCGAGTAGCCGGTACCGAAGTCGTCGATGGACAGGTGCACGTCGAGCCGCTGCAGCTCATGAAAGGTGCGTTGCGTGACTTCGAGATCCTCCAGCGCCACCGACTCGGTGATCTCGCAGATCAGCCGGTCTCCGGGCAGGCCGTGCGTGCGCAGCGCGGCCTCGATGCTCTTCACCAGGCCCGCATGCGCGAGCTGCATCGCGGACAGGTTGACGGCCACGCGCAGGTGCGAGCCCTCGCGGCTCCAGGCGGCCATTTGCCGGCAGGCTTCGCGGATGACCCACTCGCCGAGTGGAACGATGAGTCCGCTGCGTTCCGCCAGGGCGATGAACTTGGCGGGGCTCACGGTGCCGAGGATCGGATGGTTCCAGCGAATCAGCGCTTCCATGCCGCTCAGGCGGCTCTTGCGCCCGTCGATCTTGGGTTGGTAGTAGAGCTCGAACTGCCCGCGCTCGAGGGCCTTGCGCAGGTCGGTCTGAAGCTGCAGGGCGTCGGTGGTGTCGGCCGTCATCCGGGGCTCGAACAGCACGTGGCGCGCGCCGCCTGCGCGCTTGGCGGCATACATCGCGGCGTCCGCGTCGGCGATCAGCATGTCGCGGCGGCGGCCGTGGGCCGGGTGCATCACGACGCCGATCGAGCAGGCGATCTGCAAGGCCGTGCCCATGGCTTCGAACGGACTGGCGAGCGCGGCCAGGATGCGGTCGACCACGGCCACGCAATCGTCGGTATCGGCCAGGCCTTCGAGCAGCACGAGAAACTCGTCGCCGCCGATGCGCGCGACGGTGTTGCCCGCGCCGGATTGCTCCAGCAGGCGCTTGGCGGCGGTCTGCAGCACCTGGTCGCCGGCCGCGTGGCCGAGCGAATCGTTGATGGGTTTGAACCCGTCGAGGTCGACGAAGAGCACGGCGATCTGCTGTTGCACTGCGGCCTGGTTGACGTGCTCGAGCCGCTGGAGCGAGTTGGCCAGGCGTGTCTCGAAGAAGAGCCGGTTGGGCAGGCCGGTGAGAACGTCGGTGAACGCGCGGTGCTGGAGCTCTTCGTTGGCGGTCTTGAGTTGCGCGTTGGATTCTTGCAGCGACTGCGAGAGCTGGCGCGCCACGACCTGCAGCCGCGCTTCGAGGATCGAGGCGAAGAGGGCACCGACCAGCAGCATGCAGGTGGCCGCGACCACGATGGCGGTCAACCCGCTGCCGCCGAGGCCGCCAGCGCTCAGGCACACGGCGCCCTGCGGAAACTGGGCGGCTGCCATGCCGGTGTAGTGCATGCCGCCGATGGCCGCGCCCATGACGACGGAGGCTAGCAACTGAAGGTAGATGCGCCGGTCCGCCCTGACCTGGATGAGCAGCCGGAAGATCACCAGCGCGGCCGCCGAGGCGCCCACCGCAATGGCTGCGGATGCGGCCACCGTCCACCCGTTCCACACGATGCCGGGTGACAGATCGATGGCGGCCATGCCGATGTAGTGCATGGCGCAGATGCCGATGCCCATGGCGATCGCGCCGGAACAGACGGCGCGCGCGCTGTAGTCGGCCCGGCTCGCCGCATGCAACGCGATCCCGGATGCGGCCACGGCGGCAACCCACGACAGCAAGGTCATCAGGCCCGTGAAGCCGAGCTGGATCGGCAGCACGAAGGCGAGCATGCCGACGAAATGCATCGACCAGATGCCGGTTCCCATCACGAGCGATCCGGCCGCCCACCAGATCGTCTGCAGCGGCCCGGAGGCGGACCGCACGCGCAGCGACAGGTCGAGCGTGACGTAGGACGCGAGCGTCGCGATGAGCAGCGAAGCCATCACGATGCCGGGTCGGTAGCCGGCGTCGAGGAACAGGGGTGCGAGTGACATGGTGTGCGCGACGGGAAGAATCGCGCGCCGCAGCAAGAGCGGGCCCGCCTTGCTCGCTCCGCGCGATCCAGTTCTTATCGGCGAGCCGAGCCGGACTTTGAGCCGTGGCCGAAGATGCTCCGGCGAAGCGGGAATATTTGGCTAGAGATCCAGCGTGAGCGACGCGCTCTTGGCCCGCGAGCAGCAGACCATCATCGTCTTGCCGCTCGTCCGTTCGGCCTCGGTGAGGATTTCGTCGCGGTGGTCTGGGCTGCCTTCGAGCACGCGCACCTCGCACGAGCCGCAGATGCCCTGGCGGCAGGAGTAGTCGACGTCCACCCCGGCGTCCAGCAAGGCGTCGAGCACGGTGGTGTCGGCGCCGACCGTGAGTTGCCGGCCGCTCTTGGCGAGTCGCAGCTCGAAGCTGCCGGCATCCGCCGGCAAGGGGGCGGCGCCGAAGCGCTCCACGTGCACGCGGGCGGGGTCGAGGTCTTTCGTGGCCTCAGCGAAGGCGTCGAGCATGCCGGGCGGCCCGCAGCAGTAGAAGTGCGTGTCGGGCGGGGCGTCGGCGACCAGCGCGGCGAGGTCGAGCCGGCCGGACTCGGCGCTGCCGTGGATCTGCACGGCGTCGCCGAACTCGCCCAGCGCTCGTGCGAACGGCGCTGCTGCCGCGTTGCGCACGGCGTAGTGCAGTCGCCATGCGCGGCCTTCGCGCTCGAGCGATCTGGCCATGGCGAGCAGCGGCGTGATGCCGATGCCGCCCGCGATGAGGAGCGAATACGGCGCGTCGGCGGCCAGCGCGAACAGGTTGCGAGGCGGCGCGACGCCGATCTCGTCGCCCACGCGCAGGCGGTCGTGCACGTAGGCCGATCCACCGAGGCTGGCTGCCTCGCGCTTGATGGCCACGATGTAGATGCCGTCGTGGCTGGCCATCACCGAATACGAACGGGTGAGGCCGTTGGGCAGGAAGAGATCGACGTGGGAGCCGGCTTCGGCGGGTGGCAGCACGTGGCCGTTCAGCGCGCGCAGCTCCAGGCTCAGCACGTCGGTGGCTTCGAGGCGCATGGCCTCGACCCGGGCGGGAACTGCGCCGCTGTCGGCGGCGCGTCGTTGCGTGGATGACGCGAGGGTCTGTTCCTGCATCTTGTTCGGATGGCGGCTATTGGCTGACCGCGAGGCCGGATTTCTTGATGATCTTGCTGAACTTCTCGACGTCCTTCTCGAGCCACTTGAGCGCATCGGCCGAGCCGACGAACTCGGGCTGCACGTCCAGGTCGTTGAGCTTCTTGACGATGGTCGGGTCCTGCATGGCCGTCTTCAGCGCGCCTTCGAGCTTGGCGACCACGTCGGGCGGCGTGCCGGCGGGCACGGCCAGCGTCACCAACTGGATGTTGTCGTCCATCTGGGGGTAGCCCTGTTCGCCGGTGATCGGCACCTGCGGCATGGCCGCGAGCCGATCGCCGCGCTGCACCGCCAGGATGTGGATGCCGTTGCCTTCGAAGTTGCGCACGATCGCGCTGTAGGGCAGGGCGCAGGCCTGCACTTCGCCGCCCTTCAGCGCAGTGAGCGCCGGGGCCACGCCGTTGTAGGGCACGTGGATCACGTCGAGCGGCTTGCCGGTTTGGGTCTTGACGAGGTCCTTGAACATTTCGAGCTGCAGATGATTCAGGCCGCCCACACCGGTGGTGCAGAAGCTCATGCTGCCGGGCTTGTCCTGCGCGAGCTTCACCAGGTCGCCGAGCGACTTGACGGGCACCGACTGGTTGACGGCGAAGAGCGAGGTGTAGACCGCCACCGCACCGAGCGGCGTGAAGTCCTTGACCTTGAACTCGAAGTTGGGCACGAGCAGGTGGAGGAAGCCGTAGGCCGAGCCGCTGGCGATGAAGACGGTGTAGCCGTCGGGCTTGGACTGGGCGACGAAGCGGGCGCCGAGCGCGCTGCCGGCGCCGGGCTTGTTCAGCACCAGCACCGGCTGACCGAGCAGGTCCTTGAGTTTTTCGGACAGCACGCGGGCGGTGGCGTCGAGGCTGCCGCCGGCGGCGAAGGGAACGACGATGTTGATCGGGCGCTGCGGAAAATCGCTGTCGGCCGCGTGCGCGGCGCCGGCCATGCCGAAAGCGATGACGCCTGCGGCGGCGAAGGAGCGCGCCAGCGTGCGCAGGGCGTGGGTGGGGCGAAGAAAGGCCATGGAATGTCTCCGGTCGTGGGTGGGCGTTGTCTCGTCTCGGGGTCCGACCGCAATGGCCGCACCCCGGACCTGCGTCAGGCGGCGGTGGGGGTCGGGTCGGGCCGCGCCGTGTTCATCAGTTCGTCGGACTCGGTCGGGTCCATGCCTTCGGGCAGGACGGTCTGCGTGGCGCGCACGCGGTAGAGGTGCGGCATGTCGGGGCCCGGCGGGCGCTGGCCTTCGGCGCAGGCGACGGCGGCGTCGATCAGCATGCGTCGCAGCGCGACCACGGCGCGGTCGCTGGTGCCCAGGTGCTCGCGACTGCGGTCGGCAATGGCGCCGGCGGTTTCGCAGACCATGGCGTCCTGCGCGCGCACGCCCGCGATGCCGGTGAAGGACACGGTCTGCTGCAGCGTGCGGTCGATCAGGTAGTCGTTGTCCAGGCGCTCCGTGGGCACGGTCGTGCCGGGGATCACCTTGCGGTGCGCGCTGTCGCCGTTGCGCCAGCCGGCGAGTTCGGTGTCGCCGAGCGCGCGGTCGGGCCGGAAAGTCACGCACAGCACCCAGCAGCGCTCGTCGTTCATCGGCACCCACATGCGCACCAGCCGCGCGTCGTTCGGATGCGGCGGGATCATCGAATAGAAGGGCATGAGGAACTGGTTGAGCCGCCAGTAGCGCTTGTCCTGTTCGACGCGGCGGCCGTTGCACGCCATGAGGCCGGAGGGCGTGGGAACGATCTTCCACGACGGTGCCTTGTCGTCGCGAAAGAACCGGCCGGTGAGCGCGCGGTCGTCGTCGGTGGTCTTGTTGACCAGGCTGTGCAGGAAGCCGACGTGGGCGCTGTCGAACTCGCCTTCCATGGCCTGCGCGTAGTTGCAGTCCTGTTCCCAGCGCGATGCGTAGATGTGGTCGGCCGGCAGTCCGATGAATTCGAAGTCGGGCAAGGGCGGCGCCGTGTCGGGCTCGCCGAGGTACACCCAGAGCACGCCGCCGGCCACGCGCGCCGGGTAGGCGAGTGCACTGACCTTGCAACGCATGGGGCTGTCCGCCGCCTCGGTGGGCATATCAAGGCACTTGCCGTCGACGCCGAACTTCCAGCCGTGATAGACGCAGCGGATGCCGCCTTCTTCGTTGCGCCCGAAGAACAGGCTGGCGCCGCGGTGCGGGCAGTGCTGGTCGAGCACGCCGACGCGGCCGTCGGTGTCGCGAAAGACCACCAGCTTTTCGCCCAGCAGTTCGAGCCGGACGGGGGGCTCGTCGGCCGCCGGGATCTCGGCCTCGGTCATGGCCGGCGTCCAGAAGGTGCGCATCAGCTTGCCCATGGGCGTGCCGCGGCCGGTGCGGGTGAGGATGTCGTTCTTTTCTTGGGTCAGCATGGATCGGGGTCCTTCGGGCTGTGGGGTTCAGAGGCCGTCGTCGTCGTCGACGCCGAGCGACGGGAGGTTGTCGATCAGGCGGTGCAGGTCGGCACGCAGCCGCTTCACGTGGGCCGGCGTCATGCCGCGCGTGAGGCGCTCTTCGCGCCGCAGCGTCGCGGCCTGCAGCTCTTCGTAGAGCGCCTCGCCGCTGGCGGTGAGATGGATCTCCATTTCGCGGCCGCGCTTGGTGAGTTCGACCAGCCCTTCCTTCTGCAGCACCTGCAGGCCGCGGCTGGCGGCCGCCTTGTCGACGTCGGCCCCGGCGGCCAGCCGCACGGCGCTGCAGCCGCGTTCGATGCCGAGCGCGAGCAGCAGGCGGTATTCGGTGGTGCCGATGTTCCAGCGCTCGAGGTAGTAGTTGGATGCGCTGCGGCTCAGGCGCAGCGACAGGCTGGTGACGAGCCAGCCGACGAGGTCGGTCGCGAGCGCCGGCATCGGGCGGTCCTCGCGCAGTTCGGCGCGCGCGCGCGGCACGTCCTGGCGTGGGGCGAGCGGGTCGGCGAGTGCGGTCGGAGCGGGCATGGGAGAACGCGGAATCGCGAAAACGGCGATTGTTGATCTATCAACGTTGATATGTCAACTGTTGCCGCGAGAAACGGCCGATGGATCTTTGCGAGGGCTCTCCCGGCGCCTCATGAGAAGACGCACTGCTTCTGCGAACGTCTTCCCGTCCCCGCCTGCGCGCAGGGCGTTCGACGGGCCGTCGCTGTGCCGACGGCCTCGTCTCGTCGCGAAGCTTCAGTCGCCGAAGCGGATGTTGCGTTCCTTCGCCACTGTGTCGTAGCGCTGGCGCTCTTCTGTCAGAAAACTGGCGAGCGCCTCGCCGCGCACGCCCATCGGCTCGACGCCGGCCTCGAGCAGATGCTTGCGCGTCGCGGGCTCTCGCACGATCTCGGCGATGTCGGCACTGATCCGCTCGACGATGGCGTGCGGCGTTCCGGCGGGCGCGAACACGGTCATCCAGTTGCTGAAGCGATAGTCCTTCATGCCCGGCAGCTCGGACACGGCCGGCACGTCGGGCATCACCGACGAGCGCTTGGCCGTGGTGACCGCGAGCACGCGCAGCTTGCCCGACTTGGCATACGGCACCACCGGCGGCATGCCGACGATGGCCATCGAGATCTGTCCGCCCAGCGCGTCGGTGAGCGCCGGCGCCGCGCCGCGGTAGGGGACGTGCTGGATCGAGGTCCCGGTGCCCGCCTTGAACGATTCGCCTGCGAACTGCATCGAGCTGCCGCTGCCGGGCGTGCCGTAGGTGAGGGCCTGCGGGTGGCTCTTGGCGTAGGCCACGAAGGAAGCGAGGTCGGTGGCCGGCACCGACGGGTGCGCGGCGAGCACCAACGGAGTTTCGCCGACGAGGCTGACCGGGGTGAGATCTTTCTGCGCGTCGTAGCCGGTCTTCTGGCCCGCGGCCGGGCCGACGACGACTTCGGCCGGCGACGCCATCAGCAGCGTGTAGCCGTCGGGAGCGGCCTTGGCAACGTAGTCGGTGCCGATCGCGCCGCTGGCGCCGGTCTTGTTCTCGACCAAAACGGGTTGTCCGAGTCGCTCGGACAGGCGCTGCGCCACGGTGCGGCCGACGAAGTCCAGGCCGCCGCCGGCGGGGTAGGCGACGACCAGTTTCAGTGGCTTGGTGGGCCACGCCTGCGCCATGGCGGCGGTGCTCGCCGTGGCGACGGCGGCGAAGAGGGCGGTGTAGAGAATGCGCTTCATAGGGAGGTCCTTCTGCATGGAATGAACAAGCCGAGGAGATCGACGCGGCAGCGCGCGCTCTACTGGAAGGTGGCGACGACGCCCGGTGCGGGCGTGAAGCCGAGGTCGCCGCGCGCGATGACCGCCTCGCGGCCGCCGTTGGCCGCGAGCAGTTCGGCCTGACGCGCCTTGGCGCGCCGGTCGACTTCGACCGGGTCGAGCATCGCGAAGAGCTTGTCGCGGCAGCGCGCCAGCACGGGCTGCATGGCGGGGTCCTGCGAGAGGTCGTGCATCTCTTCCGGGTCCTGCGCCAAGTCGAAGAGCTGGGGTGGGTACTTGACGTAGTGGACGTACTTGTACTGGTCCACGCGGATCATGTAGGCGCCGGTGCTCGAACCCATGCCGTGGTATTCGCTCAGCACGGTCCGCTCCGGTTGCGCGCCGTTCGCCAGGTCCGCCAGCGAAACGCCCGGATGCCCGTCGCGCACGGCGTCGAACGATTCGCCGGCGGCCTCGACGATGGTGGGGTAGGCGTCCACGTGGCTGCAGGGCGTGGCGACGACCTTGCCGGCGGGAAAGCTGGGGCCCGCCGCGATCAGCGGCACGCCGGCGATCTCTTCGTACATCGTCGACTTGCCCCACAGGCCGCGCGCGCCCAGGTTGTCGCCATGGTCGCTGGTGTAGATGATGTCGGTCGTCTCCTCGAGGCCCATGTCGGCCACCACGCTGGTGATCTTGCCGACGTGCTCGTCGAAGAAGCTGACCAGGCCGAAGTAGCCCGACAGCGCGCGATGCACGTCGGCCTCGTTCTCGAAATAGTCGTCGTAGCAGAAGCTCTTGCGGTAGTCGTCCAGGTACGGGTGCTGCGTGCGCTGGTCCTTGGCGTAGAGCTTGGGCATCGGCAGCTTCTGGTTGAAGTAGCGGTAGTAGTGCTCGGGCGGTGCCGTGAGCGGAAAGTGCGGCGCTACGAAGGAGACGAACAGCACCCACGGCTTGTCGTGCGTGCGCGCCGCGTTCTCGCGCAGCCACACCTGCGCGCGCGCGCAGATCTCGCGGTCGTACAGCGTGTAGGTCGACTCGCCCGGCCCGGCCATCGCGGCCATCTTCTTGGCGCCGCCGCGGCGCGGCAGGTCTTCGCGCACCAGGCCCATCAGGTCGCCCTTGCCATCGAGGATGTGCATGGGGATCTGCTCTTGCGAGAAGCCGTGGTCTTCGTTGGTGCGGTTGAAGTGCAGCTTGCCGATGGAAACCACCTCGTGGCCGAGTTCGCGCAGCACGTGGTGCCAGCTGGGCTGCGAACCGTCGTAGGCATCCGCGTTGTCCCAGAAACCCGCCTGGTGGATGTATTTGCCCAGCGCGAATGCCGCGCGGGCCGGCACGCACACCGGGCTGGTGGTGTAGGCCGAACTGAAGCGTGTGCCGCGCGCCGCAAGGCGGTCGAGGTGGGGGGTCGAGACGACCGGATGTCCCGCACAGCCCATGACTTTGGGGTTGTGCTCGTCGGACATGATGACGATGACGTTGCGCGCGGGAGCTGCGGAAGAGATGGGCATGGGCGGTCAAACATGTATTGCTATGATGCTATATAGTAACTAGCCATCGGAGCAGCGTCAACGCGCTTTTTGCGCCACGGACAATCGCACCATGAATGTTTCCGACCTGCTGCAGTTGCTCGAGCGGTTCAGCCGCCCAGGTGTCCCGAAATACGTCGCCCTCTACGACGCGGTGATGCACGCGGTGGCCAGCGGTCTGGTCGCACCCGGCGACCGCGTGCCGAACGAACAGGAACTCGCCAAGGTGCTGCCGGTGAGCCTCGGAACCATCCAGCGCGCATTGCGGCGGCTGGTGGACGAACGAGTGATCCAGCGGCGGCCGGGCATGGGTTCGTTCATCTCGGAGCGGCATGCCGGCGCGCAGATGGAGCGCCCGTTCCATTGCCGCTTCGTCGACGATTCGGGCGTGCAGTATCTGCCGGTGTTCCCCGAGATCCTCTCGCGCGACACCGTGGCCGGACCGGGGCCCTGGACGGCGCATCTGCGTTGCGTGGAGGTGGTTCGGATCATCCGGCGCATCCGCATCGGCGACGAGTTCTACGTGCACAGCACCTTCGCGGTCGACCCGGTGCGCCTGGCGGTGTTTCGCGAAGCCCGGCTGGAGCAGCTCGACAGCGAGAACTTCAAGCAGACCATCTTTCGCGCCTGCGGGCAGGCCATTCACAAGGTCGATCTCTTCACCCGGCAGGAAGTGCCGCCGCCCGACATCGCACGACAACTGGAGATCGCAGAAGACACCCTGTGCGTCGCCATGCGCGTGCATGCCTTCCTGGGCGATTCCGACCCCATCTACTACCAGACGATCTACACGCCGCCGACCCCGCGTGAACTGCACATCGTGTCGGACAGCCGGGCGCCGGGGTTCATGCCCTGACGGTCTAGTTCAGCAGGAGCTGCTGCGACCGACGGAGTTGCCGGATAGGGACTGCTACAAGGCCTTCCTTCTATCGGTCCTTAAATGCCGAATATCTCGGAACAGGCCAACAATCGGCAGAAAAGCGCCGATTCCAGATATCAGAAATTGCTGGCCTGACAAACGTCTCGACGGATTCGATGTCCGGTTTGGAAGCTGCCACCCCCTGTCCCCTCCAGCGACGCAGCGCCGCGGCGCACACGCTGCGCCTCCTCTACGCGCTATCCTGTTTTCATGCATCCCAATCAGCCCATCGGCAGAACGCGGCCCGCGCTCGGCTCGATTCACCCTTGCCTGCCATGAACCGCCTGGGGCTCGCGTGGCAGCGTGTGAGCAGCGCCGTGCTGAACGCGCCGGGGTTGCGCATTCTCATCCCGGCCATCCGCAACTACATCCTTCACCAGAGCGCCAACCAGGCGGGCAGCATGGCGTTCTCGGTGGTGCTGGCGATGTTCCCGCTGCTGCTGTTGGTGTCCGCCGCTGCGGGCTACATCGGCGACCCGGGCGATGCGGCGGCGCTGGTTGAACGGGTGATGGGGTATGCGCCGCAGGTGGTGCGCGATGCGATGCAGCCGGTCATCGATCAGGTGCTGGCGCAGCGCAACCAGGCGCTGCTGACCATCGGCCTGCTGACGACGCTGTGGACCGCGTCGTCGGGCATGCAGGCGGTGCGCACCGCGCTGAACCGCTCGTATGGCATCGAGCGCGGCCTGCCGTTCTGGAAGGCCCGCATCAAGGTCACGGTGTTCACGGCGGTCGTCGGCTTCGGGATCCTGATCGCCTTCAGTTCGGTGATCGTCATGCCGTACGTCTGGCGCCTGCTCGAGGACAGCGTGGGGGTCGGAAAGAACACGCTCTGGCTGAACAACAGCGTTCGCTACGGCTCGGCCTTTCTGGCCCTGACGGTGCTCTATGCGCTGATGTACGGCTGGCTGCCCGACATTCGGCAGCGGCTCTCGACCGTGGTTCCCGGCGCCGTGCTGGGGGCCGGAATGTGGGTCGGCGCAGCGGCGAGCCTGTCGTACACGCTCCGCACCGCGGGCAAGCTCGCGCTGCTCTACGGCAGTTTCGCGGGCGTGGTCGCGACGCTGGTGTTTCTCTACATCAGTGCCACCACGCTCATCTTCGGCGCCGAGTTCAATGCGGTCCTCCGGGAGCAGGCCGTGGGCCCGGTGAAGAAAGACGACGCTGCGCCGGCGCAGCCCGATGCGTCCGCGTGACAGGCCTGGGCAGGCTGCGCGCGCGACGCATCACAACGGAGACGAAGCAATGTTTGTCGAACAAGGCGGCGAAGGCGCAGACCTTCTTCTCTTGCTGCACGGGATGGGCGCGACAGCCTCGGTCTGGTCGCCGCTGTGCGCGCAAGTCGATGCGCGCTGGGCAGGGCGCTGGATGGCACTCGACCTGCCGGGTCACGGCGGCTCCGAGCCTGCGCCAGGCTATGCCATCGGCCTGACGGCGGCCGCCGTCGCGCAAGCCGTTCTGCCTCACATCCACGGTGCGGGCAGGCTGGTGGTGCTCGGGCATTCGCTGGGCGGCGTGATCGCGCTGGCGCTGGCGACAGGGTGGTTCGGACTCGTGCCGCATCGGGTGTTCGCAGCCGGCATCAAGGTCGCGTGGAGCGACGATGAACTTCACCGCATGGCCGCGCTCGCCGCGCAGCCGGCCCGGCACTTCGCCACGGAAGACGAGGCTCGGGAACGGTACCTGAAGGTGTCCGGCCTGGCCGGGCTCGTCGACGCGACATCGCCCGTGGCCGGGCGGGGGGTGCGGCGCGACGCCGAAGGATGGCGACTGGCGATGGACCCTCGCGCCTACGCGGTCGGCAGGCCGCCGGTGGCGGAGTTGATGCGGCTCGCGCGCTGTCCGGCTCACCTGGGCCGCGGCGAGCAAGACGCAATGGTGACCTCGCAGCAGTTGCGCGAGATCGATCCCGACGCGGTCGAACTCGGCCCGCACGGTCACAACGTGATGATCGAGGCGCCGGCGCGGATGTGGGACTGGATCGCCGCCGGCTGATCCTCAGGACGACGAGCGCAGCGCCGTCACCTCGATCTCGATCTTCATGCGCGGATCGGCCAGGCCGGCCGAGATCATCATGGCCGCGGGCCGCACGTCGCCGAAATACTTGCGCAGCACCGGCCAGCACGGCTCGAACTCGCTGGCATCGGGCAGCACGTAGGTCACGCGGACGACGTCGCTCAGCGCGGCTCCGGCCTCCTCGAGCGCAGCCTCGATGTTCTTCAGGCACTGCTCGGCCTGCCCGGCCACGTCGTCGACGATCGTCATCGTGCGGTAGTCGAAGCCGGTCGTGCCCGAGACGAAGACCCAGTCGCCGGCCACCACGGCACGCGAATAGCCGATCTGCGCCTCGAACGCCGAGCCGGAGCTGATGAGTTGTCTGGTCATGGGATGTCCTTTTCGATTGGAAATGATGCGGTCGGAAGTCGGAGGGCGAGGGTAGCTCACTGAAAGCGCTCGACGTCGGGCCGGGCGCTCGACGGGCTCGCGCTCATACTCCAGGCTGAACCCGCCCGGGCCCACGCCCCACAGAAAGCAGACCATGCCCTCTTCCGACAGCGAAGCCAACCGCACCGTGGCCCTCTACTGGGACTTCGAGAACCTGCATGCGAGCCTCTACGAAGCCAGGCACGGCGAAGGCAGCTACGGCAAGCCGGATGTGCGCTTCAGGGTGCAGGAGCCGCTGGTCGACATCCAGGCGGTGGTCGAGCTGGCGTCATCGTTCGGCGCGATCGCCATCAACCGCGCTTACTGCAACTGGCAATACTGCGGCCGCTATCGGGACGCGCTGCTGCAGAGCGCCATCGAGCTGATCCAGCTCTTTCCGCCCGGCGCCTCGGCGAAGAACGGGGCCGACATCAAACTGTGCCTGGACGCGACCGAAGACCTGGCGCGCTTTCCGCACCTGGGCACCATCATCATCGTGGGCGGCGACAGCGACTTCATGCCGGTGTCGCAAAAGATCAAGGCGGCCGGGCGCACGTTGATCGGGCTCGGCACGCGCCGCTCGACCAACCGCCACTGGGCCAAGAGCTGCCACGAATTCCGCTACTACGAAAACCTGGTGGGCGACCCGGCCGAGGTGACCGAGCCGTCACCCGAGGTCGACGCACCTGTGCCGGTGCAGATCGACCCGGCGGCCGAGATCATGAAGCGAGCCATCAAGCTCCTGGCCGAGACCCAGGGCGATGCGTGGGTGAACAAGGGCGCGATCTGGCACATGATCAAGCGCCTCGACTCGACCTTCGACACCAAGGACCATGGCTATGCGAACTTTCCGGCCATGGTCAAGGGGCTCGACGCCCTGCTCGAAGTGAAGAAGGGCGAGTCCGACCAGATGGTGCGACTGCGCTAGCGCCTTGGCGCCGGCGCGTGCCGCTGTGCCTCATTCGGCGGTGATGTTGCCCTTCTTGACCACGTCGGCCCAGCGCTGCG
This sequence comes from Gammaproteobacteria bacterium, assembly GCA_018820395.1. Taxonomy (GTDB): domain Bacteria; phylum Pseudomonadota; class Gammaproteobacteria; order Burkholderiales; family Burkholderiaceae_C; genus Variovorax. The sequence continues at coordinate 1,435 of JAHJOG010000069.1, read as the reverse complement.
AATCCTTGGAAATCAGCTTGCCGAATTCGGCCGACGTGCTGACCGCAGGGACCATGCCTTGCGCCTCGAAGGCCTTCGCGACGTCGGGCTGCTCGAGGATCTTGTCGATCGCGCCGTGCAGCTTCTTGATCACGTCGGGCGGCGTGCCCTTGGGCGCCAGCACGCCGTACCACATGTCGACGTTGTCGGTGGTCACGCCGGCCTCGGCGAGGGTCGGCACGTCGGGCAGCTGGGGCAGGCGCTTCTCGCTGCCGGCCGCGATCGCCTTCAACTTGCCGGCCTGGATGTGCTGCAGCGCGACGTGCGCTGGCAGGAACATGTAGTCGATGCGTCCGCCCAGCAGGTCGGTCACCGCGCCGGCCGTGCCCTTGTACGGAACCTGGAGCATCTCAGCGCCGCTGCGTTGGAGCAGCAAGGCCATTGCAAGGTGGTGCGGCGTGCCGACGCCCGGCGTCGCGTAGGTGAGCTGGCCGGGCTTGGCCTTGGCCGCGGCGACCATGTCGCCGACGGTCTGCGCCTTCTGCACGTTGGGGTTGGCGACGAGCACCAGCGTGCCCCACGAGGTCTGGGCCACCGGCACGAAGTCGTTGACCGGATCGTAGGAAAGGTTCTTGTAGAGGCTCTTGTTCATCACCAGCGTGGACACCTGCACCAGCAGCGTGTAGCCGTCGGGCTTGGCGCGCGCCGCCTTCTCGCTGCCGATGTTGCCGCTCGCGCCGGCCACGTTGTCCACCACCACGGGTTGGCCCAGGGCGGCAGGCAGGTGGGCGGAAAGCTGGCGGGCGATCAGGTCGATGCCGGTGCCGGGGGTGTAGGGCACCACCAGCGTGATCGGCTGGGTCGGCCAGGCCGCGAAGGCCGACGCGGCGGCCGTGCACAGGGCGGCTGCGGCGAGCAGCGGCTTCATCCATCTTGCGAACATGAGTGGGTCTCCTTCTTGTCGAAAAAAAATCGGCTCAGACGTACGAGGGGCGGCGCTTGAGCTGCGCCGGGTCGTAGCCGGCCACGCGCTTGTAGTTGTCCGAGATGGCCTGCAACTCGGCCTGCGGCACGACGTCGTCGATGTGGGTGAAGCGCTTGCCGCCCGAGCGCTCGTACACCTCTTTCAGAATCGAGTCGGGCGGCGTGCTGCGATTGGTCAGTACCACTTTGGCGGTGGCCTGGACGCGCTCTCGGTCATAGCTTTCGAGCGCCTCGCCGCCCACGCCCTGCCGCTTCAGCAGGCCCGCCAGGCAGCGCGCGTCGATGATGGCCTGGCCGGCACCGTTGGAACCGCGCGGCACCATCGGGTGGGCCGCGTCGCCGAGCAGGGTCACGCGGCCGTGCGTCCAGCGCGGCAGCGGGTCCTGGTCGACCATCGGATATTCGAGGATCGAGTCGGCAGCGCGGATCAGCGCGGGAACGTCGAGCCAATCGAAGTGCCATTGCTCGAAGG
>JAHJOG010000068.1 GCA_018820395.1 Gammaproteobacteria bacterium | reverse complement strand
CACCGCGTGCAGCGGGTGCCGGCGACCGAGACACAAGGCCGCATCCACACCAGCGCCTGCACGGTCGCGGTCCTCGCCGAACCGGACGAGGCCGTCGCGGTGCAGATCAATCCTGCCGATCTGCGCATCGACACCTACCGCGCGAGCGGCGCCGGTGGACAGCACATCAACAAGACGGACTCGGCGGTGCGGATCACGCACATTCCCACGGGCATTGTGGCCGAGTGCCAGGACGACCGCAGCCAGCACCGGAACAAGGCCAAGGCGATGCAAGTGCTGTCGGCGCGCATCCAAGACAAGGACCGCAGCGAGCGTGCGGCCAAGGACGCGGCGATGCGCAAAGGCCTGATCGGCACCGGCGATCGCTCGGACCGCATCCGGACCTACAACTTCCCGCAAGGCAGGCTGACCGATCACCGCATCAATCTCACGCTCTACAAGTTGCAGTCGATCATGGAAGGCGACTTGAGCGATGTGCTGGCCGCCCTGCGCGCGGCCCGCGAGGCCGAACAACTGGCTGAACTCGAAGCGAGCTTGCCGTCGTGAGCAAGCACCTCCACGATGGGAGCGCGTCGACCGTGGGGGCGCTCCTCTCCGCTGCATCGGCCGCCGGCGTCGCGCGGCTCGACGCGCATCTGTTGCTGCTGTTCGCCCTGGGCCGATCGCTCTCCGAGCGCGCATGGCTGGTGGCGCACGACAGCGACGAGGCGCCCGAAGCGGTGCGCCACACGTTTGGCTCGATCACGGCCCGGCGCCTCGCCGGCGAACCGGTGGCCTACATCGTCGGCGAGAAGGAATTCCATGGACTGAACCTTCGGGTGGATGCGCGGGTGCTGATTCCCCGGCCGGACACCGAAACGCTGGTCGACTGGGCGCTCGAGGTGCTGGCGGATCGTCGGTCGCCCCACGTCCTCGACCTCGGAACCGGCAGCGGCGCAATCGCGCTCGCCATCCAGGCGGCCCGTCCGGATGCCCGAGTCACCGGGATCGACCTCAGCCCGGATGCCCTGCAGGTCGCAGAATCGAACGCCGCCCGGCTGGGCCTGCCGGTTCGCTTTCTTCAGGGCGACTGGCTTGGCGCTGCCGACGCCAGGTGGGACCTGATCGTGACCAACCCGCCCTACGTCGCCGCGGGTGACGCCCATCTCGACGCACTTCGCCACGAGCCCCTGGCAGCGCTGGTGTCGGGATTCGATGGGCTCGCAGACATTCGACGCATCGTGCAGGCAGCGCCGAAACATTTGCATCCTGAAGGTTGGCTATTGATCGAGCACGGCCACGATCAGAAGGATGCGGTCCACGGGCTGCTGGTGGACCAGGGATTGGCCGAAGTGCAAAGCCGCCGCGACCTCGCTGGCATTTCGCGCTGCACGGGCGGAATGTGGCACTCGGTGAAATAATCCCTGCAGCAACTTTTTCAGGAGCTTTTCATGTCCGACGACCAGCAACGCATCGATGACCTCGTGAAGACCAACGACCTGGTTCTTTTCATGAAGGGCAACGCCAGCTTTCCGATGTGCGGTTTCTCAGGCCGCGCGGTGCAGATCCTGAAGGCCGTCGGCGTCGACACCCGGACCCTCAAGACCGTCAACGTCCTCGAGGACGACGGCATTCGCCAGGGCATCAAGGAGTACAGCAACTGGCCGACCATTCCGCAGCTCTACGTCAAGGGCGAATTCGTCGGGGGCTCGGACATCCTGATGGAGATGTACGAGTCGGGCGAGCTCCAGCAGATGCTGAACGGCAGCCCCGCCTGATTTCGCGGCCGCGATGAGTCACGACCACGGTCACGACGACGCCGACGCCGGGGGTTCGCCCGGCGACGCAGCCTGGATGCACGACGGGGTGCGTGTCATCCCCGCAGATCGGCTCGACGCCAACACCGCGCAGACGCCTGGCATGAACCGCGCGGCGGCCATCAACTTCGCGCGGGTCGGTGCCCAGAAGCTCTGGGCCGGCACGGTCACCATCCATGCCGATGCCAAGACCGGCGCCCATCACCACGGTCACCTCGAATCGGTCATCTACGTCGTGCGGGGACGGGCCCGCATGCGCTGGGGTGAGCACCTCGAATTCACGGCCGAGGCAGGACCTGGCGACTTCATCTACGTGCCCCCTTTCGTGCCGCACCAGGAAATCAACGCCAGCGCGACCGAAGCGCTCGAGTGCGTGCTCTGCCGCAGCGATGGCGAAGCCGTGGCAGTCAACTTGGACATCGAGCCGGTCGAGAAACCCGAAAAGGTGTTGTGGGTCGACCCCACTCACCCGCACGGCGGCGTGTAGGCGCAGCGCGCAAATTCGGGATTTCGAGAAAACATAGACATCCTTCGGATTCGGGCACGCCTTATGCTGTGTCCAAGTGTTCGAAACCGGAGGTGCCCATGGAGTCCCGCAGTCTCGTTCCTGCTTCCTCGACCTGGCAATTGCCGGTGGCCAGCATGCGCAGCGTGTTTCAGCCACAGGATGTCGAGCGAAAACTCGCAAAGCTGCCGGAGCGCGATCACGAACACTTGCGCAACACGTACGAGCGAATGCTCGAACGCGGCCCGGATCGCTTTCAGGTGAAGCCGAGCGGGGTGCCCGAGATGGCGACCCTTTACGCACAGCTCCCGAATTTCAACGAAGTGCTCGACGACGTCCGTCGCCACGTGGCGCTGGCCCAGGACAGCCGCGACGGCCTCGAAGTGACGCCGATGCTGTTGTTGGGCCCTCCCGGAATCGGCAAGACCCACTTCGCCAAGAAACTCGCCGAACTGCTGGGCACCGGAATGTCTCTGGTGCCGATGAGTTCGATGACAGCGGGTTGGCTTCTGTCCGGCGCGTCGTCGCAATGGAAAGGCTCCAAGCCGGGCAAGGTGTTCGAAGCGCTTGTCGACGGGGAGTACGCCAACCCGGTGATGCTCATCGACGAGATCGACAAGGCCGGCTCCGACACCCAATACGATCCACTCGGCGCGCTGTACAACCTGCTGGAACACGATTCGGCACATTCCTTTGTCGATGAGTTCGCCGAAGTCGCCATCGATGCAAGCCAGGTCATCTGGATCACCACCGCCAACGACGCGCGCGGCATTCCCGAGCCGATCCTCAATCGAATGAACGTGTTCGAGATCGAGGCTCCCGATTTCGAGGCAGCACGCCAGATTGCCGGCCAGCTCTATGCGTCGATCCGCAACGACCGGGACTGGGGGCGTCTGCTGGCCGAGGAGCCGTCGAGCGACGTGCTCGACCAGCTCGCCGCGCTGGCGCCGCGTGAGATGCGCCGCGCGCTCATGACGGGATTTGGCAACGCGCGCCTTGCGGGCCGCGATCACATCAAGGTCGACGATCTGCCGCGTGCCAGCGCGTTGCGCAGCAAGATCGGCTTCGTCCAATGACGGCGACGATCAGTCCGGCCGGCGGTCGTTGAAGACCCAGTTGCGCTGATTCGCGAAGACGGCGTTCGGATATGGCGCCCTGCCACGGCTGCCGTTGTAGCGTCCGAGCGTCATGAAAAGATCGCCGGCCTCGCGATCGAGGTAGTGGCGAAGGATCACGCAGCCGAAGCGCAGGTTCGTCTGCATGTGGAACAGCTTGGACGAGTCGCCGTCGCCGATCACGCGGGTCCAGAAAGGCATGACCTGCATGTAGCCCCGCGCGCCCGCGCTGGACACCGCCCACTTTCTGAAATTGCTCTCGACTTGGATGAGGCCAAGCACCAGGCTGACATCCAGCCCTGCCCTTCGCGACTCGTACCAAACGGTCTGGAGAAAGGCTTTGCGAGTCGGCCAATCGGTGATCTTCTTAAGCAGCCGCTGGCTCATCTCGCCAAGCCAACGCAGATGGGCGAGCTTGGCCTCGGTGGTGCTGAATTCCGGCACCGGAGGCGCGGAATTCTCGACCGCGATCGTCAGCGCGGTGCGCACGGAATCGATCAACGGCTCTTCGATCTGCGCGCCCGCATACGACCGGCCCGGCAACGCCATCGTCAACGCACCGGCGGCCGTGCCGGAAAGAAGAGCGCGTCGCGAAAAATCCATCAGCCCAGCTTGTCCAGCAGGAAGCGCGCGACCTCGACCACCGGCACCTTGGTGGGCCCGCTTTCCCGCCGATGCTGGTACTCGAACTGCCCTTCCTTGAGGCCACGCTCCGAGATCACGACACGGTGCGGTACGCCGATCAGTTCCCAATCGGCAAACATCGCCCCGGGGCGTTCGCCACGGTCGTCGAGAAGCACGTCGACCTTGGCAGCCAGCAATTGCTCGTACAGCGACTCGGCGGCAGTCTTGACTTCGGGACTGCGATCCATCCCGATCGGGCAAAGGACCACTGTGAAAGGCGCGATCGCGTCGGGCCAGATGATCCCGCGCTCGTCGTGATTCTGCTCGATGGCCGCGGCAGGCAGGCGCGTGATGCCGATGCCATAGCAGCCCATTTCGAGCAACTGCGGCTTGCCGGCCTCGTCGAGAAAGCTCGCGTTCATCGGCTTGCTGTACTTGGTGCCCAGCACGAAGACGTGGCCGATCTCGATGCCGCGCTCGATGGCCAGCACGCCCTTGCCGTCCGGGGAGGCGTCACCGGCCACGGCGTTTCGAATGTCGGCAACGATCTGCGGCTCCGGCAGATCACGCGCCCAGTTCACGCCGGTCATGTGGAAGTCGACCTCGTTGGCGCCACAGATCCAATCGGACATCACAGCCACTTCGCGATCGGCCACGATGCTCACGGGCCGCTGGAGATTCAAGGGGCCGAGGTAGCCAGGCTTGCAACCGAAATGCGCCTGGATCTCATCGACGGTCGCGAAGCGAAACCCAGCGTCGAGGCCCGGCACCTTGCCGACCTTGACTTCGTTCATGTCGTGATCGCCGCGCAGGAGCAGCAACCAGATGCGCACGGCCTGGCTCTTGCCTTGTCCATCGACAGGCTCTGTCGCGAGGACAAGCGACTTGACCGTGGTCGCCAATGGCACGCCGAGCAACTCGGCGACGTCCTCGCACGTGCTCTTGCCCGGCGTCGGGGTCTTGGCGAGTGGTTTCGCAGCCGGAGCGCGTGGCCCGGCGGGCGCCAGTGCTTCAGCCTTCTCGATGTTGGCCGCGTAGCTGCTGTCGGGACAATAGACGATCGCGTCTTCCCCAGTCGCGGCGATGACCTGGAATTCCTGGCTGACATCGCCACCGATGGCACCGCTGTCCGCGGCCACGGCCCGATAGCGCAAGCCGAAGCGATCGAAGATCCGGCGGTAGGCGTCGGCCATCACCTGATAGCTCGCCTTCGCAGCGTCGAGGTCGCGATCGAAGCTGTAAGCGTCCTTCATGATGAATTCGCGACCGCGCATCAGTCCAAAACGGGGGCGGCGCTCGTCGCGGAACTTCGTCTGGATCTGATAGAAGTTGCGCGGCAACTGTTTGTAGCTGCGGATTTCCTGCCGAGCGATGTCGGTCACCACTTCCTCGCTGGTGGGCTGGACGACGAAGTCGCGCTCGTGCCGGTCCTTGATGCGCAACAGTTCGGCGCCATAGCCCTGGAAGCGGCCGCTTTCCTGCCAGAACTCGGCCGGTTGCACCACGGGCATCGTGAGCTCGACGGCACCGGCCCGATCCATTTCCTCACGCACGATCGCCTCGACCTTGCGAATCACGCGCAACCCCATCGGCATGTAGGTGTAGATGCCCGCGCCGAGCTTCTTGATCATGCCTGCGCGCATCATGAGGCGGTGGCTTGCCACCTCGGCGTCCGCTGGTGCTTCCTTGAGCGTGGAAATAAAAAATCGCGATGCTTTCATCTGTCAGGGGTAGGTCGGTGTGCCTTGAAAGAGCGCGGGCAACGATGGCGCCGGAACTGATCGCTTGCCGAGCGCAACCCGACATGCATAATCGACTCAGTTCAAAAATTTGGGGTTTGATTATGCTCGACCGAGATGGCTTCAGGCCTAACGTCGGCATCATCCTGCTCAACCAGAGAAACCAGGTTTTCTGGGGCAAACGCATCAGGACCCATTCCTGGCAGTTCCCGCAAGGCGGCATCGATCGCGGCGAGAGTCCCGAGCAAGCCATGTTCCGGGAACTGCACGAAGAAGTCGGGCTCCATCCGGAGCATGTGCGCATCGTGGCCCGTACCCGCGACTGGTTGCGCTACGAGGTGCCGGACCGGTTCATCCGCCGCGACGCGCGAGGTCACTACAAGGGTCAGAAGCAGATCTGGTATTTGTTGCAGCTGACAGGGCATGACTGGGACCTCAACCTTCGCGCCACCGATCACCCTGAATTCGACGCATGGCGTTGGCACGACTATTGGGTGCCATTGGATGTGGTGGTCGAGTTCAAGCGCGGCGTCTACGAGATGGCTCTGACGGAGCTGGCCCGCTATCTGCCCCGACAAGACTTTCGCAATCGCTTTCTGCGCGGCAACGCGCGGGCCCGCGATGGCGATCGCCACTCACCCCTCCTCGGACACGAATCGCAGTTCGAGCTTCCCCCTGGCGCCAGCTTCGACCCCAACCCCAATGCCAATCCTGCCAACGATGCCCCACCGGCTGATCCGCTTCCTTTTTCGCGCTAGCAGGCTGCTCGTACTCGGCGGTTGCATTGGCGCGGCTGGCGCGGCGTCCGCCCAGTTGCTCTACGACGATGTCGACTGGAAGGAAAGCGACGTGCCGCCGCCCCCCGCGTTCAGCGAAAGCCGGTTGGTGCCCGTGGAAATGCCACGGTACATGAGCCTCAAGGTCGGCGTGGATCCCGACACGATCCAGATCACCGGCGACGGCGTCGTTCGCTATGTCGTGGTCGCCAGCAATCGCGCGGGCGGAGCTCTCAACGCTTTCTATGACGGCGTGCGCTGCGCAACGGAAGAAACCAAGAACTACGCGCGCTACAACGGTGAGAAGTGGGAGAAGGTCAAGGACGCGGAGTGGAAGAAGATCGGCGATCTCAATTCGAGCTACACGAAGGCGTTGTCCAGCCAGGCCCTATGTCGGGGCCACGCGCCACGCGCGTCCGTCAGCCAAATGATGCAACAGCTCAGGAATCCGGTGCGCGAGGTCGAATAGCGACTCAGCGTCCAGGCTGCATCAGCACCATGTTGTCGCGGTGCACCATTTCCGGTTCGGCGATGTAGCCGAGCAATCGCTCGAATTCACTCGAAGGTTTGCGGCAGATGAGGCGAGCCTCGACGTGAGAATAGTTGGCCAAGCCTCGCGCCAACTCGACGCCCTGCGGGTCGCGGACCGCGATCACGTCTCCACGCGCAAACTCGCCTGAAACGTTGGTCATCCCGATCGGCAACAGACTCTTGCCTTCGTCTCGCAGCTTGGAGGCTGCGCCGGCATCGATCGTCACTGCGCCGCGCAGCTGCAGATGGTCGGCCATCCAGCGCTTGCGCGCCTGATGCTTTGGGGTCTGAGCCAGGAGCCGGGTGCCGATGGCTTCACCGGCTGCGAGGCGCAGCAGTGCATCCGGCTCGCGACCCCAGGCAATCACGGTCGACGCACCCGAGCCCGCCGCGCGTTTGGCGGCCAGAATCTTCGTGATCATTCCGCCGCGTCCAAGACTCGAGCCAGCACCACCGGCCATCGCTTCGAGTGCCAAATCGCCAGCCACGGCTTCGTCCACGAATCGCGCGTCGGGATGGCTTCGCGGATCTGCGCTGAAGAGGCCCTTCTGATCGGTGAGGATCACGAGAACGTCGGCTTCGACGAGATTGGCGACCAGCGCGCCCAACGTGTCGTTGTCGCCGAACTTGATTTCGTCGTTGACGACGGTGTCGTTCTCGTTGATGACGGGCACCACGCCGAGCCTGAGCAGGGTCAGCAGTGTCGAACGGGCGTTGAGGTAGCGCTCCCGGTCCGTCAGGTCGGCGTGCGTCAAGAGGATCTGCGCGCTGCGCAGGCCGTTCTCGCGCAGCTTGGTTTCGTACATCTGGGCGAGGCCCATCTGGCCAACAGCCGCTGCTGCCTGCAGCTCATGAATCTCGCGCGGCCGGGAGCGCCAACCGAGCCGCTTCATTCCCTCTGCAATGGCGCCGCTGGACACCATGACGAGTTCTCGCCCTTGGCTGACGAGCTCTGCAAGTTGACGACACCATTCACCAATCGCCTGCTCGTCGAGACCGCGGCCTTCGTCGGTCACCAGGCTGGAACCGACCTTGACCACGATGCGCCGTGCGTTGCGCACTGTGTCGGTGCCGCTGCTCATCGCAATTCCCTCATTCTTTGACGAAGCGAGGATCGACATCCACTGCAGGTTGTTCCGCGACCTGCTGCTTCTGCACGTGTTGAAAAACGGCCTGCACAAGAGCACCGCAGCCTTCGTGCGTCAGCGCGGAAATCTCGAACACCGGTCCTTTGAAACGCATCCGCTTGACGAACTCCTTGACGCGCGCCACGCGCTCTTCATCGGGGATCATGTCGAGCTTGTTCAGCACGAGCCAGCGTGGCTTCTTGAAGAGCCCGGCGTCGTACTTCTTGAGCTCGCCGACGATCGCCTTGGCTTGCGCGACAGGATCAGCACCGTCGAACGGCGCCAAGTCGATTACATGCAACAACAACCGCGTCCGCTGCAGGTGTCGCAGGAACAAATGCCCCAACCCCGCACCCTCCGACGCCCCTTCGATCAAACCGGGCAGATCGGCCACCACGAAACTCTGCTCCGGCCCGACCCTGACGACACCTAGATTGGGGTGGAGCGTCGTGAATGGATAGTCGGCAATGCGCGGGCGCGCGTTCGATATTGCGCTGATGAGTGTCGATTTGCCGGCGTTGGGCATTCCGAGCAGACCGACGTCGGCCAACACGCGCAACTCGAGCTTGAGGTTTTTCTTTTCACCGGGCCAACCGGGCGTCTTCTGGCGCGGTGCACGATTGATCGCGCTCTTGAAGCGCATGTTGCCGAAGCCTCCGTCGCCACCCTTCGCGATGGTGAGAACTTCGCCGGGCGTGAGCAGTTCGAAGAGGACTTCGCCCGTCTCTGCGTCGGAAATCACGGTGCCGACAGGCATCCTGAGCGTGATGTCGTCGCCCGCAGCACCGAACATGTCGGAACCCATTCCATGCTGCCCGCGTCGAGCCTCATGGCGGCGTGAGAAGCGAAAGTCCACGAGCGTATTCAGACTGGGATCGGCCACGGCGAACACGTGGCCTCCGCGCCCGCCGTCGCCGCCGTTGGGACCGCCGAACTCCTTGTATTTTTCATGCCTGAACGAGACGCAGCCGTTGCCACCATCACCAGCGGCAACGTCGATGTAGGCTTCGTCGACGAACTTCATGCAGAGTCCAGTTTACAAATAAGAAAGCCCCGTCAAAGCGGGGCTTCGAGCAGGGACGTCGCCCAGTCCGTCAGGCTGGCGTGGCGCTGGCCGGCGTCACATTGACCATGTGCTTGTTGAGCGACCCTTTGATGCCGAACGACACGTGGCCGTCGACCAGAGCGAAAAGCGTATGGTCCTTGCCGACACCGACATTCACCCCGGGATGAAACTGCGTGCCGCGCTGGCGCACGATGATGGAGCCAGCCGTGATCAGTTCACCGCCGAATGCCTTCACACCCAGCATCTTGGGCTTGGAATCGCGCCCGTTTCGCGTCGAGCCGCCGCCTTTTTTCTGTGCCATTTGAACTCCTTAACCGGCGATCGCGCCGATTTGCAGTTCGGTGAACTGCTGGCGATGGCCTTGACGTTTCTGGTAATGCTTGCGACGGCGCATCTTGAAGATGCGGACCTTGTCGTGCTTTCCGTGCGAGAGCACGGTCACCGTCACGGTTGCGCCGGACACCAGGGGAGTGCCAACCTTGATCTCGCTGCCGTCTCCGACTGCGAGCACTTGGTCGATCACGATTTCCTGGCCTACGTCCGCAGCAATCTGTTCTACTTTAATTTTCTCGCCGGAAGCAACGCGATACTGCTTGCCACCGGTTTTTATGACCGCGTACATGTTGACCTCTTGGGATAAGATGGCTCGGCGGCGAATTCCGCAGAGCCTGCGATTATAGCATTGGGCTCCGGCGTCAGGCATCGAGCCCCGATGCCCTACGCAGCGCTCTCTATAATTGGTCTGAAGTTCTGCCAACTGCCCTACAGAAAACGTCGTCACCCTCGTTGCGTGAAAGCGTACAAGACTTGCCAGCCGCCGCCCCCGCCGACGACTCTCCCACTGCCACCGTCCTTCGCTTGATTGCGAAGGACATGGCGAGTGTCGACGAAGTCATTTCCCGACGACTCGATTCCGGCGTTCCGTTGGTCCGGCAAGTGTCCAGATACATCATTTCTGCTGGCGGGAAGCGCTTGCGGCCGGCACTACTCCTGTTGATGTCGGGTGCGTTGGGATTTCAGGGCGATCAGCGATTCAACCTCGCAGCCGTGGTGGAGTTCATTCACACAGCGACCCTTCTGCACGACGATGTGGTCGACGAATCGACCCTCCGGCGTGGCAGGCCAACCGCCAACGAATCGTTCGGCAACCCGGCCAGCGTTCTGGTCGGGGACTTTCTGTACTCGCGCGCTTTCCAGATGATGTTGGACGCCGACAACCTGAGAGTGATGCAGATTCTGGCGGAAGCGACCAACGTCATTGCCGAAGGCGAAGTCTTGCAGCTGATGAACATGCATGATGCTTCGCTCGACATGGACGCCTATCTCCGAGTCATCCGTTCGAAAACTGCCAAGCTCTTCGAGGCGAGTACCCGACTCGCAGCGGTGTTGGCAGGGGCGACACCTGATGTCGAACAATCCTGCGCGGCATACGGTCAAGCGCTCGGTACTGCATTTCAGGTTGTCGACGACGTTCTCGACTACGAGGGTGATGCAAGTGAGACGGGGAAAAACGTCGGCGACGATCTTCGTGAGGGCAAGACGACCCTCCCGCTCATACTGGCGATGCAGCGTGGCTCGCCAGCACAGCGCGATCTCATTCAGACCGCCATCGAGGCCGGCGATGCAACGCAATTGCCGCAGATCGTCAGTATCGTTCGTGAGACGGGGGCCTTGGCCGCAACACGTGCTGCCGCGGCGAGCGAAGCACAGCGCGCAGTCGATGCGATCCGCTGTCTGGAGGTCAATTCCTATAGTTCCGGTTTGCTACAATTAGCGGCTCAGTTGCTTGAGCGACGCGCCTGAACAGTCGCACGTAGGCATCGGGGTGTAGCTTAGCCTGGTAGAGCGCTACGTTCGGGACGTAGAGGCCGGAGGTTCGAATCCTCTCACCCCGACCAGATTCCATCTCATTCCATTGGTCAGTGTGATTTGGCGAGTATTCGGCTCGTAATCTTGAAGCACACTAGTGGTCCGAACGCAGACGCAGAGGGAGCGCACACTTGTTGAAGGAGCCAAATCCTTTCACAGTTCGCCCCTTTTCAGCGTTAAATGCAAAATGCTTCGCGGTAATGCCACGCCTGCAGCGTTTACAGCCCCTGGGTGATCGGCGATGATCCCGAAGCACATTCTCACGTCTCTTACATTCATTTGAATGGCAGCCGCCGAACCTCTCGTCAAAGAAAACTCGCCGATTGCCCTGCCGGGGCTGGCGCGAGCATTGATATCTGCGGGCAAGCTCGCTGCAAAGTCCGCTGAGGAGATCTATCAAAAGTCGCTCAGTGCGAGGACCAGCTTCATCGCGGAGTTGACCGGCACGGGCGCCGTTTCTGCCGCCGACTTGGCTCACACACTCTCTAGCGCGTTCGGTGCGCCCCTTCTGGATCTCGACGCGATCGAGCCGCAGAGGCTTCCGAAGGATTTGCTCGACGCCAAGCTCTGCCAAGCGTATCGCGTCGTGGTTTTGAGCAAGCGAAGCAACCGTCTCATCGTTGCAACCGCCGACCCTTCCGACCAGCAAGCGGCCGAAAAGATCAAGTTCGCCTCCCAGATGGGCGTCGACTGGGTCATTGCCGAATACGACAAGCTGTCGCGCATGATCGAAGCCGCTGCGGTCAGTGCTGCGGAAACCATCGATGGGATCGTTGGAGCCGAGTTCGAGTTCGACGAACTGTCGACCGAAACGGCCGAAACGTCCGAGCAGGCCATCGCAGAAGTCGAAGACGCGCCAGTCGTCAGATTCCTGCACAAGATGTTGATCGACGCTTTCAGCATGCGAGCCTCGGACATTCATTTCGAACCGTACGAACACAACTACCGCGTTCGTTTTCGGGTCGACGGCGAGTTGCGCGAGATCGCCAGTCCGCCGCCGGTCATCAAGGACAAGCTTGCTTCGCGCATCAAGGTGATTTCGAGGCTCGACATTTCCGAGAAGCGCGTACCGCAGGATGGGCGGATGAAGCTCAAGATCGGCCCCGAACGGGTGATCGATTTTCGGGTCAGCACGCTTCCCACATTGTTCGGCGAGAAGATCGTCATCCGTATTCTTGACCCGAGCAGTGCCAGGATGGGCATCGACGCACTGGGTTACGACGCTGTCGAAAAAGAGCGGCTTCTGAACGCGATCTCGCGTCCGTACGGCATGGTGCTTGTGACGGGCCCCACTGGATCCGGCAAGACCGTTTCGCTCTACACCTGCCTGAACCTGCTCAACAAGCCGGGTGTGAACATTGCAACGGCTGAGGATCCGTCTGAAATCAACTTGCCGGGAGTGAACCAGGTCAATGTCAACGAGAAGGCTGGCCTCACGTTTGCGGCCGCGCTTCGCGCTTTCCTTCGCCAGGATCCCGACATCATCATGGTCGGCGAGATCCGGGATCTTGAAACTGCCGATATTTCAATCAAGGCAGCTCAGACGGGGCACTTGGTACTTTCCACGCTTCATACGAACGATGCGCCGACGACCTTGACGCGGATGCGCAACATGGGAATTGCCCCGTTCAACATCGCGTCGAGTGTGATTCTCATCACTGCGCAGCGACTGGCACGCCGTCTTTGCACAGTGTGTAGAGCGCCGGCTGACGTGCCAAGGCAAGCACTGCTCGACGCCGGGTTCCGCGAGGCGGATCTCGACGGAAGTTGGAAGCCATACCGCCCGGTGGGCTGCTCCGCATGCAACGGTGGGTACAAGGGCCGTGTTGGCATCTACCAAGTCATGCCGATCTCTGAAGAGATTCAGAAGATCATCCTTCGTGACGGCAGTTCGCTCGACATCGCCAAGCAATCAGAAGCAGAAGGCGTGAGATCGCTGCGACAGTCAGGGTTGAAGAAAGTCATGCAGGGGCTGACATCACTCGAAGAAGTGCTGGCGGTCACCAACGAATAGCATATTCAGAGGAGCGAAAAAGATGGCAACGGCAGCAGCACCCAACCGCACATTCAAGGAATACGTCTTTGAATGGGAAGGTAGAGACCGCAACGGCAAGGTCGTACGTGGCGAAGTCCGTGCCGTCGGCGAGAACCAGGTGCAAGCCGCATTGCGCCGGCAAGGTGTTCTCGCCACGAAGATCAAGAAGCGCCGGATGCGTTCCGGGAAGGCGATCAAGCCCAAGGACATCGCGATCTTCACGCGCCAGTTGGCCACCATGATGAAAGCGGGCGTTCCGTTGCTGCAGGCCTTCGACATTGTCGGTCGAGGCAATGCGAACCCGAGCGTTGCCAAGCTGCTCAACGATATCCGGGGCGATGTGGAGACAGGAACGTCGCTGTCTGCGGCGTTCCGCAAGTTTCCGAAGTATTTCGACAACCTGTACTGCAACCTCGTCGAAGCAGGCGAAGCGGCAGGTATTCTTGAAGAGTTGCTCGACCGCCTTGCGACCTACATGGAGAAGACAGAGGCGATCAAGTCGAAGATCAAGTCGGCGTTGATGTATCCGACGTCCGTGGTCGTTGTGGCGTTCGTCGTCGTCGCCATCATCATGATCTTCGTGATCCCCGCGTTCAAACAGGTGTTCTCGTCCTTCGGTGCGGATTTGCCGGCTCCGACCCTGATCGTGATGGCGATCAGCGAATTCTTTGTCTCCTATTGGTGGCTGATCTTCGGCGTGATCGGTGGCGGACTGTACTTCTTCATACAGGCCTGGAAGCGAAACGAGCGTGTCCAGCGCTTCATGGACCGTGTGCTGCTGCGCCTGCCCATCTTTGGCGCCTTGATCGACAAGTCCTGCGTCGCCCGTTGGACGCGCACGCTCGCAACGATGTTCGCGGCCGGCGTGCCCTTGGTCGAAGCCCTCGACTCCGTCGGCGGGGCCTCAGGAAACACCGTCTATGGGGATGCCACCGTCAAGATTCAGCAGGAAGTCTCGACCGGCACCAGTCTCACTTCGGCCATGACCAACGCCAACATCTTTCCATCGATGGTGCTTCAGATGGCGGCGATCGGCGAGGAATCCGGCTCGATCGATCACATGCTCGGCAAGGCGGCCGACTTCTATGAATCTGAAGTCGACGACATGGTGGCCGGCCTGTCGAGTCTGATGGAGCCCATCATCATCGTTTTTCTGGGTGTGATCATTGGCGGCATCGTGGTGTCGATGTACCTGCCCATCTTCAAGCTCGGTCAAGTCGTCTGATGTTGGTCTCGCGGGGGTTCGACGCGGCTCTGGCCGGTGTGTTCGGTCTCCTCATCGGCAGCTTTCTCAACGTCGTCATCTACAGACTGCCGAAGATGCTCGAGCGCCAATGGGCCGCGGAGCAGGCGCCGGTCGAGGGCGCGGCGGCGCTTGCCGTCGAGCCGTTCAACCTCATGGTTCCGGCCTCGCGTTGCCAAGCCTGCGGTCATGCCATCCGTTGGTTCGAGAACATCCCCGTCCTGAGTTATCTTGCCTTGCGAGGTCGCTGCTCGGCTTGCAAGACACGCATTTCCGCGCGCTATCCGTTGGTTGAGTTGGCGACAGGCCTTCTGTTCGCCTGGAGCGTCTGGCACTGGCCAGGCCAGTATGCGAGTCTTGCATGGTGCGCGTTCGCTGCAGCTTTGCTCACGCTCGCGATGATCGACTGGGACACCACTTTGCTGCCCGACGACATCACGCTTCCACTGCTTTGGGGAGGCCTGCTGGCATCGATCGCGGGCTTCACCGGTGTTGCCCTGACACAGGCCGTGATCGGAGCCGTCGCGGGCTACCTGTCACTGTGGGGCATTTATTGGGCATTCAAGCTGGCGACCGGGAAGGAAGGAATGGGCTATGGAGACTTCAAGCTCTTCGCGGCGTTCGGCGCCTGGTTCGGCTGGCAGGCATTGATCCCGATCATTCTGGTGGCGTCCGTGATTGGAGTCATCGTCGGCCTCGCTCTCAAGTTCACACAAGGGCTCCGTGACGGCGGCTATGTTCCGTTCGGGCCTTTTCTCGCCGGCGCCGGGTTCATCGCCATGATCTTCGGTCCCGACGCGATCTTCCGCTCGATCGGCTTCTGACTCATTCGGTCATGCGCGTCGGATTGACTGGAGGCATCGGAAGCGGCAAAAGCACCGTGGCCGCGATGCTCGCGCACTTGGGCGCGGCTGTGATCGATACTGATGCCATCTCGAAAGCACTGACGTTACCGTCTGGCGGCGCAATGGCCGGTATCGCAGCTGCCTTCGGATCATCGGTGATTGCCGCGGACGGCAGCTTGGATCGTTCGCGTATGCGGCAAATCGCCTTTGCGGATCCAGATGCAAGAAAAAGGCTGGAGCAAGTACTTCATCCCTTGATCGGGGACGAATGCAATCGTCAAGCATCCGTCGCGGCGGCTGAGGGGCGCGACATCGTCTTCGACGTTCCTCTGCTCGTGGAATCCGGACGCTGGCGATCCAGGGTAGACCGCGTTCTCGTCGTCGACGCGACCGAAGCGACGCAAGTGGATCGAGTGGTCGCCAGATCTTCATGGACGATCGAAGCTGTACGATCCGTGATCGACCAGCAGGCCACGCGAATCTTGCGGCGAGCGTCTGCGGACGCGGTGATCTTCAACGAGACGATGACGCTGCCCGAGCTCGAACTTCAGGTGAGCGCCCTCTGGACGCAATGGGCGGAATCGGCCGCGCGATAATGCCTCGCTGCCGCCGCGCCTCAAATACAAGAGATGGGGCGAACGGGCCTTCCGGTTCGACCTCCCTAAGATGCTTTTCAATTCGTACGCGTTCATCTTCGTCTTTTTTCCGCTGGTTCTGATCGGATTCTTCCTGATCGGGGCGCGAAACACGCGTGCAGCCGCCGGCTTCCTGGCCCTGGCGTCGCTCTTCTTTTATGGCTGGTGGAGCGTCAAGGCCATGCCGCTCCTTCTCGGTTCGATCTGCTTCAACTATTGGGCCGGGCTGTACCTCACGCCTGCGCCGAACCGAACGGACCGCGGCAGAAAGCGGCTGCTCATCGCAGTCCTGGCAGCCAACCTCGGGGTCTTGGCCGTCTTCAAGTACGCGAATTTCTTCGTCGGCAACGTCAACGAAGCGCTCGCGGCGGCAGGCATGGCGCCGATCGAAATGCTGCACATTGCGCTACCGATCGGGATTTCGTTCTACACCTTCACGCAAATCGCATTCCTGGTGGACTGTTGGCAGGGCAAGGTGCATGAGCGCAGCTTTCTGCATTACGTGCTCTTCGTAACCTACTTCCCGCACCTCATCGCAGGACCGGTGCTCCATCACGCGCAGATGATGCCGCAGTTCGCCAGCCCGGCGACTTACCGGACAGACGCCAACAAGATTGCGCTGGGGCTCTCGATCTTCACTTTCGGCCTGGCAAAGAAACTACTGGTGGCCGACCCCATGGGCCAGTACGCCGACCTGATGTTCAACGGCGTCCACCACGGCGTGTTGCCCACGCTCCTGACGGCATGGATCGGCGTACTCGCCTACACCCTTCAGATCTACTTCGACTTCTCCGGATATTCCGACATGGCGGTGGGTCTGTCGCTGTGCCTCGGTGTTCAGTTGCCTCTCAATTTTAATTCGCCGTACAAGTCGACGAGCATCATCGAGTTCTGGCGGAGATGGCATATCTCCCTGTCGACTTTTTTACGCGACTACCTGTACGTGCCTTTGGGGGGCAATCGCAAAGGCCCTGCGCGTCGCTATCTGAATCTGTTCCTCACCATGCTGCTCGGCGGGCTCTGGCATGGTGCGGCCTGGACTTTCGTGGTCTGGGGCGCCTTGCATGGGGCATTCCTGATGATCAATCACCTATGGAACTCCAAGGTGCGCAGAAGGGACAAACCAGGCCGCGTCGCGCGTGTGTCGGGCTGGCTTCTGACCTTCGTTTGCGTCATGGTGGCCTGGGTGGTCTTCCGTGCCGAAAGCATGCAAGCCGCGATGACGATTTACAAAAGCATGATCGGCTTGCACGGCGCACCTCTAGAGGTGTTCGGCGAGTTCGACATTCTTCCCTATCGAAAGCCGGAGTTCTTTCATACTTTGTTCGTTGCGATGTTTATCTGTCTGGCGCTGCCTCCGACCATCAGCCTCCAGCACTGGGTGCCGCGAGTGCAGCGTTTGGTGGCACGGCCCCGGCTCGAATGGGTTTGCACCGGCATGATTTCCTTGGCCACCGTGTACATGCTCGGCCTCTGCGTTTCGAGGCTGGGCACATACAGCCCCTTTCTGTATTTTCAGTTTTGAGCATGACCCACGCAAAACTGTGGCTGAGGATCTTCTTTGCCGGCTTCTCGGTCATCGTCGCCCTGCTTGCAGTGACGCTCGGGACGGCGGTGCCCCATGGCGATCTGAGCCGTGTCGCATTGCTTTCGGACCGCTACTTCGGTTGGCAAATCGACCAACCCATCGTTCCACCTGAAACGCTTCGTGGCGTGCCGGTGGACCAGGCCGACATCCTGGTCGTTGGCGACAGCTTCTCGATGTCGTTCAACTGGCAATCCGCCTTGGTCAAGGCCGGCTACCGGGTCAGCACGGTGTATTGGGGCAGCCTGGGCGACGCCCTTTGCACGGACTTCGACGAGTGGACGCGCCGCGCTGGTTTTCGCGGGAAGCTCGTGATCCTGGAGAGCGTCGAATACCTGTTTCAGACACGCATGGACAAGAGCGCGGCCTGCGACACGATGAAATCCCCCCTGCTCGCCTCCAACGAGCCGCTTTGGAAGATGCAGCAGAGCGTTCCGGGGTTTGCGCTCAATTGGGACGCCAGGCTCACATCGGGCTGGAAAACGTATAGAAACATGCAGCAAGCCAAAGCTGGCGAAGTGCGTGAGGGCCTTCATCTGGTTCAGATCCGAAACGTGCCCGATGGCTGCAATCAGTTCAGCAGTCGTATCTGCGAACGTATCCCGTTCCTGAGCGTTGATCTCGAGAATCCGCCACTGACGGCCCGCACGGTCACACAGATGCAAGAGTTCATGAAGGCAAGGAGTGCCTTCCCGATGCTCTGGATGATCATCCCCAACAAGAGCACGGTGTACCTCCAGCCGGACTACTCAAAAGAATTCATCGCCGCATTCAACAAGGCTGAGCTCGGTCCGGACCTGTTTGCCTTCGCCCAGGATGAGCGCAAGAAGGTCAAGGACTTCTATCAACCCAATGACACGCACCTCTCCATACGCGGCTTGGTGATGCTCGGTCCGGTCATGCTGGAAGCGGTGCGAAACAAGCTGGGCGAGCGCCGGGGCCCAGCAACTTGAATCACATGGACAGCTCACATCCGACTATCATTTCCTCGACAGGAAAGTCTGACGTTTGATTCTTTACGAGTATCCCTTCAACGAGCGCATCCGGACCTATCTTCGGCTGGAGCATCTGTTTCGCCGGCTTGGCGAGCTCGTGCCTGCCGATTCTCCCTTGCTGCATCACTATGCGCTCGTGACCATTTTCGAAGTCATGGACGTGGCAGCCCGCGCGGACCTTAAAGCCGATGTGCTTCGGGATCTGGACAAGCACAAGACCGTGTTCAACGGATATCGCGGCAAGCCTGGGATTGCCGAATCGGTGCTCGATCAACTGGTCAACCAGCTCGAACGCAATTTCACGATTCTCAACACGGTTCCAGGCAAGGCGGGTCAGGCACTGACTGAGAACGAATGGCTCATGGGTATCCGCAGCCGTGCCAGCATTCCCGGGGGCACTTGCGAGTTCGATCTGCCGGCTTACCATGCCTGGCAGTTCCGACGCGCGGCCGACCGACGGAAAGATCTCGAACGCTGGTCGACGACGCTGGCGCCGCTGGCCGAATCCATCTACCTGTTGCTCAAGTTGCTGCGAGACGCTGACGTGCCTTACAAGGTCATGGCGGCACGCGGGCAGTTTCAGCAGACCCTTCCTCAGGGCCGAAGCTTTCAACTCCTCCGCCTGCGCATCAACCCCGAGCTCGGATTGATTCCTGAAATCAGCGGCAATCGCATGATGGTTTCGGTACGGCTGATGAAACAAGACGCCGACGACCGGCTCCATCAAAGCTCGGACGACACTCCCTTCGAACTGACACTTTGCGCATGAGCGACAGCAAAAGTTCGGGCGAGCGGATCGTCCGCTGCCCCGCCTGCGGGCAAGACAGCATCTATGCGCCACGCAACCCCTACCGGCCGTTTTGCAGCGCCCGCTGCAAGGGGGTCGACCTCGGAGCGTGGGCAAGCGAAGAATTCAGAATGCCGGCCGAGACACCGCCCGACGACGAGCCTTTCGGCGACCCGCGCCTTCAATGACGCTTGGGCTGGCCGCGCTCCTCGGCAAGCCAATCCAGCACAGGCAGCGCACCAGGGAGTACCGGCGTCACGTCCAGCGGCAATTGCTGCCAGCACATGGCCTGCCCCTCGCGCATCTCGAACTCGCCCGTCCAGGCGGTCACTTTGCACCAATGGAGGCGGACCAAGGCGTGCGGATAGTCGTGCTCGGTGGTCTTCCAGATCTCGGCGTCGGCAATCGTGATGCCGAGTTCTTCAAAGAGTTCGCGGCGAAGCGCCATCACCACCGTTTCGCCTGCCTCGATCTTGCCACCGGGAAATTCCCAGTAGCCAGCGTACGGCTTGCCTTCCGGCCTGGTCGACAAAAGCAAGGCGCCGTCCGGCCGAACGAGGATACCTACCGCGACTTCGGTGTGCCGACGGTTTTCTGCCACGTCGCCGCTCAAGCGCGTCCCGCGTAATCGCGCGCGAATTGGTAAGCCACTCGGCCGCTGCGAGATCCTCGCTCGAGCGCCCAGACCAACGCCTCAGCGCGCGCCGCGTCGATCGCCGACGCCGTCACGCCGAACGACGACAGCCATTGCGCGACGATCGAAAGGTATTCGTTTTGGCTGAATGGATAGAAGCTCACCCACAGCCCGAAACGCTCCGACAGCGAGATCTTCTCTTCGATCACCTCGCCTGGATGAACTTCGCCATCGTCCGTATGGGTGTAGGAGAGGTTGTCCTTCATGTATTCGGGCAACAAGTGTCGACGGTTGCTGGTGGCATAGATCAGCACATTGGGCGTCGACGCGGCGATCGACCCGTCGAGGATCGACTTGAGCGCCTTGTAGCCCGGTTCACCCTCGTCAAAACTCAGATCGTCGCTGAACACGATGAATTTTTCAGGTCGCTCGGAAACAACCTCGACCAGGTCCGGCAGGTCCGTCAGGTCTGCCTTGTCGACTTCGATCAGACGCAACCCTTGCGGCGCATAGGCCTGCAGGCAGGCGCGTATGAGCGACGACTTGCCAGTCCCTCGAGCACCCGTCAAGAGCACGTTGTTGGCCGGCTTACCCTCGACGAATTGCCGGGTGTTGCGTTCGATCTTTTCCTTTTGGACGTCGATTTCCTTCAATGCATCCAGTGGCATGGTCGCCATGTGACGAACCGGCTCCAGCGTGCCGTGGCCGGAACTTCGCCGACGGTACCGCCAGGCGATCGAAGCATCCCAATCGGCGGGCGCCGAAAGCGGTTGAGGCAATATCGACTCGATGCGCCGAATCAGGTGTTCCGCTCGTTCCAGCAGATGTTCGAACTTCTCGTTCATCTCGTTCTTGGTGTTGATGCGCCGCGACAGGCGCCGCCCCTCAGGACCGATAGTCGGCGTTGATGGAAACGTAGTCGTGGCTCAGGTCGCAGGTCCAGACCGTGTCGGTGGCCCTGCCGCGGCCGAGAACAACGCGCACTGTGATCTCGCTCTGATTCATCACGCGCTGCCCTTCTTCTTCCGAGTAGTTCGGATTGCGACCGCCCTTGACGGCCACATGGACGTCGTCCAGGTACAAATCGATGCCTGCAGGATCGAGATCCTGAATGCCCGCATAGCCTACGGCAGCCAGAATGCGTCCCAGATTCGGGTCGCTGGCGTAGAAGGCCGTCTTGACCAGCGGTGAATGGGCAATGGCGTAGGCGACCTGTCTGCATTCGGCAGCGTCGCGCCCGCCTTCCACGCGAACGGTGATGAACTTGGTGGCACCCTCTCCATCACGCACGATGGCTTGCGCCAGCTCACGAGCAACGTCCTGCATCGCACTGGCAAGAGCCATTCCCTCGGTCGACTCGAGCGATGTGATTTCGCGATGCTCTGCCTTCCGGCTGGCCATCACAACGAAGGAATCGTTGGTCGAGGTATCGCCGTCGATCGTGATTCGATTGAACGACGCTTCGGCAAGCGCTGCAGCCAAAGGCTGGATCAATGCGGGCGCGATGTTGGCGTCGGTGGCCATGAATCCCAGCATGGTCGCCATGTTGGGCCGGATCATGCCCGCGCCTTTGCTGATGCCAGTGATGGTCACCGTAGCGCCGGCGACCTGCACCTGTCTGCTGAACGCCTTGGGGACCGTGTCCGTGGTCATGATCGCTGTAGCGGCGTCTACCCATCGCCCCGAGCCCGCATTGGCAAGCGCCGCCGGCAATGCGGCTTCGATGCGGTCGCTGGGCAAGGGCTCCATGATCACCCCGGTCGAGAAAGGCAGGACTTGCTCCGGGGCAAGTTCCAGATGGCGGGCGAGCGCGATACATGTGGCCCGCGCGCGCGTGAGACCGTCGGCACCGGTACCTGCGTTGGCATTGCCCGTATTGATCAGCAGCGCCCGGATGCCGTAGTTCTGCGCAAGATGATCGCGACACATCTGAACAGGAGCCGCGCAGAAACGGTTTTGAGTGAAGACGCCGCCGACCGCCGCTCCTTCATCGAGAAGCACCACCGTCAGATCTTTTCGATGCGCCTTGCGAACCCCCGCCTCGGCAGTGCCAATCCGAATTCCGGGCACTTCGTACACCGCTGCGGGGTCAGGGGGGGACAGGTTGACTGGCATGGCGTGATGTGAATGGCGCTCAGTTAAGTTTGCCGTGGCAATGCTTGAATTTCTTTCCGCTGCCGCAGGGGCAGGGGTCATTGCGCCCTACGCGCGCAAAAGCCGCCGCTCCCGCGCCGACGCCGGCGGCAGCAAGGCGACGCTGACTTTCTTCGTCGACTCGAATTTCGACCTCGCCGCTTTCGTTCGGCGCACTGTAGGTGATGTTGCTCAGGCTTTCGCCGCGGCTCTCCATCGCCTCTGCAGCTTCCTCGAGCTGATCGCTGCTCTGCACCCGGACCGTCATGAGTTGGCGGGTGACTTCGTTCTTGACCGAATCGAGCAACTGACCGAAGAGCTCGAAGGCCTCGCGCTTGTATTCCTGCTTGGGTTGCTTCTGCGCGTAGCCGCGCAGATGGATGCCCTGGCGCAGATAGTCCAGCGAAGCCAGGTGCTCGCGCCAATGGCTGTCGATGCTCTGCAACAAGACCATGCGCTCGAACTGCGTGAAGTTTTCCTGCCCGACAAGAGTGACCTTGGCAGCGAACGCGTCGTTCGCCGCAGCGACCACCTTTTCAACCACATCTTCGTCGGACATCGCAGACGCTTCCTCGACGTCCTTCTGCAGAGGAATCTCGATGCCCCATTCGCTTGCCAACACTCGCTCGAGCGTCGCCAGATCCCATTGTTCTTCGACCGATTCCGCAGGCACGTACTGGCGCACGAGGTCGGTGAAGCAGCCCTCGCGCAGCGCCTGAATTTGAGCCGACAAGTCGCTCGCGTCGAGGATGTCGTTTCGCTGCTGATAGATCACCTTGCGCTGGTCGTTCGAGACGTCGTCGTACTCCAGCAATTGCTTGCGAATGTCGAAGTTGCGTGCCTCGACCTTGCGCTGGGCGCTCTCGATGCTCCGGGTGACGATGCCCGCCTCGATCGCCTCCCCGTCGGGCATCTTCAGACGATCCATGATCGCCTTGACGCGATCGCCAGCGAAGATTCGCATCAGCGGATCGTCGAGACTCAAATAGAAGCGCGACGACCCCGGATCGCCTTGCCGTCCCGAACGTCCGCGCAACTGGTTGTCGATGCGCCGCGACTCGTGGCGCTCCGTGGCAATGATTCGCAAGCCGCCCACTGACGTGACGAAGGCGTGATCCGTATCCCAAGCAGCACGCAGGCGAGCGATCTCGGCTTGCTTGGCTGCCTCGTCCATCGACTCATCAGCCTCGACGGCCTCGACAAGCTTCTCGACATTTCCGCCCAACACGATGTCGGTGCCACGCCCCGCCATGTTGGTCGCGATGGTGATCATCTTCGTGCGACCGGCCTGAGCGACGATGTCGGCCTCACGCGCATGCTGCTTCGCGTTCAACACCTGATGCGGCAGATCCGCCTTGGTGAGCAGGTCGTCGATGATCTCGGAATTCTCGATAGACGAGGTGCCCACCAACACCGGCTGACCGCGCTCGTAGCATTCCCTGATATCGCCGATGGCCGCTTCGTATTTCTCTCTCGTCGTCTTGTAGACCCGATCGAGTTGATCCTCGCGTTTGCTCACCCGGTTGGGTGGGATGATCATGGTCTCCAGACCATAGATCTCCTGGAATTCATAGGCCTCGGTATCGGCGGTGCCCGTCATGCCCGCCAACTTGGCATAGAGCCTGAAATAGTTCTGGAAGGTGATCGACGCCAAGGTCTGGTTCTCGGCCTGGATCTCCACGCCTTCCTTGGCCTCGACGGCCTGATGGAGACCGTCGCTCCAACGCCGCCCGGTCATCAGTCGACCGGTGAACTCGTCCACGATCACCACTTCGCCCTGCTGCACGACGTAATGCTGGTCGCGGTGGTAGAGATGCCGCGCACGCAGTGCGGCGTTCAGATGGTGCATCAAGGTGATGTTTGCCGGGTCGTAGAGCGACGCACCCTCGGGCAGCAACTTGAATTCGGACAACAGCTGTTCGGCCTTTTCGTGTCCGTCCTCGGTCAGGAACACCTGGTGCGTCTTCTCATCCACGGTGAAGTCACCGGGCTTCGTAACGCCTTCGCCCGTGCGCGGATCGGCCTCGCCTTCCTGCCGGACGAGCAGGGGCACCACCTTGTTGATCGCAAGGTACAGGTCGGTATGGTCCTCGGCTTGCCCACTGATGATCAGCGGTGTGCGTGCCTCATCGATAAGGATCGAATCGACCTCGTCGACGATGGCGTAGTTCAGGCCGCGTTGCACACGGTCCTGAGTCTCGTACACCATGTTGTCACGCAGATAGTCGAACCCGTACTCGTTGTTCGTACCGTAGGTGATATCGCTTCCGTACGCGGCCTGCTTTTCTTCGCGCGGCATCTGCGGCAGATTGATGCCCACCGAAAGGCCGAGAAAGTTGTACAGCCGCCCCATCCACGTGGTATCGCGGCTGGCCAAATAGTCATTGACCGTGACGACGTGCACGCCTTTGCCCGTCAGGGCGTTGAGATACACCGGAAGCGTCGCAGTGAGGGTCTTGCCTTCACCGGTGCGCATCTCGGAAATCTTGCCGAGATGCAGTGCCATGCCACCCAGCAATTGCACGTCGAAGTGCCGCATTTTCATGACGCGCTTCGAGCCCTCACGCACCACCGCGAACGCCTCCGGAAGCAGATCGTCGAGCGCCTCGCCGCCTGCGACGCGCTTCTTGAACTCTTCGGTCTTCGCGCGCAACGCCGCATCGTCGAGCTTCTCGAAATCGGGCTCCAGGGCGTTGATGCGTTCGACCGTCTTGCGAAATTGCTTGAGAAGTCGGTCGTTGCGACTGCCGAACAGTTGAGTCAGGAAATTGGTGGCCATGAATGGAGATTCGACGGGCGCGCGGCCTCTGCTGTGCGCCGCGAACGTGGTCCCTAAGGTACGATGAAAGCAGTTGGGCGCCCCTGCCACGAATACAAGCGGCCCGATACGGGCCGGTTGCCCAAAAGCCGCGATTTTAGCCACTTGCCCTTGGCGTCTCCTGATGAGCGCCTTTGCTGCCTCCATCGCAATGAACCGCCGCTTCAATGCCGTCAGTCTCCAGCAGGCCGCTCAAGACTCGCCGAGCCTTGCCAACCTGACCGCCCGAGCAAAGGACGCGAGCGACCGGTTGCAAGCGGTGCAAGATCTGATCCCCCCCGGTATGCGGGCTGCCGTCAAGGCGGGGCCGGCCGAAGGTGAGGTCTGGACGCTGCTGGTCGAAGGCAATGCTGCGGCGGCCAAATTGCGTCAGTTGGCTCCATTGCTCAAGGCGCGCCTGATTTCGAAGGGTTGGAATCCGGTGACGCTGCGGATCAAGCTGCTGGCCCGGCGAGGCCTGTCATGAGCGCGCGTCGATGGTTTATGGCAGGGCCTCTTTGATTCCGACCGTTGCGTTCGCCACATCTTTGAGAACGCTTCTCAGCCATTTGTGCGCTTCTGAATCCTGGCTTCTGGCATGCCAGATTTGATAGAACTGTACGCGCGGATAGTCGATTGGAGATTCAACGATGGCGAGAGAAAGCATCGGCGCATAGTGCGCCGCAAAATGCCGGCTGATGGTGAAGATCAGATCGGAGCCGGTGAGCATGTGCGGGGCCATGCTGAAATGCGGCACGATCACGCGGACGTTTCGCGTCACGCGTAGCGTGGCCAGATGATGGTCGATCACCCCACGGTGCGAAGAAGAAAACGGCAGGGGCACGACGTGCGGAGCACGTAAATAATCCTCAGTGGTCATCTTGCCGCGCGCAAGAGGATGGTTCTCGTCCATCAAGCAAACGATGTCGTCGCTGAGTAATGCTGCCATGTAGAGAGACTCCGGTGGCTTCGGCCAATTTCCGATCACGACGTCCAGTTCGCCTTGCGCAAGCGCGCGCTCGAAGTCGTAATCGGGGCCAAGCGGATGGACGAGCAGCTGAGCGCCCGGTGCCAGGTGGCGCAAGGCCTTAGCGACACCCGAAGGAAAAACCGTTGCCAAGTAATCGGGACAGCCAACCTTATATGTGATCTGCGTCGTGCCCGGATCGAATGCCTCGCCTGCCGTCACCAAACTGTCGATATTCTGAAGCGCCAAGCGCGCGGTCGCGAGTATTTCCTGGCCTCGTACTGTAGTGACCATTCCGTTGGCACTCCGTACCAAAAGCTCGTCTTTGAATACTGATCGAAGTCTTCGCAGCGCCGTGCTAATGGCGGGCTGAGACTGATTCATTCGAATCGCAACGCGAGTCAGGTTCCGTTCACTCAGAAGTGCTACTAGGACTCGCAGCAGATATGTATCGAGAGGGTCGCTCGTTCGTGACATTTCTTAATCCAACATGAATGCGTTGCGCCGCCGGAGATTAATCCTTCCTTGTACGCGAATTTGCTATGTCAGTCATAAGAAAACCGGTCGCACAATGGCCTACGCCGTTCCTAGAATGGCCCACCTTAAGTTCACTTGGGGAATCATTGATGAGCCACCCAGCGCACCCTCCGGAACTCGATCTCGCCTCAGCGCGCCTAGCGGACGCCAGGCTGAGGTTGAAATATGTGCTGTCTGCCCGCGCAGGGTCGGCTCAAGCCGCAATGGCGCGTCTGCGCCCGTGGCGGATGAAGATGGTTTTGGTCGGGATGATGATGAGTATTTTGAGCTTCCTGCTGTCGATGCTCATCTCCTTGCTGGAATAACAGGTTGCGGAAGGCCACCCTGAGAATCCGGTTTTGGAACGCGACACCGGTGTAGTGAGCGTACCGTCGTGGCCGCACTTCCAATCTGGCAAACATTGATTGCCGACAGCTACGTAGACGTAGACGGCGGCGGGGACCGCTTTATCGATTCAATTTACTTGCTTGGAGTAAAGAAGTCACAACCCTGCCGAACCTGTTATTACGCCGCGGTATGAAAGTTTTGCAGCAGGACTATTACCCGGAGGCCGAGTCCACCGCCGCCCTGCCTACTGAATGCTCACCGCACGCTCCACTCAGCAGAGCGCGGACCTGCCGCAAAAAGTATTGAAACTCAAGAGACGTATCGAAGCGAGCATGCGGCCAACCCACCTAGGCGGTCAAATGCCGCGTACAACGATGCAATGATGGTGCCGCTTGTCGGAATCGAACTGACGACCTACCGCTTACAAGGCGGTTGCTCTACCAACTGAGCTAAAGCGGCGGGAATCGATGGATTTTAGCCAAGCGCAAGACCAGAAGAACTGCCTCTATTTGACGCGTTTGAGCGAGGGCCGTGAACTGCCGGCACCGGAGGGACGTGGAGGCTCATCCTCCGGATCGTCAAGCGCCACTGAATCTTTGCCGGATTCAGCCACGTCATCGCCCGTCACCAAATGCACGATCTTGCCCGCATCACCCTCGTGCCCCTTGGACGCGTCCCGCAATGCCGCTGACCCACCTTCGCTCGGCAGCGTTTCAGCTGCAGATGAACTGGACGAGGAAGGAACAGGGAACGCCATACCTTGGCCGTTCTCTCGCGCATAAATAGCAATCACACGTCCGACCGGAACACTGATCTCGCGCGCACTGCCCGCGAAGCGCGCCTTGAACTCAATGAAATCGTTGCCCAGTTTGAGCGAACTGGTAGCGTCAAAGCTGATGTTCAGCACGATCTCACCGTTCTTCACGTACTCGCGCGGCACCTGCACGGTCTCATCGACCTGGACGGCCACATAGGGCGTGAAGCCGTTGTCGGTGCACCACTCGTACAAAGCCCGAATGAGATACGGACGGGTGGAGGAAGACTCGAGCGCGTTGATCATGAAAGCCAGGCCTGAGCTACTTGCGCATTACCTTCTCGGACGGCGTCAACGCCTCGATGTAGGCGGGTCGCGAGAAGATTCGCTCGGCGTACTTCAGGAGCGGCGCAGCGTTCTTGCTGAGGTCAATGCCGTAGTAGTCGAGGCGCCACAACAAGGGAGCGATGGCAACGTCGAGCATCGAGAACGCATCGCCCAGCATGTACTTGTTCTTGAAGAAGACGGGCGCCAGCTGAGTCAGCCGATCCCGTATATGCATGCGGGCTTTCTCGAGCGCCTTCTCATTGCCTTTGGTCGAACGGTTTTCCAAACTGGAAACGTGCACGAACAGCTCTTTTTCAAAATTGAGCAGAAAGAGCCGTACACGAGCACGGTCGACCGGATCGCCCGGCATCAACTGAGGGTGCGGAAAGCGTTCGTCGATGTACTCGTTGATGATGTTCGACTCGTACAGAATCAAGTCGCGCTCCACCAGGATGGGCACTTGCCCGTACGGGTTCATAACGCCGATGTCCTCGGGCTTGTTGTAGAGATCGACATCACGAATCTCGAAGTCCATGCCTTTCTCGAACAGCACAAAGCGGCAACGATGGGAAAAAGGGCAGGTCGTTCCTGAATACAGCACCATCATGGCGAAAGACTCCTAAAAATCAAAAAGAGTGGGTCGCGTTCGCAACCCACTCTGCGGGACCAGGCCACAGAGGCCCGATCGGTTCGAAACTACTTGACGTCTTTCCAGAACGCCGCGTTCAAGCGCCACACGAAGACCAGAGCCATGACGAGGAAGAGCAATACCCAAACTCCGACCCGCACACGCGTATTCTGGGCGGGCTCCGCCATCCATTGCATGTAACTCACCAAGTCGCCAATGGCTTGGTCATATTGCAACGAAGACATGGTGCCGGGCTTGGTCTGCTCCCATCCCTTGAACACTTCGGTTTCGTGGCCGTGCGCTTCGATTTTGTCGTAGACCGGGCGGCGCTCTCCCTGGAGTTCCCACAGCACGTTGGGCATCGCGACGCTCGGGAAAGCCAGGTTGTTCCAGCCGGTGGCCTTGGTGTCGTCGCGATAGAAGGTCCGAAGATAGGTGTAGAGATAGTCGGCCCCTGATCCGCCATGTCCGGCACGCGACCGCGCCACGAGAGTGAGATCGGGCGGGATGCCGCCGAACCACTCCTTGGCCTGACGCGGATCGATGTTGGCCTTCATGGTTTCACCAACCTTGTCGGTCGTGAACAGCAAGTTGTCCTTGATCTGCTGTTCGGTGATGCCAATGTCGGTCAACCGGTTGTACCGCATGAAGGCGGCCGAATGGCAGTTCAAGCAGTAGTTGACGAACAGCTTCGCCCCATTTTGCAGGGCGGCCAAGTCGTTCGTCTTGTTCGGCGCCTTGTCCCAGGCAATGCCTTCTTCGGCAGCGTGCGCTCCGGCCATGATGCCGAGCGCTGCAATCATCGTGAGGATCAGTTTCTTCATTGTTGTCGTCTCCCGGTCAATGCGCGCTGAAGGTCACGCGATCGGGCACCGGCTTGAATTCACCGAGACGGCTCCACCACGGCATGAGCAGGAAGAAACCGAAATAGAACAAGGTTCCAACCTGAGAGACACGTTCACCCGTCGGTGAAGGAGGTTGCACGCCGAGATAGGCCAGGATCACGAAGTTGATCACGAACACGCCGTAGAGGTACTTGTGCCACCCAGGTCGATAGCGGATCGACCTCACAGGACTGTGATCGAGCCACGGCAGGAAGAACAGAATGATCACCGCGCCGCCCATGATGACGACGCCCCAGAACTTCGCGTCGGTGTTCAGCATCATGAGCGCGACCAACACCGCCGCGATCACGATCACACCCTTGAGGATGGCGCTGAGCCTGGTTTTCAGGACACCGAAAGCGGCCGCGCCAACCACGCACGCGATCAGCACGTAGACCATCTCACTGGTGATCGCTCGCAGCATCGAGTAGTAGGGCGTGAAGTACCAGACCGGTGCGATGTGATTGGGGGTCTTCAGCGAATCGGCAGGGATGAAGTTGTTGTATTCGAGAAAGTAGCCGCCTGCCTCCGGAGCGAAGAAGATCACCGCCGAGAAGATCGTCAGGAACGTCACTGCGCCAAGCATGTCGTGCACCGTGTAGTAAGGGTGCGAGGGGATTCCGTCGAGCGGGTGCCCATCGGGACCGCGCTTGGCCTTGATCTCGATACCGTCGGGATTGTTGGAGCCGACTTCATGCAGCGCGATCAGGTGCGCCACGACCAATCCGAGCAACACCAGCGGAACCGCGATCACGTGAAAGCTGAAGAAGCGGTTGAGGGTGGCATCACTGACCACATAGTCGCCGCGAATGAGCAGCGCAAGATCGGGGCCGATGAAAGGGATCGCCGAGAACAGGTTGACGATCACCTGCGCGCCCCAATAGCTCATCTGGCCCCAAGGCAGCAGGTAGCCCATGAAAGCTTCCGCCATGAGGCACAGGAAGATTGCGCAGCCGAAGATCCAGATGAGTTCACGTGGCTTGCGGTAGCTACCATAGATCAGCCCGCGGAACATGTGCAGGTACACCACGATGAAAAAGGCCGACGCCCCTGTGGAATGCATGTAGCGGATGAGCCAACCCCACGGCACGTCGCGCATGATGTATTCGACCGACGCGAAGGCCTGACTCGCGTCGGGCTTGTAATGCATGACCAGGAAGATGCCGGTCACGATCTGGATGACGAGCACCAGCATCGCGAGCGAGCCAAAGATGTACCAGAAGTTGAAATTCTTCGGCGCGTAGTACTTGCCCCACTGCTCGTTCCAGAGCTGCGTGAGTGGAAAGCGGTTGTCGACCCAATTGAGCAGGCGTTGATTGGCCGGAGCGTTGGGGGAAATTTCTTTGAATTCAGCCATGTCTTCGGGTCCTTAGGCCTTCTGCTTGTCGTCGCCAATCAGGAGGCGCGTGTCGGACAGGTACATGTGCGGCGGCACCGGAAGGTTGTCCGGCGCAGGCTTGTTCTTGAAGACCCGCCCCGCAAGATCGAAGGTCGAGCCATGGCAGGGGCACAGAAAGCCGCCCTCCCAATCGTCCGGCAGCGAAGGCTGAGGCCCCGCCTGCAAGCGGTCGGTGGGCGAGCATCCCAGATGCGTACAGATGCCCACGACCACCAGAATCTCCGGCTTGATGGAGCGATGTTCGTTGCGCGCGTACTCGGGCGTGAACTCGTCAGGGTTGCGTTTGGACTCCGGGTCTGCGAGTTGCGGATCGAGCTTGGGAAGCTCGGCGACTTGTGCGGACGTCCGCTTCAGGATCCAGACCGGCTTGCCGCGCCATTCGACCGTGAGCTTCTGGCCAGGCTCGATGCCGGCGATGTCGACCTCGACCGGGGCACCCGCCGCTTTGGCCTTCTCTGAAGGCTCGAATGTGCTCACGAAAGGGACGGCGACGCCAACGCCACCTACCACGCCGGCACAACCGGATGCGATCATCCACGTCCGTTTGCTGCTGTCGATCGGCTTGCGGCCGACGGGGATGTCACTCATGGGGATCCTCAAAATACGTCGCTGGAGCAGGGTCAACCGAAGATTGTAGCGGGCTGACGACGGCGACTTCAACAGCGAGCACGGCGATGTCTGCCCTCCGGTCGTCGACCGATCGGCGCATTGCGTTGGATGCTTCACTGCGGGCATACTCGGCCGCAAACCACAACCAAGCCGGCTCTCGGCGCCGCGCGAATCATGAGCACACTCAGCGAATTCAAGGCATTTGCGGTCAAGGGCAATGTCATCGACCTGGCAGTCGGCGTGATCATCGGCGCCGCATTCGGCAAGATTGTCGATTCGCTCGTCGGCGACATCATCATGCCGATCGTCGGACTGGTCTTCGGCAAGCTCGACTTCTCGAGCCTCTACCTGGTGATGGGCGCCATCCCTGCAGGCGTTCCCAACACGCTGGTGGATCTGAAGAAGGCCGGGGTACCGGTACTCGCCTACGGGAACTTCATCACCATCGGCGTGAATTTCGTGATCCTGGCCTTCATCATTTTCATGATGGTGAAGCAGGTCAACAAGTTGCGCCGCCGCGAAGAAGCGGCGCCCGCGGCACCCGCGCCGCCTCCCGAAGACATCGCGCTCCTGCGCGAGATCCGCGACAGCCTCAAGCGCAGCTGAGCGCCGTAACGGGTGTCGCCAGCTTGCGCGCCATGCGCAAGGCTGCAATCAAGCTGCCCGGGTCCGCACGCCCACTCCCCGCGATATCAAAGGCCGTGCCGTGATCGGGGCTGGTTCGCACCAGCGGCAACCCGAGCGTGACATTGACGCCGTTCTCGACGCCGAGGTACTTGACCGGAATCAGCCCCTGATCGTGGTACATCGCAATGACGGCATCAAAGCCGCCAGACAGACCCGATCCCCCGCGCGCCCGCATGAAGATCGTGTCGGGCGGGTACGGTCCGTCTGCATCGATGCCTTCGGAACGCGCCGCTTCGATCGCGGGTGCAATGATGTCGCGTTCTTCGCTCCCGAAAAGACCTCCCTCGCCTGCGTGCGGGTTGAGGCCGGCCACACCGAGTCTGGGAGTGCGACCGAGCAGCGCGCCAAGGGCCCGGTGCGAAATGCGCAGCGTCTGGAGCACGTTGTCGAAAGTGACCGCTGCGATCGCGTCACGCAAGGACATGTGGATGCTGACCAGCACGGTCCGCAACTCGTCGTTGGCCAGCATCATGCGCACCGGGAGCTCCGAGGTCGCGAGCGAAAGGTGTGCGGCCGCCTCGGCCTGCAGCAGCTCGGTGTGCCCCGGAAAGGCATAGCCCGCGGCCGCCAGCGCCTCCTTGTGCAGCGGGGCCGTGACGATGGCAGCCACTTCGCCCGCGAGCGCGGACCGGGCGGCCCATAGAACGCATTCAGCCGCGATGCGCCCGGCCGCTGCACTCACCTGCCCGACCGCGATCGGCAGCACCGGCGGTGCGACGACCTGCAGCACGGGAACGCACCGTGGCGGCACCCGGAGCACATCGGCCGGCGCGTCTATTTCAGCCACGGGCATCGCGGGGCGCCCTGCCGTCGCCAGCGCCTGACATGCGCGGCGAACGGTGCCGACGTCACCGGCGACGAAGCAGGCGGTCGTCTCGTCGGGCGCATCGCGAAATGCCTTGGCGATGATTTCCGGCCCGATGCCGGCAGGGTCGCCGAGTGTGATGGCGATGGGAAGCAGATCGTTGGTCACGCCGGATTGTCGATGTCGATGAACTCGTGCTGCAGTCCGAGTTGCGCAGCCACGTGCGCCGCCACCGCGGGCGCGCCGTAGCGCTCGGTGGCATGGTGTCCGCAAGCCAGGTAAGCCACGCCTGTCTCACGTGCGTAGTGCGCCTGGGGCTCCGAGATCTCTCCCGTGATGAAAGCATCTGCGCCTGCGGCGATCGCGGCCTCGAAGTAACCCTGCGCCCCGCCGGTGCACCACGCCACGTTCTTGATTGCGCGGGACGGGGTCTCGACCAGTGTCACGGGCCTGCCGAGCACCTGTTCAGCATGCGCAGCAAGCGCCTTCGCATCCGGATAGCTCCCCCCGTCGGTGCGAGCGCCGAGAAAGCCGAGTTCCTGCTCGCCGAAGCGGCCGGCCGAGCCGGCATGCGCCGCAAAGCCAAGCTTCAGGCCAAGCTGCGCGTTGTTGCCCAGTTCCGGATGCGCGTCGAGCGGTAGATGGTAGGCGAACAGGTTCACATCGTCGCCCAGCAACAGACCCAGGCGCTGTTTCATCCAACCGACGATCCGTGCATCCTGGCCGCGCCAGAACAAGCCGTGGTGCACGAAGATCGCGTCCGCGTCGGCGCGGATCGCCGCCTCGATCAAGGCGCGGCTGGCAGTGACGCCCGAGACGATCTTGCGCACCTTGGTGCGGCCCTCGACCTGCAGGCCGTTCGGGCCGTAGTCCTTGAAACGCTCCGGGCCGAGCAACAGATCGAAAGCGTGCAGCAATTCGTGACGGGTCGTGCTCATCGTCCGATTGTCTCAGCCTGGCGCTCGGCGACAATCGACGATTCGTTCTGCCTCCCTCCTTGCCCATGAAACGCACCTGGCTGCTATTTGCCCAAGCCGTGACCGTCCTTTTGGCCGGCTACTTTGTCGTTGCGACGCTGAAACCCGATTGGATCGGGCAGCGCAGCGGCTCGCTCGGCGGCGTGGTGTCTGTGCTCGAGGCTCCCCCAGCCGCACTGAACGCGGTCGCGGCCGGCAGCCTGAGTGGCGCTGCCAAGAAGGCGTCACCGGCCGTTGTCAGCATCAACACCAGCAAGGCGGCACGACGCCATCCACGCAGCGACGACCCCTGGTTTCGCTTCTTCTTCGGCGACCAGGGCGATCAACCCCAGATGGGATTGGGCAGCGGCGTAATCGTCAGCGCGGACGGGTACATCCTGACCAACAACCACGTGGTCGAGGGCGCCGACGAGATCGAAGTCACCCTCAACGACAGCCGCCAGGCGCGCGGCAAGGTCATCGGCACCGATCCGGACACCGACCTCGCGGTGCTCAAGATCGAACTCGACAAGCTGCCGGCCATCGTGCTGGGCAATTCGGATTCGCTGCAGGTGGGCGACCAGGTCTTGGCCATTGGAAATCCATTCGGGGTCGGACAGACCGTGACCAGCGGCATCGTCTCGGCCCTCGGCCGCAACCAGCTCGGCATCAACACCTTCGAGAACTTCATCCAGACGGACGCAGCGATCAACCCGGGCAATTCGGGCGGCGCGCTGGTCGACGTGAACGGCAACCTCGAAGGCATCAACACCGCCATCTATTCCCGTTCCGGGGGCAGCATGGGCATCGGCTTTGCCATTCCGGTGTCGACCGCCAAGTTGGTGCTGGAAAGCATCGTCAAGGAAGGCAAGGTCACGCGCGGTTGGATCGGCGTCGAGCCCAACAACCTGTCGACGGAGCTTGCCGAAACGTTTGGCGTCAAGACGCGCACCGGCGTCATCATCACGGGCGTTTTGCAGGACGGCCCCGCTGCGAAGGCGGGCATCCGGCCAGGCGACGTGGTCACCGGCGTGGGCGACGCTGAAGTCCGCAACGTGCAGGAACTGTTGACGGCAGTCTCGGGGCTCAAGCCAGGCAACGCGACACGCTTCGCCCTTCAGCGCGGCAACGACAAGCTGGAACTCGATGTGACGCCCGGCTTACGCCCCAAGACGCCGGTCCGGCGCGTTCCGGGCGAGACGGAATAGCAGCGACGACCGCGCCCTCAAGGCGGCGCGGTATCGGTACTTTCCTCGGGTGCCTTGCTGTGCCTTGAGAAATAACGCGCACCCAGAATGCCCACCTCGTAGAGCAGGCACATCGGAATCGCCAGTGAGAGTTGCGAGATCACGTCGGGTGGCGTCAGCACAGCTGCGACGACGAACGCCACGACGATGAAATAACCGCGAAACGACCGAAGCTTTTCGACGGTGACCATTTCGAATTTGACCAGCAACATGACCACGATCGGCACCTGGAACGCCACGCCGAAGGCAATGTACAGAGACAGGATGGCTTCGACGTAGGAAGCGATGTCCGGCGTTGCCGCCACGGACGCCGGCGTGAACCGCTGGATGAAGCCGAACATCTTGTCGAGCACGAAGAACTGCACGAACGCGATGCCCGCGTACGCCAACAGGCTGCCGAAGAAGATCAAGGGCAACGCAAACTTCTTTTCGTGGCTGTAGAGCCCAGGCGCGACGAACATCCACAGTTGGTACATCAGCCACGGCAGCGCGAGCAGTACCGCCGTCATCGCGAGCACTTTGAGCGGCACGAAGAAGGGTGAGAACACGCCCACCGCGATCAGTTTGGCGTCGTGCGGCATGTGCGCGCGGATCGGCACTGCGATCAGGTCGATCAGGCCGCTCGGGCCCGGCCAGAACGACAGCAGAATGCCGGCGATCGCCAGGCCGTAGACGCAGTACAGCAGCCGGTCGCGCAACTCCATCAGGTGCTGAACGAATGGCTGCTCGGTGCCGGCGAGTTCGTCGTCTTCTTTGTTCTTATCCGGGATGTCGGCCATGGGTTGACGCTGCGGTCGAAAGAGATTGAACGCGCGCTCGCGCGGGCGACACCGGCATTGCGGCTAGTTGATCTTGTGCGGCCGGAAGCGCGCCACGCGCGCAGCGCCTGAGAGCGCTTTGGTACGGACGCCGTTGCGCGCCTTGTACCATTGCGGCGTGGCGCCTTGCTTGAGCCGCCAGTTCTTGCGCGGATGTTTGTATTCAGGAAAGGTCGGCTCCGGCTCGGCCAGATCCGAAAGGGTTTGGCCGCTTTCCGAGAACTGCTTTTCGAAGTCGCTTGCGCCCGCGTGAATACTTTGCTCGACATCGCGGGCCGCCTCGTGCACGGTGTCCTTCATCTTGCGCAGTTCGTCGAGATCCATCGACCGGTTGACCTCGGCCTTGACGTCGTTGACGTAGCGCTGCGCCTTGCCAAGCAAGGTGCCGACCGTTCGCGCGACACGGGGCAGCTTTTCAGGCCCGATCACGATCAGCGCCACGGCGCCGATCAGCGCAAGCTTCGAGATTCCGAGATCGATCACGCGAGATCTGGCATCAGGACTTCTGGCGCGCTTCG
Source organism: Gammaproteobacteria bacterium (assembly GCA_018820395.1). GTDB lineage: Bacteria > Pseudomonadota > Gammaproteobacteria > Burkholderiales > Burkholderiaceae_C > Variovorax. The sequence goes on along the minus strand of JAHJOG010000068.1, from coordinate 3,303 downwards.
ACGTCGATGGTCGACTTGTCTGCGGCCGAGTGGCCGGTCACCTGTGGATTGGGTGCCGCCGGCGGCACGTCGTCGGACGAACCGTCTTTCATTCCGTCCTTGAATCCCTTCACTGCACCACCGAGGTCTGAACCCATGTTGCGGAGTTTCTTGGTGCCGAAAATCATCACGACGACGAGCAGCACGATCAACCAGTGCCAGATGGAAAAAGAACCCATGGATTACTCCTGAAGAATGTCTGCAATTTTAGTCGCCGCGCGCGCACGCACCGCGCTGATCTGAAATCACCCCTTGAGCCAGGGCCGCGGGCCACCCATGACATGAACATGGAGATGCTGCACTTCCTGGCCCCCTTCGGCGCCCGTGTTCACCACGATCCTGTAGCCGCCTTCGGGATAAGGGCGACAGCCCTGCTCGAGTGCCAGCTTGGGTGCGAGCGTCATGATCTTGCCCAGCAGGGCCGCATCATCGGACGTTACCTGAGCCATGGAGGGGATATGTCGCTTCGGCACGATCATGAAATGGACCGGTGCCCACGGGGCGATGTCGTGGAATGCGATCAGGTCGTCGTCTTCGAAGACCTTCCGCGAAGGGATCTTTCCTTCGACGATCTTGCAGAAGATGCAATCTGGATCCGTCGCGCGTTCAGACGCCATGGGCGGGCTCCATCGAACGGCCCGCGCTCATGCGGACCATGCCCTTGACGATGCGATAGAGGAACCAGAGCGAAATCAGACCCCACGCGATCCACCCTGGCACCAAAAACAGCAACCAGAGCCACGAAGTCACGATGTAGAGCACACCGGCCCACAACACGGAGCGGATCCGCCAACTGAAGTGCGACGCTTGCCAAGTGCCTTCCGCATCCTGGCGCTTGACGAGATCGATCACCAGAGCAAGCAGCAGCAGCGCGATGGACGCCTGTGCGCCGGGCAGCACGGCCGCCACGGCCACGATCAGATGCAGCACATAACTGACCCAGCCCCACGTCTTGAGCGAATCGTCGGGTTCCACGGTCACGATGTCGTTGGTCATGATGTCCTCTCAGTTCTTGGTTGCATCGGCGGCTTCTCTAAGCACCAGTCCCGCTGCCCTCGCGGGCCTGCGCCTTGCGCAGCGCCTTTTCCTCGATGCCGCTGGTGCCGGCGCGACGTTCGAGCTCGGCCACCACATCTTGGGGACGCCACCCATAGTGCGCCAGCGCCACCATGCAATGGAACCACAGATCGGCCATTTCGTTCACCACCTTCGTTCGGTCGCCGCCGTGGTCGGCGTCCTTGGCGGCCATGACCACTTCGGTGGCTTCTTCCCCGATCTTCTTGAGGAACGCTTCTGGCCCCTTGTGGAGCAGTCGTGCCACGTAGCTCGACTCGGGGTCGCCTCCGCGATCGGGCAGCCGGCTCTCTATGACAGCAGCAAGGCGCGCAAGCGCACCTTCTAGTTGGAGCGTCGAGTCAACTGTGGCCATGGGACGATGTATAGATCGAAGCGGGATCTTTCAAGACCGGCTCGGTCACGAGCCACTTCCCATCTTCGTAGCGGCTGAAAAAACAGCTGTGACGCCCCGTGTGGCATGCAATGCCCGGGTCGTGGCCCTGCTGGGTCACCTTGAGCAGCAGGACGTCGTTGTCGCAGTCGATGCGGATGCCGTGCACGGTCTGGACGTGGCCGGACTCTTCGCCCTTGAACCACAGCTTGCCGCGCGAGCGGCTGAAATAGACGGCGCGCCCGGTCTCGGCTGTCTTGGCAAGGGCCTCGCGATTCATCCACGCAAACATGAGCACGTCGTTGCTACCCTGCTCCTGGGCGATCACCGGCACGAGGCCATTGGCGTCCCATTTCACTTCATCGAGCCAGTTCATGAGCGCATTGTGCGCGAATCCGCCAGCTCAGAGCCGCACGGGGATTCCGCGCTCGGCCATGCGCGCCTTGGCCTCGGCCACGGTGTGCTGCCCATAGTGAAAGATGCTCGCCGCCAGCACCGCGTCCGCGCCGCCCAGCCGAATGCCGTCTGCAAGGTCGTCGAGGCTGCCCACCCCGCCGGAAGCGATGACCGGCACTTCGACCGCGTCGCTCACGGCGCGTGTGAGCTCCAGATCGAAGCCGCTGCGCGTGCCGTCCCGGTCCATGCTGGTGAGCAGAATCTCACCGGCGCCGCGGCGCGCCATGTCGATCGCCCATTTCACGGCGTCGATGCCGGTGTTCTTGCGGCCCCCATGGCTGTAGACATCCCACCCGGCGCCCCGCGCCTGGGCTTCTTCGGGCGTCCGGCGCTTGGCATCGATGGCGACGACGATGCATTGCGCGCCGTATTTTCCGGAAGCGGCCTCGATGACCTGCGGGTTCGCGATCGCTGCCGAATTGAAGCTCGTCTTGTCCGCACCGGCGTTGAGCAGCCGGCGCACGTCCTCGACGGTCCTGACGCCGCCGCCCACGGTCAGGGGAATGAAGACCTCCGAAGCCACGGCTTCGATGATCGGGAGAATGAGATCGCGGGCATCGCTCGTCGCGGTGATGTCCAGGAAGGTCAGTTCGTCCGCCCCCTGGGCGTTGTAGCGCGCGGCGATTTCGACCGGATCGCCGGCGTCACGTAACTCGAGAAAGTTCACGCCCTTGACGACGCGGCCGCCGGTGACGTCGAGGCAAGGAATGATTCGCTTGGCAAGCATGGGAAGAAGACCGCCGTTCAGGACGCGATGAGACGCTGCCAGCCTTGCCAGGATGCACCTGGGGCCAGCAGCACGGGTTCGTCGATGCGTGCCGCTTCGACGCACACCATGTGGCGCCATCCGTCATCGGGAAGATCCGCCAGGCTTGCGCTCAGGACAGGGCCGGGATTCCAGACCACGGTCTCCGTGCAATTTGCGCTTTGGGATATCTCCATCGCGCCCGTGGGCTGAACGAGCCGCAAGGACGTGGCGGCGGCCTGATAGACGCAATCGAATTCGGCGCCGAAGCGCAGTTCGGGCGCCGCATCATTTTCGTGGACATCTCGCACCGCATCCCACCGGCGGGCACCGGCGAGGCCCTGAAGCGCAGCAGCGGCGATGTCGGCCACGCGCAGATACGTGTGAAGCGCAGCCGTGAAGGACAGGGGGCCATCACCGGTGTTCTCGATGTCGAGTGCGATGTGCAGCGACCGGGGGGCAAGCTTCACCGTGAGGCGCGCGGCGAAAGCGTGCGGCCAGATCGCACGCGTGGCCTCGGTGTCGCGCAGCGAAAGCGCCACCGTGCAGCCATCACCAGACTCGACGGTGCCCGAGTCGGCGAGTTGCCACGCCATGGTTCGGGCGAACCCGTGCT
>JAHJOG010000323.1 GCA_018820395.1 Gammaproteobacteria bacterium | reverse complement strand
TTGTAGGAGCGCAGGCCGTCAGTGGTGATCGCCCTGGCGCGGCCATGGCGTTTCATCAGCTTTTTCATGAAGGTCTGTGCGAAGTTACGGGTCAGGACCCGCATCGAGGCCGTGGCCTGTGCAGTGCGGATCGGGCTGATCGACCCGGAGTGAGCGCGTGCATGAGGAGGGGGCGGGCCAGGAACTTCTGTGTTGAAGCCCGGCGTTTCACCGTCAATCGCCGCCGACGCTCATGGCGTCCCCTGGCTCTCGATTGGCGCCTATCGTTCCGGGACCCGCCAAAGCTCTCGTAGACCGCCAGCTCCGACATGGCCACCCGAGGAGAGACAGTTCAGGCCGTCCTGGCGCTAGTGAGGATCGGGCTTTCTCCGCCACTCGATGGTCTCCAGCCCCTGGTAGCCGCCCTCCCATTCGAAGTTCTGATTCAGGCGTCGCGCTTCAACGGCGATGCTTCAACCTAAGAGGAGGTCCGGCGGAACGTTCCCATCGGCTCGTAGAGGACAGAGCCAAGATCCAAACGCCTCAGGTATTCAGCGGCGCACTGCTCTGACCTGTCCACGACCTCAAGGTCTCGCCTCAGATCGTGGCATGGCCATCGTTTTGGGGTTTGGCAGGGCGGATCTGGCTCGTGGACTCTCCGGTCGAGGTCTGCAGGCCGAGATCGGCCCAGGCTTCCAGATCGCGCACTGCGTAGACAACTCGCCCGCCAATCTTTCGATAGGTCGGCCCGGTTCCGTAGGTCCGATGCTTCTCCAGAGTTCGGCCTGAGAGGCCCAGAAAATGGCCGGCCTCCGGCGTCCGCAAAAAGCGAGGCCGTGCGGGGAAATCGGTTGAATTTGACATGCTCTGAAGCCGCCTGACGCCCGTGATTCGAAAACGAGGGGCGCGAGTCTGACCGGAAGCGCGGCCTTGCGCTATCTGCCACCTCGCGGTCGGATATCTACGGTGAAGCGACGCCAGGCCTGGCCGGTGATCCCAGCTGGAATCTACCGTCCTAATCGCCGTCCTAATCGCCGTCCTATGCGACTGAGCGCCAAGCCTGGCCCAAGTAGCGAGGGCCTAATTTGTTGATTTTATTGAGGAATGATGGTGGGTGATGTAGGGTTCGAACCTACGACCCGCTGATTAAGAGTCAGCTGCTCTACCAACTGAGCTAATCACCCGTACCATCGTCGCGCGGTCATGAGGGACGCCCGGCGAAGGGGGCGGAGATAGAGACATCGGCGCGGGGATGCAAGGGATTTCCGCCCGGTGTTCCGGTTCGCCGCAGGGCGGTCTAGCATCGCCGCGAAATCGGTCCGGCAAGGGCCATCGGGGGAGTAAGCGAATGGCCTTCTGGAACCGGCGCAAGTCGATCGACGCGATGCACCAGGCGTCGGACGGACCGAGGCTGAAGGCCACCCTGAGCTGGCCGCACCTGCTGGCGCTGGGCGTCGGGGCCATCGTCGGCACCGGCATCCTGACCCTGATCGGCGTGGGCGCGGGGCTGGCGGGCCCGGCGGTGATGATCAGTTTCGCCCTGGCGGGACTGGTCTGCGCCTGTGCGGCCCTGGCCTATGCCGAACTGTCGACCATGATGCCCGCAGCGGGCAGCGCCTACAGCTACTCCTATGTCGTGCTGGGCGAAGGCATCGCCTGGATCGTGGGGTGGAGCCTGATCCTCGAATATAGCCTTGTCGTATCGACCGTCGCGGTTGGCTGGTCGGGCTATGCCGCGCCATTGCTCACCGCGATAGGCTTTCCCGAAGCGCTGACGCAGGGGCCGGAGCTGGGCGGCCTCATCAACCTGCCCGCCATCTTCATCATCGCCGTCGTCGCCGGGCTGCTGATGCTCGGTACGCATGAAAGCGCGCGGCTGAACAGCCTGCTGGTGCTCATCAAGATCGCGACGTTGAGCCTGTTCGTCTGGTTCACCCTGCCCGCCTTCGACGCCCAGAATCTGGAACCGTTCATGCCCTTCGGCTTTGCCAAGCATATGGGACCGGACGGGGTCGAGCGCGGCGTCATGGCAGCCGCCGCAATCATCTTCTTCGCCTTTTACGGCTTCGACGCCATCTCGACCGCAGCGGAGGAAGCCAAGAATCCGGAACGCGACCTGGCCATCGGCATCGTCGGATCGCTGGTCGCCTGCACGCTCATCTATGTGGCTGTCGCCGCCGCCGCGATCGGCGCCATGCCCTTCACCCGCTTCGCCGACAGCCCGGAACCACTGGCGCTGATCCTGCGCGAAATGGGCCAGGGCAGCGTGGCGCGCATCGTCGCCATCGCTGCCGTCATCGCCCTGCCGACTGTGCTGCTGGGCTTCCTCTATGGCCAGAGCCGCATCTTCCTGGTCATGGCGCGCGACGGCTTCCTGCCGCAAAGCCTCGCCAAGATCTCCAAGCGCGGCACGCCTGCCCGGATCACGATGGTGACCGCCATATTGGTCGCGATCATCGCCGGCCTGCTGCCGATCGACGAGATCGCGGCGCTCGCCAATGCCGGTACGCTGATCGCCTTCAC